>JAUNDR010000005.1:22586-70099 GCA_030525985.1 Slackia sp. | reverse complement strand
GGCGAGGGAGGCTTGGGCGCATCGAAGGGGCTGGCATGCATGGCGGCTTTGCCGATGCGCGTCACGCACGACACGATATCGACCCCGAAGTCGGCGAGGAATTCCCGCGCTATGCCCGCCGCCGCGACGCGCATAGCATCAAGGCGCGATGCGCAGCGATACTCGAGCAGATCGGCGTTATCGAGCGCATATTTCTGCATGCCGACGGCTTCGGGAGTGCCGGGACACGGAGTGCTGCGTTTGCGCACGCGCCTGCCCGCCGCCTGCGCATAGGCGACGTTGTCGAGCGTCATCATGATGGGTGCGCCCGTCGTACGCCCGCAAGAAATGCCGGAATGCAGCACGACGCCGGGAGTTTCTTCGGCGCAATCGTTCGCATGCGCCCATCGCGCCACATCGGCGTCGATGGCGTCGCATCGCACGGGCAAGCCCGCGGGAACGTCTTGTATGATGGCCGTCAAAACGGCGCTTCGCGGCTCTCCTGCGATTTCGTAACGCATCATGCCCCCAACATAGTCGTATTTTCGCGACGATTGTAGCACGCGGCAAACCCGCCGCATGCTCCGGCGCGAACTTGCAGCTAGCGCTCGGGACGAACGTCGCGCATGAAGAGCTTCTCCACGTGACGCAGCATGAGCGTGTGCTTCAAATCGGCCTCGACCAGCGGCTTCGTCATAACCACACGCATGCCGGAAACATGGGCGCCCCAGACATCGGTGATAAGCTGGTCGCCGATACACAGCGTCGATTTACGGCGCGCCCCCGTTTTCCTCATTGCGACGAGATAGGCGAACGGCAACGGCTTCACGGCGTGCGAAACGATGGGAAGCCCGAGACGCTGCGCCCATTCATGCGCGCCGTGGTGCCAATTGTTCGTGAGGATGCATGCGCTTACGCCGACAGAGCGCACGCGATCGAGCCAGGCGCGGATGTCTTCGGGAACCTCGTGCGTATCGCGCGTCAGAAGCGTGTTGTCAAGATCGAGGAACACGTGCGAGAAGCCCGCATCGGCGATATCGGAAACGGGATCGAGGTCGGTGATGCGCGTCAAAAAACGGTCAGGCTTGAAAAACGACATGATGCTTCCTACAGATGCTCGGCGATAGCGCGCTGGTGCTCTTCGTAGGTTTTGCTGAACGCATATTCGACTTCGCCGGCATCGTTATTCCAGAAAATGAAGTAGTAATAGTCGTCGTAATCGGACGCGGGAGCGCACACCGCCTGGAGGCAATCGATGCTCGGAGAGCAGATCGGCGTGGGCGGCAGCCCGGGATTGGCATACGTGCTGTAAGGCGTCGCGGCCTGCACTTCCTCGGCGCTCGGATCGTGGCCCACTTCGTAGGCCGTCGTGGCGTCCGACTGCAAAAAGCCGTTGGTCTCGACGTTGCGGGAGCTCAGGCGGTTGTAGAACACCGCCGCCACCTGGGAGCGTATCCGCTCGTCGCCGCTGGATTCCTTCTCGACGATGGAGGCGAGCGTCACCGCATCGTAGACCGACAGCCCCAGGCTTTCGGGATACGACCAGTCAAGCGATGCCGTTTCGGTCTTGAACTGGGAAAGCATCATGCGCACGATCGAATCGGCCGTGGCATCGCTTCCCAATTCATAGGTCTTGGGGAACAGGAACCCCTCAAGCGACACGCCTTCGGGAGCATCCGCAAGAAACGCGTAATCGGACGCATACGAGCGCGCATCGGACGCGGCCGCGCTGAAATCGGCGGCGCTCACGCGGCCCTCGGTCGCCTGCTCCACGGCGGCGGCGATGTCCGCGAGTTTATAGCCTTCGGGGATAGTGAGCGAAACCGTGCCCAAATCGCCCGAGGAGACGGCGCGCACCACGTCGTCGAGCGTCATGCCGGCATGGAAATGGTAGGTGCCCGCCTGGAAAAGACCGTCGAGCTCGAGCGCCTTGGCGCGAGCGAGAAAATCGTCGGCATTGGGAATGACGCCTGCCGCCGCAAGGGCGGATGCGACATCCGATGCCGTGGCGCCCTCGAGGACGGTAGCACGCACATCGGAAGAAACGACCTGCTCGGAACCGATCGCCTCGGTGTCTGCCGAGCAGCCCTTCACCGCACCGAAGGCGAACACGGCGCCCGCCGCAACGACGATTGCAACAAGAACGCAGGCTATGACGAAGGGGGCCTTGCTCTTGCGCGGGCGAATATGGGACGTATCGTAGGTTCTGAACTGACGCTCGCCCTGCGCATGTACCATGCGAGCGCGATGATTGGGATGGGAGCTATACGTAATCTGCTTACGACGCATGGATTTCCTTATCTGTGATCGGGCGCAGGAATGCTGCGCGAGCTCAGAACTCGCGGCCGTTTTCGGCATCGAGCCATGATTGCAGGAACAGACTTGCCGCAATCATGTCTACTTTACCGCGCATGGCCCGCTCGTCCAAACCCTCTTCACGCAAAATGCGTTTCGCCTCGCGAGAGCTCATGCGCTCATCGGCGAAAAACAGCGGCAGCGAACGCGCCTTGGCGATGCGGCTCGCCCGCTCCTTGATGGATGTCGCCTGGGGCCCCTCTTCGCCCGCAAGCGTATAAGGAAGGCCGCATACCAGGCGCTCTATCTCCCAGTCTTGCACGATGCGCCTGAATTCGGCGCCGTCGGAAAGCACGTCTTTGGCGGGAAGCACCTTCAAAGGAGTCGCCACCCTGCCTGCCGCGTCGCTGACGGCAAGACCGATGCGCACCTCCCCGATGTCGAGAGCAAGCGTCCTCATACAAAACCCCTTCGTTCATGAAGACGGGTCCGTGAACGGACCCGTCTGAATCGCTTTCGATACGCCGCCGCGCGAAGACGCTTTGCGGCGGCGCACCGAAGACATATGCAACCTATGCGCCGAGCACCTGACGCGCCGCATCCAGAGCGGCATCCATGCCGGAGGCGTCCTTGCCGCCTGCCTGCGCCATGGTGGGCTTTCCGCCGCCGCCGCCCTTGATGTTGGAGGCGATTTCCTTGATGAGCGCGCCGGCGTTGAATCCTGCAGCGACCGCTTCATCGGTGCCTGCCGCCATGATGACCGGCTTGTCGTCGTTCACCGTGCCGATAACGCAGGCGCCGGGCTTGGGCATGCGCGAACGCAAGACATCCCATGCGTTGCGCAATGCGCCCGCGTCAAGTCCGTCGATGCGAGCGATGACCAGCGGATAGCCCACATCGACCATCGCCTTGATATGCTCCGCCACGTTGCCTTCGGCGGCCGCCTTCTTCGCCTGCTTCGCCTTCGCCTCGAACTCTTTGATGAGACGGATGTTGGCGGCGGTGCGCTCGGAGACGTCGAACATCGGAACCTTGAGCTCGCCGGCAGCATCTTTCAGCTCGGCTTCGATTTTGTTCATGTACGTCAACGCATCGAAGCTCGTCACCGCCTCGATGCGGCGCACGTTCGCGCCGACGCTTGCCTCGGAAACGATCTTCACGAAGCCGATTTCGGCGGTGTTGGCGACATGGCAGCCGCCGCACAGCTCGCGAGAGAACTCGCCCGCCTCGACGACGCGCACGACATCGCCGTACTTCTCGCCGAACAGGCCCGTGACGCCGGACTCGCGGGCGGCATCGAGGGACGTCTCGTAGATGGTCGTGGGAATGGCGCGCATGATCGCATCGTTGGCGACGCGCTCCACCTCGGCGATCTGCTCGGGCGTCATGCCCTCGAAATGCGTGAAATCGAAACGCAGACGGTCGGGGCCGACATAGCTGCCCGCCTGCTTGACATGCTCGCCGAGCACCTGGCGCAATGCGGAATGCAGCAGATGCGTGCACGTATGGTTGCGCGTGATGCGCTTACGGCGCAGCTCGTCGACGATCGCACGCACGGTATCGCCCACGCGCAGCGTGCCCTCGACGACCTTTGCCGAATGGCAGACCAGGCCCTTGGCAGGCGCCTTGGTATCCACGACATCGAGCTTGATACCCTCGGCCTCGATCGTGCCGGTGTCGCCCACTTCGCCGCCCATCTCGGCATAGAACGGAGTCAGGCTCAGGATGACCTCGCCCTCTTCGCCTTGGGCAAGCGCATCGACGCGAACGCCGTCTTTGACGAGGGCCTTGACCTCGGCGGAAGCGCTCAGGCGGTCATAGCCCACGAATCCCGTGGCGCCCAGCTCTTTCAGCAACTCGTCGTGGATGCCGCCGTAGGTGCTCCACGCCGCCTCGGCATCGTCTTTCGTGGCGGCACGGGCGCGGGCGCGCTGCTCGTCCATGCACTGCTCGAAGCCCGCCTTATCCACCGTGATGCCGGCATCGGCGCAGATCTCCTCGGTGATTTCGACCGGGAAGCCGTACGTGTCGTGCAGCGTGAAAGCGGTCTCTCCGTCGAGAACGCCTCCCTCGAGCTTCTCCAGCGCGTCGGCAAGGTAGGCCTGGCCCTGACGCAGCGTGACGCCGAAACGCTCTTCCTCGGAAAGGATGACGCGCTCGACCAGCTCGCGATTGTCGACGATTTCGGGATAGACCTCGCCCATCAGGCGAACGATGGCGTCGACGTAGTTGGACAGAAATGCGCCCTCGATGCCGAGCTTATGACCATGCATGACCGCGCGGCGCAGCAAGCGGCGCAGCACGTATCCGCGGCCCTCGTTGGAGGGAAGGATGCCGTCGGCGATCATGAAGGAAACGCTGCGGCTGTGGTCGGCCACGATGCGAAGCGACAGATCGTCGGCAGCGTCGGCCTTGTAAGCCTTGCCGCTCAAACGTTCGCCCACGCCGATGAGGTCGCGCATGACATCGGTCTCGTAATTAGACTGCACGCCCTGCATGATGGCCGCCATGCGCTCGAGGCCCATGCCGGTGTCGATATTCTTCGTGGGAAGCGGTGCGAGCGTGCCGTCTTCCTGGCCGTCGTATTGGGTGAACACGCAGTTCCAGAACTCGAGGAAGCGATCGCAATCGCAGCCGGGAGCGCAATCGGGACTGCCGCAACCGAAATCGGGACCCTGATCGAAATAGATTTCGGAGCACGGGCCGCACGGACCGGTGGGACCGGCGCGCCAGAAGTTGTCATCCTCGCCCAGGCGGGAGATATGATCTTCGGAAACGCCGAGGCTCTTCCAAATTTCAATCGTCTCGTCATCGTCTTCGAATACGGTGAAATACAGCTTGTCCTTGGGAAGCTCGAGCTCTTCGGTGGCGAACTCATAAGCCCAGGCGCACATCTCGTCTTTAAAATATTTGCCGAAGCTGAAGTTGCCCAGCATCTCGAAGAAGCTCAGATGGCGACCGGTGGTGCCGATGATATCGATGTCGTTCGTACGCACGCACTTCTGCACGGTGGTGGAGCCGACATAAGCGGGATCGAACTCCTTGACATGGAGGAAGTAGGGTTTGAACTGCACCATGCCGGCGCTGGTAAGCAGCAGGCTCGGATCGTCGGGGATCAACGAGGAGGAAGGCATGCGCTTGCACCCCTTCTCTTCGAAGAATCGAAGGTATTTCTCGCGGATTTCCGCAGTGGTCATGTACTTCATGTAGCGGGTCTCACTCTCGTTTCTCTCACGGGCGCTCTTGCGCCTTTTTTCTTGAACAGCGAAATAATAGCCAAAATGCAGGCTGCACGCGAATACGGGATGAACGCATTCTTTCCAATCCACGCATTTAGCCCCGATCGTCGGGCGCACCTTCGGGTCCGTCACCATCGGAGGCGCCGCGACGACGTCCCCAGAACGATGCCGCCCGCGGGCGAGCGGGAGCCACGGCATCGGCCACGGCGTCGGGCAAGCTCGAATCGGATTCCAACGACGTAGGCGTTCCCCTGAAGAACACGCCGTCTTCGGATATCACCTGCCTTCCGGTGCGCTTCTCGTAATAGAAGACGAATACCGATTTGGCGATCGCGACGAGCGGGATGGAAAGCAGCATTCCCACAACGCTTCCCACAAGCCCCGCCATGGCGCCGCCCACGGCGCTTCCCACAAACAGGGAGACGATGACGAGCGCCGGGTGCACGTCGACCGAATCGGCCATGATCTTCGGCGAGATGAACGTGTAAACGAACTGCTGCACCACAATCGTCAGAACCAAAGCCGAAAGCGATACCCACGGCCCGACGAACAGCGCCACCAACGCCGCCACCGCGCCGCCGATCCAGGGGCCCACAACGGGGATCACGTTCATGACGCCCGTGATCAGGCCGAGCGCCGTGGCATTGGGAATGCCGATGACGTGGAAGCCCGCACCGCAAACCACGCCGATCAAAAAACACTGCACGATCGTCGCCTTGATGTATCCGCCCATGACGCGTGTGAACGTAAGGTGGAACATCTCGGCTTCCTGGGCGCGATGCGCGGGAATGAAGCGCTTCGCCTCGCGGCCGATAGCGGGAAGTTCCATGAGAATCCAAAACGCGACGACCAGGGCGAATCCGATCACCATGAGCGAGTTCGCGATTCCCGTGCCGAACCCGACCACCCCATCTGCCGACAGGCGGGCGGCGGCGGACGCCCACGAGGTCAAGGCCTCGGCGGCGGAATTGAGCCAATCGCGCACCGATTCGTCCTGGAAAACCGATGCGTACTGCTCGTAGAACCCGTTCGCCCAGTCGATCGCCGCCTGAACGTAGCCGGGAAGGCCCGCCATCATGTCGGAGAACTGCTCGGCGATACCCGACGCGGGCGAGAACATCACGGCGACAAGCGCGCCGATGACGACCGCGGTTCCGACGTAGGACACCGCAGTGCCGACCACGCGCGGAATGCCGAGCGTCTCGAGACGGGCGACAGGGGTGCGAAGGCACAGCACGATGACCGTCGTCCACGCGATGATGGCGACGGGGGTGGAGAGCACATCGAGGGCGAACCCGAGAACGTAGATGACAGCGGCGGCGCCGATCAGCATCCATACTTGATAGAAACGGCGGCGCGCATCATCGCCGCGACGGGCGCGCGCATCGTTTTCGTATGAGACGGCCTGCTTTTCCTGCAAAGAACCTAATCCTCCTTATCGGAAGCGTACGTGAAATACAAATCGGCTTCGGAGCGCTCGGCCTCCTGCTCTTCCTCGAAGCGAGACGGCTCGCATGCGGCATCGGAGCCGGACGCCATCGGGAAAGCATCCGCCTCGCCATGCGGCGAAAGGCCATCGACGGGAGCATCGGCGAAGGGCTCGGATTCGGCGGATCGGGCCAGCGAGGCGGATTCCTCGGATGCCTTGCGCACGGAAAAAGCGCTGCGAAGCTTTTCGGTTGCGCTGTTGACCAGTTTCAGCGGGGTATTCGCCACGGTATCGACCGCATTCGCGGCGCTTGCCGTGGTTTCGGTGATCTTGCCGACGTTTTCCAAAATGCCGTCAAGACGCATGATTTCGAGGTTCGCCGCATCCACCGCAAGCGACACGCGCTCGACCAGAGGATCGACCTTGTCGACTGCGGGCTTGATGCTTTCCGTGATTTCTTTCGCATCTTTCAAAAGAGGCGTCACCTGCGCTTCCATGGCATCGATCGTCGAGCGGGTGTGACGCAAAAACATAACAAGCTCCACCAAGAGCCAAATCAAGGCGATGCCGACCACCACGAACACGACCGGCAGCACGACCTCGGAAATAACCGACATATCCATATCTTCCATCTCCCTTGTTTTATCGGGATTACCAAGCTTTTCAGTGTATCACTGATTGCGTTGCGCCCTGTCGCGACGCACCGCCTCCACGCGATAACACTCCCATCCGTTCTCGCTCGGATGATAAAAACACCCTCGCTCGAGCCCATCGGGCAAATAGCGCTGATCGACCCAGTGGCCCGGATAATCATGCGGATAGAGGTACTGCCCGTAATGCTCCGACCCCGGACGATGCCGGTCGCGAAGATAGCTCGGCACATCACGGCGCGGCCCGCGGCGCACTTCCGCCAAAGCGGCATCGATGCCGGCCTCTGCGGCGTTGCTTTTCGGCGCGAGCGCCATATAGATCACCGCCTGAGCGAGGTTGATACGGCACTCGGGAAGCCCGATGACCTCGACGGCGCGAAACGCCGCTTCGGCAATGAGCAGCGCCTGGGGATCGGCGTTGCCGATGTCTTCGCTTGCCAGGATGAAAATGCGGCGGGCGATGAACTTCGGGTCTTCTCCGCCATCGATCATGCGGGCAAGCCAGTAAAGAGCCGCATCGGGATCGCTGCCACGCATCGATTTGATGAATGCGCTGATCACATCGTAGTGCATGTCTTTGTTCTTGTCGTACGGAAGCGACCTATGCGGCGTGGCGAGTTCCACCATGTCGGCGGTGATGACGATGCCCTTCTCGACACGCGCCTCGGCATCCTCCCCCTCCGCGCCGCCTGCCCCATCCGATGCGTGCGATGCGTTTTCGCATGCCAGGCCCGCCGACAGCTCGAGCGTGGTCAAAGCGCTGCGGGCATCGCCGCCCGAAAGATTCACGATGGCGTCGATCGCGTCGTCTTCGACGACGAACTCCCCCTTCAGCCCCCGTTCGTCAACGAGCGCCCGTTGCAGGATGGAAACGATATCTTGATCGGAAAGCGCCTGAAGCTCGATGACGCGCGAACGGGAGATGAGCGCGGAATTCACCTCGAAATAGGGATTCTCGGTCGTGGCGCCGACAAGAATCACCGTGCGGTCTTCCACCGCGTGCAAAAGCGCATCCTGCTGGCTTCGGTTGAAACGATGGATCTCGTCGACGAAAAGGATGGTGCGCATGCCGTTGACGATAAGCCGCTTTTCCGCGGCGCTTATCTCACGGCGCAGGTCCGCCACGGTGCCGCCGATGGCGGAAACCTCGACGAAGGCCGCGCGGGTTCCCTCGGCGACGATATGCGCGATGCTGGTCTTGCCCGTTCCCGCCGGGCCGAACAGGATGACCGAGGACAGCGAATCGGATTTGATAGCGGCGAACAGCCAGCTTCCGGGACCTACGGCATCTTGTTGGCCGGCCAGCTCGTCGAGCGTGCGAGGGCGCATGCGCACGGCGAGCGGCGCCGCCGCGAACTTCGCCGCATTGTCCATTTCCGTGAAAAGAGTGTCCATAAAACGCTTCACGCCTTCCATCCGTCCGAAACGACGGCATTGCCGTTTTCTCTGCCTCCGCTATTATATAAGAACACTTGTTCGATTACGAGGGTCATTCGAAAAGGACGGCCCGCCGACCGATGAGCGCGAGTCGACCGCCGCATGCGCCCCCTCGCGATCGGCCGCAACGCGCCGTCAATCACCCTTGCTGATCTTGCGGATGATGTACAGGCTCAAAACAGCGGCGCCGAAATATCCCAAGAACCCGACGATGGGAACCCCGAACAGCTGCGGCTGCATGCCTGCCGAATAGATCGTCGATGAGCCGATGAACAGGCCCGCCGTGATAATCGCCAGACTCAGCCGGTCGACGATCTTGCCGAGCTTTTCCATAGGCCGGTCGGCCTCGGCAAGGTCGAACCCGAGCTTCAGGCGGCCCTTTTCCGCCATGTCGAGCACATTGACGATGCGCCCCGGAATCTCGACAGCCTTATCAGCCGCGGCGACCGCCGCCATCGTGCGCGATTCCATCTCCTTGATCGGGTCGAAATGCTTCGTGCCGCGCTCTTTGACATAGCCCTCCACCACTTTGAGGATGCTGATTTCAGGCGTGAGCGAGAGCAGCGTGCCCTGCAACGACGCCAAGCCGCGCACGAGCATGACGAAGCTGCGCGGCATGACGACGTTCGCCGTGTCGAGGATCGCCATGATGTCGTTCAACAGCTGCGCGATATCCATGGAGTAGGCGTCTTCGGCAGCATAGCGATTGACCAGCGCGGTCAAATCCTGCAAAAGCCGTCCGTAATTCAGCTTCTTGCCGGGAGCATCGCTTACGCGCCCCCATTCGATGAACAAATCGGTCAGGGCATGGCCGTCCTTGAAGACCATCGCCTTCATCATGTCGAAGAACAACCCCCGCTCATGAGGGGAAAGCTCTCCCATCATGCCGCAATCGATCCACACCACTTCCCCGCGATCCTTCTTGCCGGCGGCGCGCTCTTCATCGCCGAGCGCGGACCGCACGATGACGTTGGCGGCATGGGGGTCGGCGTGGAAGAACCCCGTGTCCACCATCTGGTGCATGTAGGAGTTCGCCAGCCTGTCCCCGATGTCGCGCAGGTCGTATCCCGCCTCCCTCAGCGCGTCGACGTGCTCGAGCGAGATGCCTTCGATGAACTCCATCACCAGCACCGTGGCATCGGAGTATTCGGGATATACCGCGGGACAGGAAACCCCCTGCGTCCCGCGCAGGCCGCGGGCGAATCGGAGAAGGTTGTCGCGCTCGACCGTGAAGTCGATTTCCTCGCATACCGTGCGGTCGAATTCGTCTATCACCGTGCCCAGATCGACGCCCGCGAGCATAGAGGGACCCGCAAGATTGAGCAAGTCGGCGGCGCGGCGCATCAGCTGGATGTCGCGCTGCATATCCTGCTTCACGTGATCGCGCCTGATCTTCACCGCAACCGCCGTGTCGTCCGCGGCAAGATGGGCCCTGTGGACCTGGGCGATGGAAGCCGATCCGAGCGGATCTTGCTCGATATCGGAGAAAATGGCGCTGTAATCTTCGCCGTACAGCGCGCTCAACCTGCGCTTCACGTGCTCGAACGATTCGGGCGTGGTCGAGCTGCGAAGCGTCTGAAGCGCATTGCAGTACTCCTGCGGAAGCATGTCCGAGCGCGACGAAAGGATCTGGCCGAGCTTGATGAACGTCGGCCCGAGCTCTTCGAGCAGGTTCACCAACTTTGCAGGCGTAAGCCCCTTGGAAACCTCGGTGTGCTTGAGAACCTTTATGATTTCTCGCAATCGAGCGGCCGAGGTGGTGTCGCCCAGGCCGTCGCGCACGAGTTTGACCACGTCTTTGGCACGCGCCATGACGCTCCCCCTTTCGACCGCGGTTCGCATCGGCTCATTGTAGCGCAGGCCGCACCCGGCCACCTTCATTCGAAAACGCTTTGTAGCCGAAAGGACGCTAGCGAAAAACCCACGGTTGAAATTTCATGTCAAGGGGTATTTTTCATCGAAGCCTCGTATATACTCGAACCAAGCCTTGCTTCCGAAGCCGTCTTTTTGCGATGGACCGATGCATTACTTGAGGGAGCTTCATATTACGCGTGAATACAGGGATTCGCGTCCGTTGACACGAAAGCTTTGCAGCGCGTTGCGAGCACCCACCTTGACGAGGTGGGTTCATCCTTAGGCCGGGGGCGAGGCTTGTTTCATGCCTTGAATCGACGATGCCCGAAGGCGCGCCGTCCGCTGTCGCGGCGGCATGCCTTCGGGCGTTGCTTTCGGATGCATATCTGCAAAAGGACAGCCGGCGGGAGGGGCCGCCGGCTGTCCTTTTTTGCAAACGTCTCGGCTCGAGCGGACTACTGCTCGACCTGTTCGGCAGCCGCATTGCGGCCCGCGATACGGCCGGTGGTCATGGCCGTGAGAACCGTCCAACCGGCTGCGCAATTCCACTCGCACGTCTCGCCTGCCGCATACAGGCCCGCGATCGGCTGGTGCACCGCGCCCTTGTCGGCGGGGTTTTTCATGCGCAGGACATGGGCGTCGACGTCGATTTTCAAACCGCCCAGGCTCAGCGTGGTCATCGACGTGATGGGCGCCACGTAGAACGGCGGCTCGAGCGGGATCAGATACTCGGCAGGACGGCCGCATTCGTCGTCGCGACCCGCCGCGCATGCCGCATTGTAGGCATCGACGGTCGCCTTCACCGCGACGGGATCGAGGCCCGCAAGAGCGGCCGCCTCCTCCACGGTTTCGGCGCTCGGCCACTGCATGGGCATCTTCTCGGAAAGCGCCTTGAGTTCGGGGGTCGTTCCCATGAAGGCTATCGGCTGGGCGCCGCCCTGGGCGTTCTGCTTGCGCAGGATGGCATTGTGTCCCAGCGGGCTTTCGAACGGCGTGGATTCGTCGAAGAATCGCTTGCCCTCGGCATCGAGCCAGATTTCATGCAGACGGAAGGCGTAATTCAGGTTGACGGGAGACTTCGTCTCCAGCCCCGCAAGGGAGCTGACAAGGGGAAGTCGGTCTGCTTTGCAGATATGCGCGCCGTGCTCCATGGCCATAAGCAGGCCGTCGCCCGTCATATTGGGATCGGAGCGAGCCATCAGCCCCGCGCTTTCGGAATTGAACGCCGTCAGCACCTCGCTGCTGCCGGCGAAACCGCCCGACGCGATGACGACGCCCTTGTTCGCCTTCACGTCGAAATCGTCGCTGCCCTTTTTGGCGCGCACACCGATGATGCGGCCCGCCTCGTCGGCGACCAACCTGACCGCGGGCGATCCGGTGTAGGTTTTCACGCCGGCGGCCTCGGCGGCCTGGGCGAGCACGTCCATCATGGCCGCGCCCTTGCCGACCACCTGATGGATCGCGGGAAGCTCGGTGTATCCGAAACGCGGGCCCACCTCGGGTTCGAACTCGACGCCGATATCCTGCAGCCAGTCGATCGTCTCGCCGCATTTATCGGCATTGAGGCGGGCGACCTCGAGGTCGAACGAGCCGTACCACTCGGGGTTCGCCGTGAACCATGCGAACACCTCGTCGGCGGTCAGCTCGATGCCCGCATCCTTTTGAAGGCGCGTTCCCCAGCCGCCGAGAATGCCGTCGCACAGCGCCGAATCGCCGCCGATCTTCTCCGCTTTCTCCAGCACGACGACGCTTGCGCCGTTTTCCGCCGCCTCGATGGCCGCCGCATAGCCGCCCGCGCCGCCGCCGATCACGACGACGTCGTATTCCTCGCTCCAAGACGGCTCGTCGGAAGCTCCGCCCTTCGGGGCGCAACCGCCCAGCATGGCCGTTGCGGCAACGCCTGCCGCGGCCGCGAATCCTGCGCCGAGAAAGCCTCGACGGCTCAGTCCTTGCGTCTTATCCATAATCGATTCCCTCCCTCAGTAAGCATCGGCAAAGCGCCGACAGGGGCATTTTCCAGGCGTTTTACAGAAACTGTCAATATCGCATTAATTGATAGTTGCCAATATCGGAAGGATGGCGAAGCGATTTCGCGAAAAGCCAGATAGAATAGATGAAATATACGCTGAAACGGCTTTTTCGCATTTCCGAAAGCCTCAACCCGCACAACTATCGTTTTTCGATAGTTCGCTTTGAAGACAAGGAGCGTCGATGGAGCATCTGTCAGACGAGCTTTTCGCCCGGCTCATCGCCGTGCTTGACGACGAGTCCTTCTCGGAAATACGACGCATCGCAGGCGAGCGGCCCCTGCTTTTCTCGGAATTCGAGACGATGCCCCTGCCCGACGGCGTGACCCGCGCGCAGGCGTGGACGCTTCTTTCGACCCTGCGCAAAACCATGGCCGTCACCATCCCCGTGACCGACGCGCAAGGCAAAAGGGGCTGGTACGTTCCGACGAAATCGATCGCGCGCAACCTCGCCGAAATAGACCGCTCGTGCAAAACGGGATCGGCGCTCGATCTTGCCATCTCGTCGAAAAACGCGACGTATTTCCTGCTTGAAAGCAATATAGACGACGCCATCGAATCCATCCGCGGCGACGGCATGTCGATCGGCCACGAAAGGGCGCGCGAGCTCATCCTTGAAGAAAGGGCGCCCGAAAGCCCCGAAGAGCAGCTGCTCGCCAACGTGCGCCGCATCCAAAGAAGCCTTCCTGCCATGGCGGACACGCCCTGCACCCCCGCCATGCTTTTCGACCTGCATGCGCAGCTTGCGCACGGCATCGAGGGGCAGGCCGCCGACCCGATACCCGAAACGCCCCTTGTCTGGAAGAAAGCGCGGCGCAACCGCGCCGAATCGCTCGAGCTCGTCGCGAACATCATCGAAAGACGCGGCGTCGACCGCGAAGAACACCCGCTCCTGCTTGCGCAAGGCATCCGTCACATCTTCATGAGCCATCTGCCGCTGCCCGCCTGGAACGGTGCGGCGGCGAGCCTCGCCATGAAGCTTCTCTACCTGAAGGCCGGCCTTCCCGTTCTGACGCACGCGCCCATCATGAAGGCGCAGCGCGATTGGATGGGCGGGCTGTATCGTCCGCCCCTGGTGTCGGTCGAGCCGAAAGATTCCGAGACGCTGATCGGAAGCGAGGTCGACTTCACCGCCTATGTCGACGTGTACACGAAGCTCGTCACGATAAAAATCGCCGAGATGGAAGCCGAATTCAACCGCGTCGTTCGCCGCGACACCAGGCTTTCCCACGATCTGCAGGGAACGTTCGATATCAACCATCGGCAACGCATGATCTTGCAGCAGGCGCTCGACAACCCTGAAGCCGTCTTCAAGATAGAAACGCACCGCGCCATGGCGAATATCGCCTACGCGACGGCACGCGCCGACCTGCTCGGCCTCGTCGAACTGGGATTTTTGAGGAAAACGCGCAAAGAGCACGCATTCGCGTTCACCGTCGAACCCGATTTGCGCCGCTCGCTTTCCTCCTTCCTCGACACGGCGCGCGCCGCACGCGGATAGGACAGGAAACGCGCGGCTTCGAAAAACGGCGCGTCGCGGCGTCCGGCGTGTGCTTTTGGGTGTAAAATGCGTCGCATCACTGAGCGTTTCATCCGCATTCCACATGTTCGCATATGCAGGACCGCCGTCTCGTCGATCGAGGCGCGCTTCGCATTCCGACCGCACCGACAGAGGCTTTCGAAAGGAGCACTATGAACGAACCCGTGTACACGTACCGTCTTGCCACCACCGACGACGCCGAGGCTTTGCAGGCAATCTATGCGCCCTACGTGGACACGTCCATCACGTTCGAATGCATCTGTCCCGACGTCGACGAGTTCCGCAAGCGCATCGAAGAGCGCATCTGTTTGTATCCCTACATCGTGTGCGAAGAAGACGGCGTGCCCGTAGGATACGCTTACGCGAGCAGGCTCTTCGCCCGCCAAGCCTACGATTGGGCGGTGGAGCTTTCGGTCTATCTGTCCCAGGATTGCCGCGGCCGCGGCCTGGGTCGCGCGCTCTACGACCGCCTGCTCGCGCTGCTCGAAATGCAGGGCGTGCGCAGCGCCCACGGCAAGGTGACCGAGCCGAACGAGAAAAGCGACAAGCTGCATCTGGCCATGGGATTCCGCCTGGTGGGCGTCATGGACAACGTGGGCTTCAAGCTGGGACAATGGCGCGATGTCGCGCACTACGAAAAGCTTCTGGGCGATTTCTCCTGCGCACCCGAGCCCGTCACTCCGATCGGCGCACTCGACGCCGAAGCGGTTGCCGCCGTCCTGGAAGGCCGCAAGTAGCCGAAATCGGCACCATCGCACGCGGCGGGTCGATATCCGCACCATGAACGAGGCGGTTCGTCGCAAGCGAACCGCCTCTTTTTTCTTATGACGATGCATTCGACGAACAAGCGCCTGTCTACGGGCGTTTGTCCTCGTCGATCGCCGCCATGATCTCTTGGATGGAATACAGCGAGCCGAAGCAGCACGCCACGCCGTCCGCGCCCGCCAGCGCCCGAGCGCCCATCACCGCTTCGCGCGGGGTCGCGCAGGAGAAAATCTGCGGATGGGCGACGCAGGTCGAAAAATCATCCGCACGCTCGGCAACGGCGGCGCGCACCGCATCGGCCAGATCGTCCGCCGAAAGGGCGCGGTCGTTATCGGGCGGCTCGAAGCAGAAAAACGCGCGCGCCAAAGGCAGCACGTCGGCGATCATGGCCCGGTAATTCTTGTCGCACAGAACGCTCATGGCGAACGCCACGCCCCCTTCGGGGAAATACGCGCGCAGCGACGACGCCAAAGCAGCGGCGCCCTGCTCGTTATGGCCGCCGTCGACGATCGTGATCGGCGCATCATCGACCACTTCGAAACGGCCCTGCCATACCGTGGATTCAAGACCGTGCTTGATGGCATCGTCGGAGATGTCGAATCCACGCTCGCGCAGGACGAATGCCGTCTCCACCGCCATGGCCGCGTTATTCGGCTGATACGACCCCGCAAGCTTCAAGCGGACATCGTGCAGGCCGCGATAGGAAAACACCTGGGACAATGCCTCGATGCGCGTATCGACGGCATCGAAATCGGGAACGGTCACCGCGCACCCGCGTTCGGCGGCGGCCGCCTCTATCACGCGCTTCGCATCGGGTTTCTGGCGATAGCTCACCACGGGAACGCCCGGCTTGATGATGCCCGCCTTCTCGCGCGCGATCTTTTCGATCGTGTCGCCGAGCACGTGCGTATGGTCGAGGTCGATCGGCGTGATCACGCTCACCTCGGGCGTCACCACGTTCGTCGAATCGAGCCTGCCGCCCAACCCCACTTCGAGCACCACGGCGTCGCAGCGCTGCTGCGCGAAATGAAGCAGCGCCGCCGCCGTGATCAACTCGAACGCCGTGGGCTGCTCGTCCATGAGCAGCGCCTGCTCGCGCACGTCGGCCGCCACCTCGAGCAGATCGGCGTCGGAGATATCGTGCCGATCGATTTGAATGCGTTCGTTGAACCGCAGGATATAGGGCGATGTGAACAATCCCGTCTTATATCCCGCCGCCTGCAGGATGCCCGCAATGAACGCGCTGGTGGAGCCTTTCCCGTTCGTCCCCGCCACATGCACGATCTTCAATGCATCCTGCGGACGGCCCAGCCGCTCGAGCAGCTCTTCGGTGCGATGCAGCCCCAGACGCACGTCGCGCCACGGACCTTGCTGCAAATATTCCTTCGGATCGAAATCGTAGCGGCCGCCCCGGCTCGTCGGCATCGCTTCGCTTTGCGCCATCTGTCGCTCCTATCCTGCGGATGCGCAGACCGCGCATCGGAAAAACCTTCGACGCCGAGCCGCTCGCACGGCATCGGCGTGCGCGTATTATAAGGCGACGACGCAGAATCGCTCGCGATATGCGCAAAACCCCCGGCGGTACGCGACCGAGCGACGCGCGCCGCCGACCGAACCGGGGCGATATCCGCTATCGGCTATTTCACGTCGCTGCGCGGCTGCTTCAGACGCTCGCCCAATGCGGTGAAATCGGCCTCGAGCGCATCGCGCTTGCTGCGGTCGTAAATCGCCGCGGCAGGGTGAAACACCGGATACACGATGAAGCGCCCCGCCATATGGGGCTTTCCATGCAGACCCGTGATGCCGCGGTCGGTTTTCAGAATGAATTTCGTCGCGAAATTGCCCATGGTGACGAGGTATTCCGGACCGATCGCGCGCACCTGGTCGCGCAGATACGGCGTGCACAGCTCGATTTCGTCAGGACGCGGATTGCGATTCGAGGGCGGACGGCATTTCAACACGTTCGCGATGAATACCTCGTCGCGCGTCAGGCCCGCATACTCCAAAAGCTCGGTGAGATACTTGCCCGCCGCGCCCACGAAAGGCCTGCCCTGCAGGTCCTCGTTTTTGCCGGGCGCCTCGCCGATCAGCATGACGCGCGCCTCGGGATTTCCGAAGCCGGGAACGACGTTCATGCGTCCCTCGCACAGCGCGCATTTCCGGCACGCCGCCGCCTGAGCGGCGATATCTTCCAGCAAACGCTCGGACGACTCCCCCGTTTGAGGCACGATCGTCGCAAAGTGGTCGTTGATAACGCTCATCGCAAATACACCTTCGGCATTCGGGCGGAAAAACCGCAGCACAGTTCATGGGGAATGGTATCGAGCAAATCGCAGAGGTCTTCGATGGTGACCGCCGCACCGTTTTGAGAGCCGACAAGCAGCACCTCATCGCCCACATGGGGATCGAGCCGGCGATACGTGCCGTGGCTGCGCAGATCGACCTCGAACATGCATTGGTCCATGCAGATGTTGCCCACCTGGCGGCAGCGATGCCCCGCATAGATTATCGAGGTGCGACCCGACAGGGCGCGCACATAGCCATCGGCGTAACCGACGGGAACCGCGCATATCTTCACGCTTCCCGTGCTGCGATAGTTCATGCCGTAGCTCACGCCTTCGCTCATAGGAGGCGTATTCACCGCCGTGATGCGCGCATGCACGCTCATCGCGGGATGCAGATCGAAATAGCCCCGCGTTTCCGGGCAAGGATGGAATCCGTACAGGGAAATGCCCAGACGCGCCATGTCCATGTGGGTCTCGGGATAGCGCAGGATGGCGGCGGAGTTGGCGCAGTGCGCGAGTCCCGGATCGATGCCGGCGGCGCGAATGGCTTCGACCGTCTCTTTGAAGCGGCGCAGCTGGATGTTGAAATCGAGCGTCTCGGCGCAATCGGCCGTTGCGAAATGGGTGAACGTGCCCACCTGCTCGAGCGCGCGGTGGAACGCGATCTGGCGCAAAAACTCGACCGCCTCGTCGAAGCGCACGCCGATACGGTTCATGCCCGTGTTCACCGCCAGATGGAACGGCGCACGCACGCCGTGCAGATCGGCGATTTCCCCGTAGGCGACGGCGAATTCCACCGTATAGACCGATGGCATGAGATTATGGTGCAGCAGCAGCGGAATGGCGGAGGCGGGAGGCTCGGAAAGCACCAGGATGGGCGCCTCGATGCCGGCGCGGCGCAGCTGCACGCCCTCGTTGACCGTGGCGACCGCCAACTGGGCGGCGCCGGCGGAAATCGCCGTTTTCGCCACTTGAACGGCGCCGTGGCCGTATGCATTCGCCTTGACCACCGCCATCAGACGGCATCCGGGCGAAAGGCGGCGCTTCGCAACCGCCACGTTATGCCTGATCGCAGAAAGGTCTATCTCCACCCACGACCAACGACGTTCGGGACCGGTGATGGCATCGAGGCTTTCGGCGGGAAACTCCGCTGCGGCGCGCGACGCATCCGCGGCGCCCGCATAACCTCTCGTGTTCTTCAGAAGATCGGAGAAGTCCTGCCCCGATGCCCCTGAAAACGCATTGAAACCCACGTTATTCCTTCTTCCGTGCTTCGATTTTTCGAAATGCTACGCCTGTGCGGCCTGTTTGCGGGCGAACAGCGCGTTGTTGGCTGCAAGCCAGCTTTCCGGCGTGCCGGTGTCGAAGCCGTCTTCGTCCGAAATGACGAGCGCGTACATCTCCTCTTCCTTCAGCACGGCGTCGAGCGCGTCGGTGAGCTGGATTTCCCCGCCCACGCCCGGCTCCACGTCGGCGAGCAGCCCCATGACGCGCGGGCTGAGCAGATAGCGGCCGAACACCGACAGGTTGGACGGCGCGTCTTCGAGCTTGGGCTTCTCGACCAGGCCGTCGACCTTCCACACGCCCTCTTCCACTTCGCGGCCGGCGATGATGCCGAAGCGGCTCACCTGGTCGTCGGGCACGGGAAGCACCGCGATGACGCTCGCGCCGCCGTGCGCGCGCGAGATTTCGAGCATCTTGGGGCAAATGGCGTTGTCGGGAACCAAAACATCGCCCAGCAAACCGAAAAACGGCTCGCCTGCGCAGGTCTCGGCGGCGCAGTGGATGGCATGGCCCAGACCGAGCGGCTCGTCCTGATACACGTAGGAGACGTTGAGCGAGCCGGCGTGCTCGGCGGCATCGGCGAGCGCATCCTTGCCCTTGGCACGCAGCGTTTCCACCAATTCGGGGTCGGGCGTGAAATGCTGCTCGATCGATTTCTTCTCGCGGCTGTTGATGATGACGACCTCGTCGGCGCCCGAAGCGAGACCCTCTTCGACCACGTACTGGATGGCGGGACGGTCGACCACCAGCAGCATCTCTTTCGGCTGGGCCTTCGTCGCCGGAAGGAAGCGCGTGCCCATGCCGGCAGCGGGAATCAAAGCCTTCATGCGGAAATCTCCTGTTCTATCGATGCCGGCGCCGATATGCCCGACCGCCCGGAAGGCGTGCGGCACAGACGCCGTTTTCGTCGAATGCGGACGAGCGACGCCCGCGCAATTCGCTTATTTTACTTCAGCCGTCAACGCAGCCGCAGCGCAACCGCAGGAATGCGGCGAGTCTCCTTTTCACGCTCCGTATTGCGACGGCCGCACGCGTGCCATCGGATGGCGAACGCGGACGGGCAACGCTCGCCCGCTGAGGGCCCCTGCATGAAAAAACCCGTTCGCCGCATCCCTCCCTCGAGACGCGGCGAACGGGCTCTTCAACCTTTCGACCACGTAGAACGAAGGCTCGCGCAAACTTCGCGAGAGCTTCGCCCGATCGCTATTCTTGCTCGTCGACATGCTCCTCGAGGGCGGCGAGTTTTTTCTCGGTGCGCTTGAGCTTGCCCATGATGAACACGACGTATCCGCACAGAATCGCGAACAGCAGCGCGTAGGCGGCGATCACGAACGGCGCGGCGTCGAATACGGTGGAATAGATTTCAGCCAGAATGGGATCCATGGTTAATCCTCCAATTTATCTTGGATGCGGACGAGCGCATCTTCCATCAACTGCACGCGCAGGCGCAAGCGATACAGGCCGAACGCGATGAGCAGGAATCCGAAAAGCGAAAGCAGCAGCGGCAGCAGCATTTCGGGAGACAGCCCGGAATCGGTTCGGAAAATCACCGGATGAACGCTCGAAGGAATCAGGCGCGTGATCATGAAGCAAATCGGCACATCGATGAAGATCAAGATGCCGAACACGCTGGAATACACCGCGCGCCGCTCGGTATCCTCCACGGCGTTGCGCAGGATGAAGTATCCGAAGATCATGAGCATCAGCACGAAATACGTGGTCAGTCGCGGCTCCCACGTCCACCAGACGCCCCACTCGAAGCGCGTCCACATCTCTCCTGTCGCCATGGTGCACAGCACGAAGACGAGCGATGTCTCGGTAGCGAGCTTCGCACGCACGTCGTAGCGGTATTCCTTGGTCATCAGGAAGCGAATGCTGTAATACGCCGTGAACACGAGAGCGGCGAAGCTCGCCATGGCCACGGGCATATGCCAGTAGAAGATCTTCTGCGAAAGCAGCAGCTTGTTGCCCACAAGCGTGCCGCCGATCACGGCAGGCTCGGCGACCGTTGCGCCGTTGACAAGCGGGGCAACGGTGAAATTGAGCACGAAGCCCGCGATCGCCAGCAGCGCGCCGAGGGCGAGCGCCCAAGGCGCCAGCGAATCGAGACGCCCGCCGACGCGCGGCAGACGCGCCGTTTTCTCATCAGCCATCCAACAATCCTTTCATCCACGCCGCCTTGAAGACGGCCTTGCAAAGCCCGGCATCCGCCCCTGATGCTCCTGTTTCTTGCGAAAAAACGCTCCCGGACACCGCGAGCATGCGAAACGGGCGAAAATAACGACCGGATCGATCACGCCGAAACCACGAAGTCGTAAAGCACCCACGAGACCAGGATCATCACCACGTCGTAGCCCGCGGCAAGCGCCATGGAGGTGACGAAGGTGTCCATGAATCCGTCCGTCGCGCACATGACGGCCGTCGTGGCAGAGACGCAGGCCCACAGAAGCGGAAACATCAGCGGGATGAACAGCACCGCGAGCATCACGTCTTTGCCGCGCGTGTTCATCGTTATCGTGGAAAGCATCGTTCCCACGCCGGCGATGCCGACCGCCCCGACGAGCAGGCACACGAATGCGAGCGGCCACGACGGCGCAGCGCCCGCCTGCCCGAGGAAGAAAAAGAAGAACAGCGGCACGACCACGATCGTCACCGCGAGCAAGAAGATCAGATTCGCGGTGGCCTTCGCCAAAAAAATCACCGATCGATCCATGGGAACGAGCAGGATGCCCTCGAGGCAGCCCTGTTCCTTCTCGTGCGAAAACGAACGGTTCAGGCCCATCAAGCTCGTGAACAGCACGACGGCCCACAAAAGGCCGCCCGCCATCTGAAGGATGTCGAGCTCGCTTCCCGCCTGGGCCAAAGCGGCGCCGTATACCACGAGCACGAGCAGGGCGTACAGCCCCATGGAGGTGAGCATGTCTTTGGTATGCAGCTCCTGGGACAGGTCCTTCTTCAGCAGTGCGACATAATGCGCCCACGTGGACGGACGCCTCATCGCAGTCGTTCGCGCCATCAGGACACCCCCATTCCCACGGTCTTTCGGTACAGCTGCGTGAACTCGTCGAAATCGAGTTCCTCTTTCGGCGCGAACGCCACCACGCGACCGCGCGCGAGCACCAATGCATGGGTGCAGGCATCGAAGCCCTTTTGCAGGTCGTGGCTCACCATAACGAACGTGCGGCCGTCGCGAAGGTCGGCGAGCAGCGTATCGAAGATCTCCGTCGCATGAGGGTCGAGGCCCGCATAGGGCTCGTCGAGAAACACCACGTCGGGATCGTTGATCAAAGCGCGCGCGATCGACAGGCGCTGGGTCATGCCGCGCGAGAACGTGCGCACCGTGTCGAAGCGGCGATGGTCGAGCTCGACCGCGCGCAGCAGCGTGCGCACGCGCTGCTCGGGTTCTTCGACGCCGTACAGACGCGCTGCGAACATGAGGTTTTCCAACGCCGTCAAATCGGGATAAAGCATCGAATTGTGCGAAATCAGCCCGATATGCTCGCGCACTTTGTCAGGTTCCTCTTTGGCATCCTGCCCCATCACGCGGATGGAGCCCGATGTGGGCCGCGCGAGCGTGGACAGCATGCGCAAAAGCGTGGTCTTGCCCGCCCCGTTCGGTCCGAAAATAGAGAGGAAGGCCCCCTCAGGCAACGAGAACGTCACCTTGTCGAGGGCCTTGCGATCGCCGAATACCTTCGTCAATCCGCGTATTTCCAAAGCATCAGTCATGCATGTCTTCTTTCGCGAAGCGTCGCACGCCTTCGAAACGGCGCGCTATTCGCCTTCTTTCCCGGAAACCTCGTCGCGCTGGTCGCGACGGCGGCCGAACAGCGCGATAGCCGTGCCGAGCATGAGCAGGCCGAAACCGACCCAAGCAAAGCTCACCAGCGGATTCACGCGCACGTCCATGGACAAATCGCCCGCCTCGTTCACGCCGCGATACACCACGAAGAGGTCTTCGGTCGGAAAGCCGATGACCGACGCGTTGAGCTTGGTCTGCTGCGTGGAGGCCGCCAGCTGCACCGAAGGATCGACATGTCCGATGTATGCGCCGTCGACGGCATCGTAAACGTCGAACTCGACCTGGTACACCACATCGTCGCCGTTCGCCATGGTCTCGACGCTGTTGCCGGTGTAGCGCAGCTCGTAATCGTCGATCACGAAGCTTTCCGCCGTATCGCTTTCCTCGTCGTAGGCGATGTAGCCGGTTTTTTCAGTGACATACATCGAGGAGCCGATCAGGCCCACCAGGATGACCGCCATGGCGAAATGGGCGATGTATCCGCCGTATTTGGAGGAATTCGCGCCCAGCATGCCGAAGAACGCCGCCACGGGGTTTTTGCCGGTCGCCTTGGCGCGCTTGGAAGCGGCGCGGGCGATCATGAACAGCGTGTTGAAGAACAGCAGGCTCGCCACGGCGAAGCCGACCACCGCAAGACCGTTGTAATACCACACGGGGCCCTGCGCGAGCAGATCGTCGGCGGCGGCGATCGCGGATTGCGACGCGCCTTCGGCGGCACCCGCCTGAATGATCGCGTCGTACGCCGGGTAAAGCGTGGTCACGAAATACGCCATGAGCACGGTGAAGAGCACGGCGGCGCAGATCGCGGGAACCTTCGCCATGCGCAAGAACTCCGCGCGATCGGTTTTCGTCCAGGCGAGCAGCGGACACACGGCGATGATCAGGCAGTACACGATGCCCAGCGGGCGGGCGATCGCGTCGTAGGTGCCGGCGGAAAGCGCCTGGCCGCCGAAGGGAAGCCACGTCGGCAGAGCGCTTGCCACCGTGAGATAGCACAGCACGAACGTGAACACGATCATGATCACGTTGTTGAAGTAGTACGCCGCAGCCTTCGACGCCATGGATTCGATCGCATCATCGGACTTGAAGGACTTCCAGCGAATGGCGAGCCCCACGATGCCCACGAGCACCGCAACGGCGATCAGACCGCCGAAGAGCATGAGCGACACCGGGTCGCCCTCGAAGGCATGGACCGACTGCACGATGCCGGAGCGCGTGATGAAGGTGCCCACGATGACGAACGCGAACGTCAGGCAGGCGCACATGATGCTCCAGCGCTTGAACGCTCCGCGCTGGCGATACACCGTGAAGCTGTGCACGAGCGCAAGCGCCACCATCCACGAAAGCAGGCTGGCGTTTTCGACCGGATCCCATGCCCAGTAGCCGCCCCATCCGAGCACGACGTATGCCCAGATGGCGCCCAGACCGATGCCGATTCCCAAGAACAGCCACGAGAACATGGCGTAGCGGCTCGCGCGCGCCACCCATTTGGCGCTCGAATCGTTCACGATAAGCGCAGCGATAGCGTAGGCGAACGGAATGGTCAGGCCCGCGTAGCCGATGAACAGCGTCGGCGGATGAATCGCCTGCGCCCAATGCTCGAGCAGCGGATTGAGTCCGAGCGCCGAAGCCATGGCGGTCAGGTTGCCGTTCTCGTCGATATAAGGCGCAGCGGTGGCGATGAAGGGCATGTTGCTTTCAGAGAACAGGCACACCGCGACGAAGGCGAGAAGCACCAGATTCGACACGAACAGCGCCATGCAATCGAGCGCGTCGAGCTTTTTCATGGCGCGCACGGAAAGCGTCGCGTTGAAGACGGAGATGAGCCATGCCCAGAACAGAAGCGAACCCTCGCGACCCGCCCACAAGCCGCTCAGGCGATACAGCACGCCCAAGACGCCGTCGGCATCGGAGCGCTCCATGAGCACGTATTCGATCGAGGTGTCGCCCGACATGAAGCAATACACCAAGACGCCGCAGCACACCGTAAGGGCGGCGGCGGTCAAAAGCGAGGCGACGCAGCCGCCCCACGATGCGGTGTCGGCGGCGGAAGCCTTGCCGGACTTCCGAAGAATCTGCCCGACGAGCAGGCAGACCGCCGATACGGCCACGCCGGCGAATGCGACGATAAGGCCGATCAATCCGAAGGTGGACATAGACGATTATCCTTCCTGCGCGACATCGGTCGCGACGAACGAACCGGCGTCGGAAAGCGAGCCGGTGATGACGACCGAAGTGCCGTCTCCGATGGTTTCAGGCAGGGCGCCGTCGAATTCGACGGGAACCTGCAAAGAGGCATCCGACGCATCCGCCACGATGAAGCGGGGTCCTTGTCCATCCACGGAAGACAGGCTTCCTTCAACGAGCACGCCCGCGAGCTTGACCGTGGTATCGACGATGCTGTCGCCGTATTCGGTCAGGCGGGCGACCGTCAGCGCGTCGGTCGCGCTCTCGTATTTCGAGGGGCATTTGGTCACCAATTCGCTTGCCACCAGCTCAACGCCGTTCGACGTGTCCAGCCTGCCGGTGCAGATGGCCGTGACGCCGTTGCCGAACGTGGAAGAAGCCGCGCCTTCGTAGCGCACGCGCAGCGTCTGCGACGCATCGCCTTCGGGGTCATAGATATCGAAGGTGAGCACGTTGTCTTCGGTGGCAAAGGAATTATCGACCACATTGCCCGAAACCTGGACGCGACCCGAATCGTAGGAACCGCCGAGCGCCTCGGCGACCGATACCGTTTTCGCAGCTCCGCCGCTTCCCACGACGGCCAAAACGATCGCCAGGACAACGACGATCACGCCCGTTACCGCGACGAGCCTGCGCTTTGTTTTCGTGTTCATTTCCCTGCTCCTTGCGACACGCGGTCGAATACCGAAAGGACCCGATGCCCGAATCCATCATTATTCAGCAAAAGGGCCCGTCCAGAGGGCGGGCCCTTTCGTGTTTCACACCCTTCGAGCGATTTACGTTCGAGAGCGTAGGCGGCCTTGCGCAGCGGCGTCTCACCATGCTTTCCGCATGCGCCGATGCGCATCGGCATGCCGGCGCGAAGCCTTAGAGCGTCGCAACCTTCTTCGCCTCGGAGGTGGTCAGCCAACCGTCGGGAACGACGGCGCTGCTGTGGCACTGGGTGCAGTAGTTCACAGACTGGCTGTGGGCCTTATGGCACTGGCTGCAGGCATACTCGCCGTGCTGGGCCTTGTGCGGGTTGTACTCTTTGTCGAGGTCTGCGGTAGCGGCCTCGAGGTCGGCGCGGGAGGTGATTTCGGTGCCGTCGTCGGTGACATGGTGGCAGCCGGAGTTCAGGCAGAACTCGTCCTCGGTGATGCCGCGGGCCTCGACGAGGTCGGAAAGCTCGCGCTCTTCAAGGATGGTCTGGCCGACCTTGTTTTCGCCGGCGACCTCGTAGTTGCCGGAAATCCAGTTCATGCCCTCGGTGATCTGCTCGCCGATGGTGGGAACATGGCAGCCGAGGCAGTTGGTGGTCTCGCCCTCGGTGGTGTTGGCATGAGCGTAGGCCATCATGGACATCTTGTCGGCCTCTTCGGTCAGCTCGTTGCCGTATTTATCCTTGCTGCCGTCGACATAGGTCTCGACATATGCATCCATCGGCGTGTGGCAGATGGCGTTGCAGAAGCTGGGCTGCTCGTGCCACACGAAGAAGCCTGCGCCCGCGGCGACGAGCACCACGGCGACGACGCCGACGACGATCGGCCACTTCTTCTTCCCCTGTTTAGCCTGCTTGGCATCCTTGGCGGGTTCCTCGGTCGCAGCGACCTCGGTCTTGGTTTCCTCAGCCATGGATACCCCCATTCTCGGTTTCTCTCTTCCTTCTTCCTCTGTATTCCGCATACGATCTGGAGGGGATGCGGCAAGGCCGTGAGAAAAGCCGAGACGACGCAACCATGGGTAAACCGTAGGCGAAATGCAGCAAAGACTTTAGCACACATCCTTCACAGAGACAGCAAAAAGGTATCACCCATTTGGGGGGAAATTACCCCTCTGAACGTATATGAGCGGGTTTTTGCCGCCTTTTACCGCAAAAACGGCCCTTCTGGGCGCAATGGGCACCGAATGCCGCATGGGTCGGAAAAACGCACGGGGCGAAGCCTTCGGATAACGACGCCGAAGCGAAAGGACGGGGTGCGAAGGCGACGAAATCCAATGAGAGCGCAAACCGAAGCGAATCCCACGCATCCATCGCGGCCGGCGGACGGCGAGCGAGCGCCCTGGATACGTTTTCGACCCGCGCTCCGCAATGTCCGAAAGGATTCTAAAACCGTCCACTGGACGGTTTTCTTCACGGAATTCCACCTTATCGGTTCGAATCCCTTTGCGCCGCAAAATAAAAAATGCAGGCCGATTGCTCGACCTGCATTGTCAATTCGTGGTGGAGATGAAGGGATTCCCGCGCCCGCTCCGCGGACGCTCTTCCTCTCAGGCTGAAGCCTTCGAGCGAATTCCTAAAAACCGTCCGCCGGACGGTTTTCTTCACGGAATTCCACCTTATCGGTTCGAATCCCTTTGCGCCGCAAAATAAAAAATGCAGGCCGATTGCTCGACCTGCATTGTCAATTCGTGGTGGAGATGAAGGGATTCGAACCCTCGGCCCCCACGTTGCGAACGTGGTGCTCTCCCAGCTGAGCTACATCCCCGTAAATGGACAAGACGGTATTTTGCTCTTGTATCAACCGAATGTCAAGAAGCTATTCCATCTTTTTTTCGCCGTCCGATCCGGCATCTGCCGAATGCCTGAAACGGCACAGGCGATGGAGAGCCTACAGGAGATCCTCGTCGTCGCCTTCGTCCTCTTCATCGTCAGACATATGCAACGGAGCGGCCTCTTCGCCGTTGTCGACGAACGACCCGAAAATAGGCTGGCCCGTTTCGACGTCGTAGAGCTCGACCATGCCGGTCAGCACGTCGACGTACTGGTACGATTGACGGGCTTTGCGGCCGCGCTTGCGATCGATCTCCAGAATGAAGAGCGACGGATGGGCCTGCATGAGCATGCCTTCGCATTCGATGACCTTCGAACGGCCCATATTGGCACGTACCTTCAGGCGCGTATCGATGCGGTCCTGAAGCTCTGCGCGAATGTCGTCGACAATGCGCGCCTGCTTTTCAAGTTCCATATATATGTTCCTTCAATCGGGTGTGCGACTGTGCGAACCGCCATGCTATCACGACTTGTCAAGCATCCCGTCATTCACCCGAGGAAAACCACATTTCGTATCGATTGTCAACTGGAAATCGGCGGCAAGCGAATTCGAGCGCACGATATTCGAGCGACGACGGCCGCATATGCAGGCCTCGCAATGCGCGCAGGCTGCCGCTATGCCCCCGTCATCGAGGAAAATGCCCGCGCAAGCGCGATGAATTCCTCGAGCGTCAGGCTTTCGCCGCGACGGCGCGCATCGATGCCCGCCTTCTCAAGAATGGCAGGAAGCTTTTCCACCACGCCGTCGGCGCCTTTGCGACCCGAGAAAAACGTCTTCATGGAATTGGCGATCGTTTTCCGCCTGGTGGCGAATGCGGCATCCGCCATAAGCGAAGCGACGTGCGCCTCTTCGGACGTGATGCCCGAATCGTCGCGACGGTCGAGCCTGATGACCGCCGACGTCACGCGCGGCGGCGGGAAGAAGCTGCCGGGAGCAACCTGGAAACGCCCTGCAGGCTTCGCGATCAGGTTGAGTTTCACGGTATAGGCGCCGTAGTCCTTCGTGCCCATCTTCGCCATCATGCGGTCGGCGACCTCGCTTTGCACCATGACCGTCGCGCTTTGCACAGACGAGAAACGCTGGAAGAAATCGAGCACGAGCGTCGCCGCCACCGCATACGGCAAGTTCGCGATGAACTTGTTCGGCGCTGCTCCATGGCAGGCGGAATCGCCGAACGCTTCGTTCAGGTCTTCCTGCGAAAGCGCAAGCGCGTCTTTCGAAAGCAACGTGAAATTGTCGAAATCGGCGCACGTTTCCGCAAGCACCGCGGGAAGGTCGGCGTCGCGCTCGACCGAAAGCACCTGCCTCGCACGAGCGAGCAACGCCACCGTCAGCGTACCGATGCCCGGCCCTACTTCGAGCACGGAATCGTCGGCGGACACCTCAGACAATGCGCAGATTTTCGCTATGACCGAATCGTTGACCAGGAAATTCTGCCCGAGCGCCTTTTTCGTGGCAAGGCCGTGGCGTTCGAGCACGGCGCGCGTCGCCGCAGGCGTGGCAAGATAGGAAACGTGGGACATGGACCCTCTTTCTTCGAATGACGCATCAAGCATACCGGACGCCGTCAGGAGAAACGCTGTTTGCCGCCCTCTTCGTCGGGCTGGCCCCAACCGATGCGATCGACCACGTCGTCCAGGCGAAACCCGGCCGAGCCGAACGCCGAACGCACAATCGAGACAAGCGCGTCGTAACCGAACGGATCGCCGCCCGCCCCGATCACGTGAAGATGAACGGGGCGCTTGACCTCGCGCGCCCGATCGAGCCGGGCGGCAGGACCGATGCGCCACTCCCAATACGGCTGCAGGCGGTCGAGCACGCATTTGAAGCGGCCCGTGGGTCCGGCGAAATACACGGGACACACCAGGTGGACTTCGTCGGCGTCGTCGAGCAGCCGGTACAACCCGCCCATATCGTCGTCGATCACGCAGTCGGCATGACGGGTTTCGGGCGCATATTCCTCCGGAGCATCGGGGCGGCACGCCGCGCATCCGATGCAATCGGCGACATCGCAATCCGCCGCATTCCAACGGACCACGCGCGCGCCCTCTCCTTCAAGACGCGCCGCAAGCTCGTCGGCATAGCGCGCCGAAACGCCGCGACGACGCACGGACCCGCAGATCAGCAATGCATTGCGCGCCGCAGTACCGCCTTGCGCCGTCATGCGCGCCCACCTTCGCCGTGCGTCTGCTGCCACGGCGTGGGGCCACGCCCCATCAGACGCAGCGCATTCATATGAAGCGCCGCGAGAAACGCCTCGCGATCGCCGCCCGCCTCGATATCGCGCAATTGCGCGAGATACGCCGCCGTGAACGCGGTGAATTCGGGTGCGCATTCGATGCCCCGGAACGGAACGGGCGCCATATAGGGCGCATCGGTTTCGGTGAGCAGACGATTCTCGGGCACGATGTTCGCCGACGCACGCAGATCGTCGCTGCGGGAAAACGTCACCGCTCCGCCGAACGCCACGTAGCTTCCCCGCTCGATCCAACGAGACAGTTCGTCAGGTCCTACGCTGCAGCAATGCAGCAGCACGCCCGCCGCGGGCCACCCTTCCTCTTCGAGGATGGCGAAGCCGTCGTCGTGCGCATCGCGCATGTGCAGGATAAGCGGCAGGCCGCATTCGTGCGCCATGGCGATCTGGCGGCGAAACACGTCGCGCTGGACTGCACGCGGCGAAAGGTCGTAGTGATAGTCCAGCCCCACTTCGCCGAGCGCGCATGTCGCGAAATCGGCAAGCATGGCGTAAAGGCGCGACTCGACGTCTTCATCCCAATGCGATGCGTTGTGCGGATGCACGCCCGCCGCCACGCGCACAGCGGGAATAGCGGGAACCTCGCACGGGCAGCGATTCGCGCGCCATTCGTCGGCCGCCATGCCTTCGTGGGAAAGCTGCATACCGCCGCGCTCCCGTTCGACGGCAAGGGCCGCACGCGTGGCATCGAACACATCGGGCAGAATGCGCAGCGCTTCGCCGCGCCACTCGTCGAGCAGGCCATAGGTGGCGTCGCCGTCTTCGTAAGCGTCCACGATCGTGCAGACGAAATCGACGCCGCCGATCGCACAGCGCGCAAGCGAAAGCGCCGGATCGCTCAAAAGCGCCAGATGGGCATGGGTGTCAGCCAGGGCCGCCTCGAGCAGCGGATAGGGCGACTCGACGTATTTCCAGCCGTTTTTCTTCTTCTTGCGAAACAATGCATCGCGAAACGCCAGATAGCCCGCGGGGCTTTCGGGGTCGATGCCTCGAATCGCCGCATTTTCTTCTTCGATGCCGAGCGCATCGGGCGCCGGCGTCTCTTCCACCATGTCCATCCACTCCTCTTCAACCGCCCGGCTCCGGCAGAGCGGGCATACAGTCCGCGACGCTTCTTCCCGACTGCGCGCGCAAACCGCGCGTCGCCGACGCGATGCGATTTCACACGCCGCGGCTTTTCGACGCTTCGGCACCCCGCGAAAGCAGGATGCCGAACCCGGCGCCGTCCGGAACATACGACGCATCGGGGGTTGCAAGCATACGCCTGCAACCCCCGAACAAAGGCGACCTTTGCGGACGCGCAACGAAAAACCGCGCGTCGAGAAACGCTCCTACAGCTGGATGTCCTTCACGTCGAGACGCGGGAACAGCGGATCGCCCTTTTCGACCTCGTTGCCGGCGGGCAGCTGGCCCCATGCGCTTGCCGCCTTGATGTCATCGACATCCTCGATGGCACCCAGGCTCAGGCGGCGGAACACTTCCGCGGAGGTGTTGGGCATGAACGGCGCGAAGAACAGCGCCAGAATGCGACATGCCTCGAGCGCGTTGTAGAGCACGTTCGCCAGCTCGCCGCGAGTTTCGTCGGATTTCGCCAGATTCCACGGCGCGCTTTCCTCGACATAAAGATTCACGCGGCTTGCCAGCTCCTGCACGGCGGCGGCGGCGTCGGTGAAGTTCACGTCGGTCATGCAGGCGTCGTATTTCTCATACAGGCCGTCGGCGATGTCTTTGAGCGGATTGCCCGCCGCGGCGAGTTCCGCCGGCACCTCGGGAACCTTGCCGTCGAAATACTTGCCCACCATGTTGAACACGCGGCTGCACAGGTTGCCCCAGGTGTTCGCCAGATCGGCGTTATAGACCTGCGTCATGCGCTCGACCGAGATGTTGCCATCGGCGCCGAAACGCACGTCGGACATGAAGTAGTAACGATAGGCGTCCACGCCGAAGACTTCCACCAGATCGGCGGGCTTGATGCCGTTGCCCTTGGACTTGGACATCTTTTCGCCGCCCACGAGCAAGAAGCCGTGGCCGAACACCGTGTTGGCGACGGGCAGACCCGCAGCCATGAGCATGGCGGGCCAGATCACGCAATGGAAGCGCGTGATGTCTTTGCCCACGAAGTGGTACTGCACCGGCCAACGGCGCTCGAACTCGCCCTCGCGCTCGGGGTCGGCATAGCCGTTGCCCGTGAAATACGCCAGCAGCGCGTCGGCCCACACGTAGCACACATGACCTTCATCGAAGGGCAGCGGAATGCCCCAATCGAAGGTGGAACGGCTGATGGAGAGGTCCTGCAGACCGCCTTTCACGAACGTGACGATTTCGTTCTTGCGCGTCTCGGGGCGGATGAAGTCGGGGTGCTCCTCATAGAACTTCAGCAGCGGATCCTGGAACTCAGAGAGCTTGAAGAACCAGTTCTCCTCGCCCGACGCGCGACGCACGGGACGATGGCAGTCGGGGCACACCAGCTCGCCTTCCTCGTTTTTCTCGAGGTCGCTTTCGGCGTAGTAGGTTTCCTCGTGCACGCAATACCAGCCCTCATAGGCGCTCTTGTAGAGATAGCCCTTGTCGTAAAGGTCGGTCCAGAATTTCTGCACGCTGCGCGTCTGGCGCTCTTCGGTGGTGCGCACGAAATCGGTGTAGGTGATATCCAGCATTTCCCAGGCTTCCTTGAACGCGGGAACCATGGAATCGCACCACTCCTGCGGGGTCATGCCGTTTTTCTCGCCCGTTTCGGCGACCTTTTGACCGTGTTCGTCAAGACCGGTGACGAACGACACGTCGTAGCCGTTCATGCGCTGATAACGCGCCACGGTGTCGGCGGCGACGGTGGTGTAGGCGGTGCCCAGATGAGGCGCCGCGTTCACGTAATAGATGGGCGTGGTGATCGAATAAGCCGGCTTGGTCATATGATGTTCCTCTCGTGCTCGGACGACTGATGATGCCGCCTTCGCCTCATGGGCCGCCGCGACGGCCCGACCTTCGCGCCGCGCGGCTGCGACGGCTGCGCGGCGACGGATTTTCAAACCCGCCCATTGTAACGCAGTCGGCGGACGACAGAAAACGATCAGCGTCTGATGCCGCCGCGCAGTTTCGCTTCGCGGATACGCCAGTCGGGCAAAAACGCGTCCATCAACGCTTTGAAACGCGGACCGTGACTCGCTTCGAGCAGGTGGCACAACTCATGCACCACGACATACTCGAGACACTCGGGCGGATGCGCCGCCAGCTGCACGTTGATGCAGATGCGCCCCGTTTTCACATTGCAGCTCCCCCATCGGCTCACCATGTTGCGATATGCGAGCTTTCCGGGTTCGACGCCCATGACGGGCGCCCATTTCTCGACAAGCGCCGGCGTGAACGCCTCCACGACGGCACGCCACTCGGCCAACTCCTCGGGCGTCGGCGCACCGGGCGATTCGACCGCCCGAGCAACCGCACGGCGACGATGGCGTCCTATCCAATCCGCGTGCTCGCGCACGAAGCGGGCGATGGCCGCATCGCTCATGCCCATGGGAGCCGATATCTCCACGCGCCCGTCAGGCGGCTTCACTCTGATATAAGCGCGTTTCTGCCCCGCTCGACGTACCACCGACACCTCGATGCCGTCGATAACGATCGTCGAGCAAGTACGCCCTCGTGATTTTTCCCTTTTTCCCACCATGCCGTCCTATCGACTCCGCCCTATTCGTCGCAACGCTTTTCAATCCCGCATTCGCGAGAACGACCTCGAGCTTTCACGGCGGTATTCCTGCACACACGGTAAACACGGCGGCAACCCTTCCGTCCCGACCGCACTATGCCGCTTTCCCGCCCGATGCACCTTGGTCGGTTTCGCGAATCCGACGATTCTCCCCAGACACGCCCGTTCCCGCATTCGGCAAACGCCCCAAACGAACGCGCAGCTCGCTTTCCCCAGGAAGGGCCTGGAGGAAACAGCGTATAACCCCTGCATGCATAACGCCCTTCGCGCAACAAAACGTAACGGCCGTCGCGAAATCTCAATGAGCAACACGATTTTTCCGTTTTCCAGCTCCCGCAGCGACCTCAAGACGCCGCATGACCCTCTTGGAACGCAAATCGAAAACACCGACCTGGGGTTTTATCCCGCTTGACTTGCGCTGGGAGAAACAAAGGAGCTGGAAACTGGAAAAATCATGCACGCCAGACGTTCCGCCCGACAATCCCACTGCCGAACGAGAGCAGCTCCGCCCTTAGCGCACGCTGACGCTCTCCGAAATCATACAAGGGGCTCGAAAATCTGACTCCGAGCTTCTTGGCAAGAAGATGAGCCACCCGGTCCATCTCTTCCCTGCTCATAATCTGGCGTCTCGTCACGGATACGACCGAGATGCCACGGAACGCAAGCGCGTTCCTTCGGGAGGAGTCGCTCGCAATGCGTTCGGAACCCGTATGGAACATATCGCTGTCATACTCGACGCATAGTCGGGCATCAGGCCAATACAAGTCGCATACGTAATACGATCCGCCCGCCGCCTTCGAATCGCCGCGACGCATGTCGATGCGATAGTTGGCGAGCGGTTTCGGCAGTCCGTAGCCGCCGCGCGAGCGCGGCACGTGAAGAAGCGCCGCAAGCACCGCCTCCATAGGCGATGCGCACCCTTCGACAAGGTAGCGCGCAACGCGCCGCGCGTTTTTCACTCCGCGTTCGCACGCCGCTTTCGAGATGAACGCGCTCATTTTAGCGGCGTCGGTCAATGGCAAGCCGGAAGCGAAGCCCGAAGCGGACGAATCGAAACGATCGTCAGATAAAAACGTCCTGTAAGAACCCGTTATTTCAGCGCCTATTTTCAAGAGCTCCGCAAAAGAAGCGCCTTGTGCATGCTGGACGAATGCAAGCTCAGGAGAAACAACGTAGGCGTTTCGCGCGATTCGATAGAGATGACCCCGCGGAAGCGGGGCCGTTCGAGCATGGAAAGAAACGTCCGGCGACGCCCTGCGGCTCGACTCGGAGGCGATCAGCACATGAGCGGGATGCGACAAGGGACCGGCTGCTGAAAGAATCTCGTCCTCGATGCCGATGGAAGACACGATGCCATCTTCCGCCGGGGACGGCACAACCGTCCTGCTCGTCGCCCCGGTCCCGAGAAGACGCGCGGCACCGAAGGCGTCGAGCGAGCGCCAGTATTCCAAAGCCGATATATGCGAGAGGCAAAAACCCATGCCGCACAGCATAGCGGGGCAACCTTGTCGGAATTCATCGCGTTTCATCGCGTTTTCCAGCAGGAATCCCGATCGCGCCGGCCGACAGTACGACGGCGGCCGAGCGAGGAATCCGACAGCGCATTCGCATCGCATCGAGTTGCGAGCCGAGACGCCGGCGCCGATCCGCGAGGATAGACCGATGAGCCGACGGCGAGCGAATCCCGCAAATCGCGACCATGCGAGAACACGCCGACGAAACCAGGGAAAATGCCGCCATCGCGCTTCATCGAGTCCGGCGAATCATATCCATGCAAGACGCGCCGATGCTTATCCATGGAAGCGCTCGGCCGTTCGACGCAAGAACGCTCCGCGAACCCCGACCCCCCATTCGACAACAGGCAAAAAGAAGCGGCGTAAAACGGCTTCGTCCGGGAAAATATCGAATTCCGGCCAACCGCCGAGCAGGCATGACGCGATCCCACGGAGTAGCAACGATGCCCGCCCGAACCGAAGCGGACGATAAAAAAACCGGCTCGGGAAACCCGAGCCGGCATCGAGCCCGACCGCATCCGTGCGCCGCGACGAAAGCTCGCAGAGCCTCGACCGTCTATCGTTCGGCAGCCGCGATCGAAAACCACGGCCGCCGAATGCTGCGGCTATTCCTCGTCGGCCCCATCCGCCTCGTCGAGCGAAGGCAGGGCGGGGTCGGCGAAAGCCGACCGGTAAATAGCCTTGGCATCGTCTATAGTCAACGGCTTGAACGCGCCGAACACATCGCCTTTCGTAGCACGCAGCGTTTCGGCGATCGCGTCGATATCCTGCTCGTGCAAACCGAGCTCGCCCATGGTTTTCGGCATGCCCATATCCACGAAAAACGCCTGCAGCTCGTCGATCGCCGCCGTGACCGCGTCCTCGACGGCCTCGTCGCTTTCGTCGATCGGCTCGATATCGAACACATCGAGGGCGAACTGCAGAAAACGGCTCGGATCCTCGCGCCATACGAAGCGCATCCAGGCGGGCATGATGACCGCAAGGCCTGCGCCGTGCGTGATCGACGTATCGAACGCCGACATCTCGTGTTCGAGGCCGTGGCTCTCCCAGCCGCCCGCGCGACCCTTCGGCGCAAGCGCGCGCCCGCAACCTGCGATATCGTTGTGAGCCAGCATGCCCGCCCACATGATGTCGGCGCGGGCGTCGTAATCTTCGGGATTCTCCAGCACGCGCGGCGCGGCATCGATCAGCGTGCGGATGAGGCCCGCCGCGATATGATCGGTCACGGGAACCGCGCCGACGCCCGAGAACCACCGCTCGCAAATATGGGCGACCATATCGGTCACGCCGGCGGCCGTCTGATAGGGCGGCAGCGTGAACGTGATTTCGGGATTCATGAACGCCACGGCCGGACGGAACGCGTCGCCGTTCGTGCCGCGTTTGGCATGCAGTTCGTCGTTGCTGATCACGCACGAGCTGGATGCCTCCGAACCCGCCGCGGGAATGGTGAGCACGCAAAAAATCGGCAGCGCGCGATCAACTGCGGCCTTGCCGCAGAAGAAATCCCACACATCGCCGTCGTAGAGCGCGCCGAACGCGACGGCCTTGGCACAATCGATCGCACTGCCGCCTCCGACGGGCAGAATAAGGTCAATCCCCTGTTCGCGCACCGTGCGAATGCCCGCGCGCACGCTTTCGACCTCGGGATTCGGGCGAACTCCCGCAAGGTCGGCATGCGCCACGCCCGCCGCATCGAGCGATGCCTTCACGCGGTCGAGCAGGCCCGAACGCACCACGGAACCCTTTCCGTACACGATCAGGGCCTTCTTGAAACCGCATGCGGCGGCTTTCGCGCCCACGCCCTCTTCGACCCCGCGGCCGAACACGAACTCGGTCGGCGAATAATAAGTGAAGTTGTTCATACGCTCCTCGCTTTCAGCGTTTTGACCTTGCGCCATCCTATCGCGTCGCCCGCCCTGCGCCAAGACACGCGCGACAAACGAGGGGAAAGGAGGGCGCGAACGAGACGGCGGGCCGAAAGAAAGCCCGCGCCGTTGAAGCGCGATGCGGGAAAACGCAAGCACCCGCGATGATGCCGACCCGACGCCCTACGCCTTCATGACGAGGTCGTAAGCCTCGTTGCGCGGAATGCCGAACTCGTCGCGCAACGCCTTGACGATTTCTTTGCGCGTCATATCCGACTGCGCGATCAGCTCGGCGGCACGCGCCGCGGCCGAGCTGGCGGCATCAGCGCGGCGCTCTTCCTCTTCGGCCTGCGTCGCAGGGCCTATGACCAGCACGATCTCGCCTTTCACGCCGCCTTCTTCATCGCGGCGGGCGAATTCGTCGAGAATCGCGGAAACCGGGCCGCGCGCGACCTCTTCATGCACCTTGGTAAGCTCCCGACAAACCGCGACCTCCCTTTTCGGCAGCATTTCGGCGACCGCGGAAAGCGCCGATACGATGCGGCGCGGGCTTTCGTAGAACATCAGCACCGCATCCAAAGACGAAAGCGCTCGGAGCGTCTCGCGCCGTTCCGCGTCTTTGCGCGGGAAAAACCCGCCGAAAAAGAACCGCGGATTGTTGAAGCCGCTCGCCACATACGCGGTCACCGCCGCCGAAGCCCCGGGCAGCACCTCGACCTGCCCGCCCGCCGCGCGCGTCGCCTCGATCAGGCGCGCGCCCGGGTCGGACACGCCCGGCATGCCGGCATCGCTGCAGAACGCCACCGTTTCTCCCGCCGCGATGCGCTCGGCGATGCGGCCCGCCTGCCGCGTGATCGCCGCCTCATCGAGGCGTTCGAGACGCTTCTCTATGCCGAAATGGGCCAGAAGCTTTCCCGTAACGCGCGTGTCTTCCGCGCATACCGTATCGGCAGCGCGCAGCTCCTCGAGCGTGCGCAGCGTCATATCGCCGAGATTGCCGATCGGCGTCGGGCATATGACAAGACGTCCTGCCATGGATTCTCCTTTTCGCAACAAGCGGGCGGCGACGCGAATCGAAGCGCCCCAGACAGAAGCGGTCCGCCCGCGTCGGCCCGGCCGGCTCCGAATCGCAGCCGTAACAGGACGCGACGGCGTCGGGTAGGCGTCGGGCATCCTTCGATTCGTTCGAACATACCATATCGGTCGACGGGCGTGCCCGGATGCGCAAACCAGCGAAACAGAAGAAAACGCGAGAAATATCTTGTGCACCCATGCGACCGTAAGGCCCTTTGCCCATTTGTTACCCTTTCGATTGCATAATCTTTGCTACGCTTGGCGCCGAACAAGACAGGCGCCTTCGCGGCGCACGACGAAAGGAACGTCATGGGCATATTCGACATGTTCGGCAAAGGATTCGACACGAAGCTCGAAGAAGCGCGCGCGACCGAAAACGCGCGCATCATCGACGTGCGCACGACGCAGGAATACCGCTCGGGCCATGTGCCCGGCGCCGAGAACGTGCCCCTCGACCGCATCGACTCGCTTGAAGCCGCCCCCGACACCCCGCTGTTCGTCTATTGCCAAAGCGGCGCGCGCAGCTCGCAGGCGGCGCGCGTGCTCGAAAGCCGGGGCTTTCTCGACGTCACGAACCTCGGCGGCATCATGAGCTATCGCGGTCCGATCGAATAAACGCCTGACGAAGGAGCCATCATGAAAGTCGTCATCATCGGAGGCGTCGCGGGCGGCGCCACGGCGGCAGCGCGTCTTCGCCGCCTTAACGAGCAGGCCGAAATCGTCGTGATCGAACGCACGGGCTACGTGTCCTACGCCAACTGCGGCCTTCCCTACTACATCGGAGAGACCATCCAAGACGAAGGCAAACTCACGCTTCAGACCCCCGAAAGCTTCCGCGCGCGCTTCGATATCGACGTGCGCGTGCGCCAGGAAGCCGTGCGCATCGACCGCGCGGCGAAAACCGTGGCCATCCGCCGTCTCGACGACGGCGGTCTTTACGAGGAGTCCTACGACTATTTGATCCTCTCCCCTGGCGCGAAGGCGGTCGTGCCCTCCCTGCCCGGCATCGACGATGCGCGCATCGACACGCTTCGCACCGTCGAAGATACCTTCGCCATCAAAAAGCGCGCCGACGAGCTGGTCGAAGCGGGCAAAACGAATGCCGTCGTGATCGGCGGCGGCTTCATCGGGCTCGAAATGGCCGAGAACCTCGCGCACCGCGGCTTCTCCGTCACGCTGCTTCAGCGCGGAAACCACGTCATGCCCACGCTCGACTACGACATGGCATGCGAAGTGCACGCCTATCTGCGCTCGCGCGGCATCGACTTGAGGCTCGGCTTCGATGTCGTGGGGTTTGCACCCGATGACGAACGCGACGAGGTGCGCGTGCTCGGCGGCAACGGCGAATCGATTCCCGCATCGCTCGCCATTCTTGCCATCGGCGTGGCCCCTGAAACCCATCTTGCCGAAGAAGCGGGACTTGAACTGGGCATCCGCAAGTCGATCGTCGTCGATGCGCAGATGCGCACCTCCGATCCGTCGATCTTCGCCGTAGGCGATGCCGTGCAGGTGAAACACTTCGTCAGCGACGACGATGCGCTCATCTCGCTCGCCGGCCCCGCGAACAAGCAGGGCCGCGTGGCGGCCGATGCCATCTGCGGACGCAACCGCTCCTTCGCCGCGCCGCAGGGCTCTTCCGTCCTGAAGGTCTTCGACATGACCATCGCCGCCACGGGCCTGAGCGAAACGGCGGCGCAGCGCGCCGGCCTCGCCTGCGACAAGGCGTTCACGTCGTCGCCTTCGCATGCCACGTATTACCCAGGCGCGCGCGGCATGTCAGTGAAGACCCTTTTCGACCCCGAAAGCGGGCGCATTCTCGGCGCGCAGATCGTCGGCTTCGAAGGAGTCGACAAACGGATCGACGTGTTCGCCACGGCCATCCGCGCGCACATGACCGCCGCCGACCTGGAAGACCTCGACCTGGCCTACGCGCCGCCGTACTCCTCGGCGAAAGACCCCGTGAACATGGCGGGATTCGTCATCGAAAATCTCCGATGCGGCCTCGTGAAGCAGCATCATTGGCACGATGTGGACGCGCTGACCGCGCAGGGCGCGCAGCTGCTCGACGTGCGCACGGCGAAGGAATACGCCGAGGGGCACATCGACGGATCGGTCAACATCCCGCTCGATGATCTGCGCGAACGCCTGGGCGAACTCGACGCGGGCCGCCCCGTATTCGTGAACTGCCACAGCGGCCTGCGCAGCTACGTGGCATGCAGGATGCTTGCCGGCCGCGGCTTCGACTGCTCGAATCTGGCGGGCGGATGGCGGCTGTATGCGACCGTCGCCAAAGACGCCGCATTCGACGCCCGCCCGACGCACCCCTGCGGGGCGCCGGTCGCATAGCGAGACGCGCGGACGGACGCGTTGCGCGGCTCTGCGCCCGTCCGTATACCCCGCCGCCCGAAAACGCCGGCGCATCGCAAAAGCCTTCGGCGCTTTCAGCGCGCCGGCGCATGCGAAACGGTACGGCTCCTTCAGATGCACGCCCGAGGCATACGTTTATACTGAAGCGAAAATCGCATCGTCTCATACGAAAGGTTTTCCATGAGCGCGCTTTTTCCAGGAATCCCGGCGGCTGCGCAGACGCTCATCGTCGCGCTCGTCGCGGCCATCGTGATGCTCGCCGCTTTCCTTGCGGCAAGCATCGTTTCCAGAAACGCGCATCGCAAGGGCGGCGAGCGGCGCCTTGCGACCGCCGCCGTCATCGCAGGCATCGCCTCCGTGGTCGAGCTGGCCGTCTTCGGCGTGATGGGGGCGCCCTTCGCAGCGGCGCTCGGCATAGGCGCGCTCTCCAAAGCGCGCGGCTACCGCAAACGCACCGCATCGCGCAGCAGCGCCTATCGGATCGGATTCGCAGCCGGGCTTTTCGGCGTGATTTCAAGCACGTTCTCCGTCGCCACGGTTGCGGCGGCGCTCGTTTTCTGACCCGCCGCAGCGAAACCGGCGTCGAAGCCCGGCAAAGCGCCGCGCACAACCGCCGCTCTGGAAACCGGACGGCATCGTTTTCGCCCGCACGCGCAGGATTCCCTCGGCAACCCCTATACTAAGCAGCAGTCGTTTCTTTACCGAAGGGAATTCCATGAAGATTTTCGGTTTCGGAGCTTCCGAGCTTCTCATCGCAGTCACGCCCGCCATCGCGTTGTTCGTCGGCGGAGCCGTAGCGGGCGTCGTTTTGTGGCTTCGCGCGAAAAGCGGGGCGAACACGAACAGCTGCGCTGCGGCCTCGCTGGTCATGGGTATCATCGCAGCCATCGAAGGCACGATTTTCGGCGTGATCGGCATTCCTTTCGCCCTCGTGCTCGGACTGGCCGCGATCGCCGCATCGCGCGCCCATAAGACATTCAGCGGAACCCAGGGCAACAACGCCTCCACCGCAGGCCTCATCCTGGGCATCGTGGGCGTGGCCATGTGCGTAATCGGCCTCGGGCAAACCGGCATCATCATGTTCTCCACGGGCAACTAAACCGCAATCCGACACTCGAGGAATTCCATGCTGAAGCTTCATGTCCTTGCCAGCGGAAGCCGCGGCAACGCCTGCGTGGTCGAAAACGCCGACACCGGCCGCGGCGTGCTTATCGACTGCGGCGTCTGCAAGCGTGATTTCTTCGCCCGATGCGACGAATCGGGCATCGACCCCGCCAAAATCGACTCCATTCTCATCACCCACGAGCACGGCGATCACACCAAGGGAATCGGCGTGGTCATGCGCGGGCTTGCGAAAATCGGGCGCCGCCCCGCTATCTACGCCGCCCCCGAAACGCTGCGGGCAAGCAAGCCCTTGCAGGAGGCGGACGACGCATACGGCGTGCAGGCGCTTTCGACCGAGCATCTCGTGTCGGCGGCGGGGCTTTCCGTTTTTCCCTTCCCCACCTCGCACGATACGGACGTTTCGTTCGGATTCCGCATCGAAGCGAACGGCGATGCGGCCGGATTCATGACCGACACCGGCATCGTGACAAGCGCCGCGCATGCCCATCTAGAAAACGTGCGCCTGCTGGCGCTGGAAAGCAACCACGACGAAAAGATGCTGCGCGAGGGGCCCTACCCCTATGCGATCAAACAGCGCATCGCCTCCGATACGGGGCATCTTTCCAACAACCAGGCAGCCGAAGAACTCGTCGCGCTTTTGAGCGATCGGCTCGAAGCGGTGGCCGCCATGCACATATCGGAAAACAACAACGAATACGACCTGGCGAAACGCAATTTACAAGCCGCCCTTGCAGGCGAAGGGCACGCCGCGCGCGTCGTCTGCGGATACCAAGGACGTCTGACTACGCTCGCCTAAACGCCCGAGAGCGACAAAGCTCGCGCGCGGCGCGCAGCCAGGCAATTACCCCTATCGGCGTGCCGTCGCCCGGACCGACGCGTCGCGAGCAGATGAAAACCGAAGGCCATTCGCAAGCGAACGCCTCGCCTCCGCACGAAAAAGGACGCCGAAGCGTCCTTTTCTCATCCCAGGATATCCTCCGCGAATCCGACGCGGTAGTTCGCGAACACCACCGCGCCCGTTTCCTGCGTAGCGTCCAAATCGACATCGGCCATGATACCGAAATCGTTATCGCCCTCGCCGTCGTGGAATATCTGATGCACGTGCCAGACGCGGGCGCTGCGCTCGTCGGCCTCGTCCACCACGAAATACGCATTCGAACGCGCATCGGCATCGAGCAGCAGCTCTTCATGCTCCTCGTAAAACGCGTCGAGCGCCTCTTGCCAACGGCGCGCGCCGAAGCCCCATTCCGTATCGATATCGCCGAGCTGGTCGCAATCGTTGCGCGCCGCAAGGCTCACACGCCTGAACAGGGCATTGCGCACCAGCACGGTCAAGCCGCGGCGGTCGCGCACCACGGCATCGGCTTCCGTCGGCGGCGCGGCATCTTCCATCGTGCCCGCCGATTCCCATTCGTCCACCAGACTCGAGTCGACCGATCGCACCACCAGGCCGAGCCATGACACGATATCTTCCAGACGCTCGTCGCGCTTATCGAAGGGAATCGTGCGGTCGAGCACGCGATAGGCATCAGACAGATAGCGCAAAAACGTCCCTTCGCTGCGCGCCATGCCGTAGCGCCCCACGTATTCCTTGAAGTCGGACGCCGTTTCCAGCATATCGCGCAAAACCGATTTCGGCGCGAGCTCGTAGTCGCGCGCCCACGGAACCGATTCGCAGTACTGGGCGAACGCCGCATTCAGCAAATCCTCGAGCGGCTTGGGGTACGTGATGTCGGCAATGCGGTCGAGGCGTTCCTCGTATTCGACGCCGTCGGCCTTCATCTCCGCCAGAGCGCGCTCGCGCGCCTTGCGCTCCTGCGCGCGCAACACCTGACGCGGGTTCTCGAGCGTCGCCTCCACCATGGAGATAAGGTCGAAGGCATACGTCTCGCTTTCCGGATCGAGCAATTCGAGCGCCGCAAGCAAGAACGGAGAAAGCGGCTGGTCGAGAGCGAAATCGTCGGGAACGTCGACCGTAGCGCGGTACTCGATCGCGCCGTCGGCGCCTTCGACGCGCTCCACCACGCCCGCGTCGATCAGGGTGGCGAACACCTCGTCGGCGCGCACATGGAGCTTCGCCTTCTCTTCAGGCTCTTGCGCCGAATCGTCGATCAGCTTGCGCACGCGCGCAAGCGCGTCTCCCCCTTGCGAGACCACGGCCAGCGCCATGGAATGCGTGATGCGCATGCGCGGCTTGAGCGTTTCGGGGGCGGCGTCGATCAGCTTCTTGAACGTGTCTTCGTTCCAGCCGACGAATCCCTCGGGCGGCTTTTTCTTCTTCAATTTGCGCAGCTTCTTCGGGTCGCCCGCCGCCTTCATGGCGGCTTTGGCGTTCTCTATCTCATGCTCGGGAGCCTCGGCTATCACCATGCCTTCGGTATCGAACCCCGAACGCCCCGCACGACCGGCGATCTGATGGAATTCGCGGGCGCGCAGGCGGCGCATCTTGAAGCCGTCGAACTTCGTCAACGCGGTCAGAATCACCGTATGGATGGGCACGTTGATGCCCACGCCGAGCGTGTCGGTGCCGCAGATGACCGGCAAAAGCCCCTGCTGGGCGAGTTTCTCCATCGCAAGGCGGTAGCGCGGCAGCATGCCCGCATGATGCACGCCCACGCCGCAGCCGAGCAAGCGCTGCAGCGTTTTGCCGAATGCCGTGGTGAAGCGCACGCCCTTGATGGCCTGCTTGATCGCCTCGCGCTGCTCCTTGGTGGCAACGCCGTAGCTCGCAAGCGATTGCGCGGTGTCGAGGGCGGCATCCTGCGAGAAATGCACGATGTAAAGCGGCGTTTCCTGCGCGCGGATGGCGAGCTCCACCGTGCCTTCCAGCGACGTGGTCACGTACTGATAGCTCAACGGCACCGGACGCGGCGCGTCGGCGATGACGTCCACGTCGAAATCGGTATGCTCTTTGAGCGTTTCCACGATGCGGGATGTGTCGCCGAGCGTGGCGCTCATCAGCAAAAACTGCGTATGCGGAAGCGTGAGCAGCGGAACCTGCCACGCCCAGCCGCGCTGCGGGTCGCCGTAGAAATGGAACTCGTCCATCGCCACGCAACCCACATCGGCGCGCTCGCCCTCGCGCAACGCCTGGTTGGCGAGGATTTCCGCCGTGCAGCACACCACGGGCGCGTAGGGATTGATGGACACGTCGCCCGTGATCATGCCCACGTTCTCTCGGCCGAGCACCTCGACGAGCGAGAAGAACTTCTCGCTGACAAGCGCTTTGATCGGCGCCGTGTAATACGACACCTTGCCCGTCATGATCGCCATGAAATGCATACCCAGCGCCACAAGCGATTTGCCCGAACCGGTGGGCGTGCCCAAGATCACGTGATCGCCCATCATAAGCCCCATGAGAGCTTCCTCCTGATGAGGCCACGGCTCGATGCCGCGCTCGTCCACCCACTCCAAAAACATCTCGAGCGCCTCTTCCGCGGTCGGAAGAGAGGGCGCCGAGTCTCGGGGCACGCTCTTGCCATCCGAAGGAAGAGGAGGGATGCCACGCGCAGTTCCGCACGAGCCGATTGCCCCAGCGGGGCGATCGTGCGAGCTCAGGACTGTTTGAGTATGGCGTCCCTCCTCTTCCGCATCCCCGGGATCGAACTCATCCGACAAACCGGCCTCAGCCCAGCCGCCTTCTTCGTCCTGAGAGTAATCCCAATATTTGTCCCATACCGCATCGGGCACGAGGGCGCCGAGCGATCCGTAAGCCGCGGCGTCGGCACCGCCTGTGGCCTCTTCTGCGTTTTCTTCCACTCCGCCATCCTTATCAGTCATCGAATCGATTCCATCCGTCATGGCTCCGCGCATCCGCATGCTTCATGCGATAGAGCGAAAAGCGGCGTCGGAAAACGCCGCGCGATGCGCGGGCAAGCCGTAATTATCGTGCAAAATGACGCGTCGCCCCCCACGGACGGACGCGCATATGCCATTGTACCCGGGATACGTTTTCATGGCGGCGGCGTTTGCGTCTGCGCCGCCCCGCCACACAACCGACGAACCGCAAGGAGCATACGTGTTCACCGACCCAGCACAGCCGAACATCCCCCGACCGACCGACGAGGAAACCGTCGAAGCCGAACGCGCGGCGAACGCCGCCGATCCCGTCTTCCAAGAAGAGCAGCGCCATCTTTCGGATGTCTTCGCCACGCTCAACGGCATGGAGCGCTCGCTTGTCGCCAGGATCCAGAAGCTCGATGACGAGGTGGCGGCCGATAAGGAAATGCTCGCAGACGAGCTGACCGGCAACTTCGCCAGCATGGGCGAGGCGTTCGAAACCTATGCCGAATTCGCCTCGGCGAACAAATCGATCGACCTGTACAACGCCACGCAGGAGCTGAATTTCCAAAACCTCCAAAAGGTGCGCATGCTTTTGCACCAGCCGTATTTCGCGAAGGTGGTTTTGCAGTACAAGCCGGGCGACGCGCCCAAAGAGCTCTACATCGGCAACGCCGGCATCTCCGACGAGAATTACAAGCGCCTCGTGGTGGACTGGCGCTCCCCTGTCGCCGAAACGTACTACAACCAGGAAAACGGCCCCACCTCGTATGTCGCCAACGGGCGCACCATCAAGGCCGACCTGAAGCTGCGCCGCCAATTCGACATCGAAGCCGACCGCCTCAACGCCTATTTCGATACCACGGTGGCCATCCAAGACGCCATGCTGCTCGCCTCGCTTTCCAAAGAGCGCACCGCGCAGATGAAAGCGATCACCGCCACCATCCAGAAGGAGCAAAACGAGGTCATCCGCCACGAAGATTGCGACGTGCTGTTGGTCAACGGCATCGCCGGATCGGGCAAGACCTCGGTGCTCATGCAGCGCATCGCCTATCTGTTCTACCGCCAGCGCGAAACGTTGCGTCCCGAAGAGGTGCAGCTGATCACCCCGAATCCGGTATTCAGCCGCTATATCGAGCAGGTGCTTCCCGACCTAGGAGAGCGCAACCCCGAAACCATGACGTTCAACCAGTTCATGGCAAGCATCATGCCCGCCGAGCGCAGCCGCGGGCGCGCGGATGTCGAGCTTTCGTCGCTCGCGCGCATCGACGATGCCGTGCGCATGCTGCGCTTCGACGCCGACGACTTCAAAGACATCGTCTGCGACGGCGTGCAGCTGATATCCGCCGGCCAGATCCGCCAGGTCGCCGACAAGTTCAAGCGCATCCCGGCAGGACCCCACCTGGTCACGCTCATGCGCGAAGAGCTGCACAAACGCCTGCGAAGCCGTCTGAAGCAGATGGCGGCCACCGAGCGCGCGCAAAACGAAACCGCCGCGCTTTCCGTCCAGGAGCAAGTGCGTATCTTCCACGAGACCATCGCGCCTCAGACCGATGCCGAGATGCGCGAGTGCGCCCTGACCTATCTTAACGACCGCTTCGCCGCCGCCTTCGATGTCGTCGAGCGCGACGAGTGGCTGCGCATCGACCGCATCGGCATGCGCCTTCTGCACGTCGAGGGCTTTTTGCCCGTGGAATGGGCCTATCTCAAGATGGCGATCACGGGCATGAGCGACGCAAGCGTCAAATACGTGATGATCGACGAGGTGCAGGACTACACGTGCGCCCAGCTCATGGTGCTGCGCCGCTACTTCCGCCGGGCGCGCTTCCTGCTTTTGGGAGATGAGAACCAGGCCATCAAGGCGCACACCGCGTCGTTTGCCGACGTGCGGGCGCTCTTCGAGCAGACGGGCCTGCAGGTGGAGGAATGCCGCCTGATGACGAGCTATCGCTCATCCCCGCAGATCACCGAGCTGTTCGCCGCCCTGATGCCCGAGGGCGACCGCATGCGCGTCTCCTCGGTCCAGCATCTGCGCGACGAGCCGAAGATCGCCGCATTCGCCGATGAGGCCGCCTACGAAAACGCCCTGCGCGCAGCCGTCCTCGAAGCGAAAGAAAACGCCGGACTAACGGCGCTTATCGCCGACGACCGTGCAACGCTCAAGCGCATCGCGAAGATGCTCGGCAGCGACGCGCCGGTCGTCATCGACGACGAAGCGACGCTTCCCGCAAGCGGCGCGGTGCTCATGACGCTCGAATTCGCCAAGGGCCTCGAATTCGACCACGTGATCATCCCCGATGCGCGCGAAGAGGTGTTCGGTGACGAGCGCGTGGCGAGAAACCGCCTTTACACGAGCATCTCGCGCGCGACGGGGCGCATCACCATCCTTGCGCCGGGTCCCATCACGCCGCTGCTGAAACGCTAGGCACGGCCCCGCGCGACGTCGCTTTCCGCACGCGGAACCGCGATGACGATCGCCGCGGTTTGTTTCGATAATTTGAATAATCCGCCCAACCGCGCGCCC
>JAUNDR010000005.1:0-22576 GCA_030525985.1 Slackia sp. | reverse complement strand
CCCTGACGCCCGTGCTCGACTAACGAAAAGCCGCATCCATGCGCCGCGTTCCATTCAGGAGCGCGGCGCATTTTCATTCCCGCATCGAATCCGATGCCCGAGTTCGGCGTTTTCGGAGCACGGAAATCGCCGACCGGATACCCGAGCCGATTTGTTTCGATATTTTGAATAATCGCCGCAAGATGCCGCTCCCGCCGTTTCGCAATCCTTTGGGGGTATACTTGCCTTTTCAACACAACAACCGACGATGAAAGGTACGCAATGGGCGGATTTTTCGGAGCCGCGTCCCATCACGACGTGGTTCTCGACGTGTTTTTCGGCGTCGACTACCACTCCCATCTGGGAACGCGTCGCGCAGGCATGATTTTCTTCGATACCGAGACGGGCTTTCAAAGGGAAATCCACTCGATCGAAAACACCCCGTTTCGAACGAAATTCGAAGATGATCTGACGGGCTTCCACGGATGCAGCGGCATCGGCTGCATCAGCGACACCGATCCGCAGCCGCTGCTCGTGCGCTCCCATCTCGGAACCTTCGGCATCACCACGGTGGGCATCATCAACAATGCCGAAGAGTTGATCGAAGAGTGCTTCTCCGCAGGCGGCAAGCAGTTCATGGCCATGAGCTCCGGCAAGGTGAACAACACCGAGCTGGTCGCGGCGCTCATCAACCAGAAAGACAGCTTCGTCGAGGGCATCAAGTTCGCCCAGGAAGCGATCGACGGCTCTCTCACGCTGCTCATCATCACCGACGAAGGCGAAATCCTCGCCGCGCGCGACAAGGTGGGCCGCCTGCCGGTGCTGATCGGCAAAAACGACGACGGCCATTGCATCTCGTTCGAGTCGTTCCCGTATCACAAGCTGGGCTACGATGACGAATACGAGCTCGGGCCGGGCGAAATCGTCCGCGTGAATGCCGATAGCTACGAAACCATCGCGCCCGCCGGCGACGACATGAAGATCTGCGCGTTCTTGTGGACCTATTACGGCTATCCGAACTCGAATTACGAAGGACAGAACGTCGAGGTGGTGCGCTATCGCAACGGCGCCATCATGGCGCGCGACGAAGCCGCTGCGGGAACGCTTCCCGAAGTTGATTATGTCGCGGGCGTTCCCGATTCGGGCGTGCCGCATGCCATCGGGTACTCCACGGAATGCAAGACGCCCTTCGCCCGCCCGTTCATCAAATACACCCCCACCTGGGCGCGCTCGTTCATGCCCTCCAACCAGGAGGTGCGCAACCGCGTGGCGAAAATGAAGCAGGTCGCCGTTCCCGAGCTCATCAAAGACAAGAAGCTCCTGCTGGTAGACGACTCGATCGTCCGCGGCACCCAGCTGCGCGAGACGGTCGACTTCCTCTACGACGCCGGCGCGAAGGAAGTGCATATGCGCTCGGCATGCCCGCCCATCATGTTCGGTTGCAAGTATTTGAGCTTCTCGAGCAGCAAGTCCGAGATGGATCTTATTTCGCGCCGCGTGATCCAGGAGCTCGAAGGCGACGAGGGCCAAAAATACCTCGAAGAATACGCCGACGCCTCCACCGAACGCGGCAAGTGCATGTTGCGCACCATCTGCGAAAAGCTCGGATTCGACTCTTTGGGCTATCAGTCGCTGCAGGGCATGATCGAATCGACCGGCATCGACCCCGAAAAGATCTGCACCTACTGCTGGACCGGCAAGGAATAGGGCGCATCCGGCTCGACCCGACCGCTCGGATTCGACCCGGCTGTCTGATTCGGCCCGACCGCTCGGCGGCCGTCGACGAAAACGAAACAACCGCCTTCCGGCGCCTTCGACCCTCCGCTCCCGCCTCGAGAGCGGAGGGTTTTTCTATCGATGCGCAACGAAAAGGCGCGTCCGCAGAAAACGGCGGACGCGCCTCGGCAACGCATATCGACAGGTAACGCGAAATTGCAGGCTATGCCGCCAGGCGCTTCGCGATGGCCTGGATGAACGCGCGCGTGGAAAGCTTCACGGGGTTTTCGAGCGTCGTGATCAGCGCCAGATCGCCCGTCATCTCGCCCGCCTCGATGGTGTCGAGCGTCGCCTTCTCCAAGCGGTCGGCGAACGCCATCAGTTCGGGAAGCTCGTCAAGCTCGCCGCGCTTGCGCAAAGCGCCCGACCACGCGAAGATCGTCGCCACCGAATTGGTGGACGTCTCTTCGCCCTTGAGATGCTTGTAGTAATGGCGCTGCACCGTGCCGTGCGCCGCCTCGTACTCGTAGACGCCCTCGGGCGACACGAGCACCGAAGTCATCATGGCAAGCGAGCCGAACGCCGAAGACACCATGTCGCTCATGACGTCGCCGTCGTAGTTCTTGCATGCCCAGATGAAGCCGCCCTTCGATTTCATCACGCGAGCCACGGCGTCGTCGATCAGCGTGTAGAAATACTCGATGCCCGCCGCGTCGAAGCGCTCCTTGTACTCGGCATCGAAAATCTCTTGGAAGATGTCTTTGAAGCGATGGTCGTACTTCTTCGAAATGGTGTCTTTCGTCGAGAACCACACGTCCTGCTTGATATCGAGCGCGTAGTTGAAGCAGCTGCGCGCGAAGCTTTCGATGGAGGCATCCAGGTTATGCATGCCCTGAACCACGCCCGGTCCGTCGAATTCGTGGACCAGCTCGCGCTGCTCGCTGCCGTCGGCCGCGGTATAGACCAGCTCGACCTTGCCGGCGCCGGGAACGCGCATCTCGGCGTTCTTATACACATCGCCGTAAGCATGGCGCGCCAGCGTGATGGGCGCCTCCCAGTTGCGCACGCACGGCTCGATGCCGCGCACCACGATCGGCGCGCGGAATACCGTGCCGTCGAGCATGGCGCGGATGGTGCCGTTCGGGCTTTTCCACATCTGCTTCAAGCCGTACTCCTCGACGCGAGCGGCATTGGCGGTGATCGTGGCGCATTTCACCGCAACGCCCAGGCGCTTGGTGGCTTCGGCGGATTCGACCGTGACCGCATCGTCGGTCTCGTTGCGGTGCTCGAGGCCGAGGTCGTAATACTCGGTCTTCAGATCGACGAACGGGCAGATGAGCTCGTCTTTGATCATCTGCCAGATGATGCGGGTCATCTCGTCGCCGTCCATCTCGACCAACGGCGTAGTCATCTGAATCTTCGTCATAGCTTGCCTTTCGTCTCGTTTCGCCGATCGCACCCGCTGGGTGAGGGCGCACCCCGCAACATCGCGATGGCGCGCGAAGCCCGAGGCGCTTTTATGCCGCGCAACACGGCGCGCAACGCCGCCGCGCTCCATCGCGACGGAACGCATAGGCGGGCACACTGCTCTTGCATGCTAAAGCATGATAACCCCAAAGCGGAACGAAGGAGCGCGCATCCGCCGCAATTTCGTACAACGGTCGCGCGGCAGGGAATCGAGCGCCTCGACGCAGCGGCGCGCTCGTCAAACGGATGGAGAGACGACTATCTTGCAGGATTTTTCCGTTTTCCCATCGGCAACCGAGGCTTTTCGGCGAACTTGAAGGCTCTCGGGGGTCGGGTGAAAATCGCGACCTGGGGTTTTACCCTGCGCGATCCCGCCGCATCGCCACCGGAAGCCCTAAAAAGATAGGAAAACGGAAAAATATTGCAGAACAGGGCCGCGAAAACGAAAACCGTCGCTCCGAAGCAGCCGCGACACGCGACAACAACCGTTCGCAGGATGAAAGCAGCCGTTCGCTTGGCCCCATGACCTCTTTTGCCCTGCTTTTCCCTTTTCGAAACTTTTTCTTGCACCGGCGCACGCTTTAGTACGATAATGTGCGGCATACCATTTCGATGAAGCTTTCGGGATTTGCCACGAAGACCGGAAGTGGAGAAACCTCTGGAGAACTCTTAAATGAGTGCCGACGGTGCAAGGCCTTTCGAGCAGCGCACTTCCCATGTGCTCGATACCCGGCCGAATCTCTCAGGCAAAAGGACAGAGAACGGTTCTTCTGACTCTTCGCAGTCGGCGGATTCATTCGCTCCCCAGAGGCTTCTCATGATGCCCGAGGAGGTAACGTGGAAGCCGCACTGCTCTCGATCGTACAAACGATCAACTCTTACATGTCGAATTACGTGCTCATCATTCTTTTGATCGGCACGGGTCTGTTTTTCACCATCCGCACGCGCTTCGTGCAGGTGCGTTGTTTCGGCGAGGGCCTGAAAAGGGTCTTCGGCAATTTCTCGCTCAACGGCGGCAAGCATAAAAGCGGCATGAGCTCGTTCCAGGCGTTGGCAACCGCCATCGCCGCGCAGGTCGGCACGGGCAACATCGTAGGCGCTTGCGGCGCCATCCTGGTGGGCGGCCCGGGCGCCATCTTCTGGATGTGGGTCATCGCATTTTTGGGCATGGCCACCAATTACGCCGAGGCCGTGCTGGCGCAGAAGACCCGCCGCGTCGACGAAGACGGCACGGTGCACGGCGGTCCGGTCTACTACATCAAGACCGCTTTCAAGGGCAAGTTCGGCACGTTCCTCGCGGGATTTTTCGCCGTCGCCATCGTGCTCGCGCTCGGAATCATGGGCTGCATGGTGCAGTCGAACTCCATCGCTTCCACCTGCAATACCGCTTTCGGCATCCCCACGTGGGTCATGGGCCTGATCATCGTCGTCGCAGGCGGATTCATCTTCCTGGGAGGCGTCAGCCGCATCGCATCGGTCACCGAGAAGATGGTTCCCATCATGGCGATCATCTATCTGATCGGTGGCATCGGCGTTCTGGTCGTCAACGCTTCCGAGGTGCCGGCGGCATTCGCGCTCATCTTCGAATGCGCTTTCAACCCGCAGGCCTCCGTGGGCGGCGTGACCTTCGGCCTGATCGCCGCACTGTCCCAGGGCGCCAAGCGCGGTCTGTTCTCCAACGAGGCGGGCATGGGTTCCACCCCGCACGCACATGCCATGGCCAACGTCAAAAACCCGCATGAGCAGGGCGTCGTCGCTATCATCGCCGTGTTCGTGGACACCTTCGTGGTGGTCACCATCACCGCTTTGACCTGCATCGTCACCTTGTATGTGGGCGATGGCCTGCTGGCTCAGGGTCTTTACGAGGGCGTCGATAAGACCAACATGGCCCAGATCGCATTCGGCAGCCTGTTCGGCACGGCGGGCGGCAACATGTTCGTGGCCATCTGCCTGCTGTTCTTCGCCTTCTCCACGATCATCAGCTGGAACCTGTTCGCGAAGATAAACATCGAATACCTGTTCGGCAAAAAAGCCGTGCCCGTGTTCTCCTGCATCGCGCTCGTGTTCATCTTCATCGGCGCCTTGCTTGCCAACGATCTGGTTTGGGAACTCGCCGACATGTTCAACCAGCTCATGGTGCTGCCCAACGCCATCGCGCTTATCGCGCTCGGCGGCGCGGTAAGCATGTGCGCCAAGTCGCACGGCGAGAAGATGGAAATCGTCGCGAAGGGCGAAACCGTCGAGACGAAAGCGGAATAAACGCACAGTCGAAAACGAAGCGCCCATTCGCAAGGAAGCCGGCCTTTGAGCCGGCTTCCTTTATGCCTTTACGAAGAGCATGCGGAAGGCACGTCCGTCCGCAACACGAAGAGAAGCAGCCCATCGGACGACATCGAGAGACCAGCAAACGCACGGAACACGGCACCGAAAAACACCCGTCTTACCGCGCAGAAGCGGGTCAGGCGCCGCTCGGATGCCCATCCCGCATCCTCAACGACATCGTCGCTAACTATGACATGCGAGATGCCAGTAAGCGCCTTTCGAGAGACGCTCCTTCCGCGCGACCATCGGCCGCGCGCATGTGACAAACCCCTCTCGGAGTGACACACGCGGCGGATCGTCCGGCGCGAACGGGGCGGGCATCGGAAGCAAACCGGGCGGCATCTGATAGAATTGCGCTCGGAAATACCGACTCGCGCGGCAGGCCTCGACGAATCGCTTCATGCCGCCGAGACGAAGGCCGCGCCGCCGCTTCGCTTGCCTGGAGGCACCGCCATGAGCTTCTCTTTGAAACCCTATACCGCTCCCGACTTCACGCTTTCGCATTTCGCGGACGCGCCGAACGCCACGCTCGTCCCCGCCCCGAAAGACACGGTGGCGCCCGAGGGTTACCATGCCCTGAGCATCTATCCCGAATACTTCAAGATCGACGGACGCTGGATCTTGGCCGAAGACAGCCGCATGGATTGCGTGGCGGTCTACGAAGACGGGCACATCTTCGTGCGCGAGTTCCGTTTCATCAAACAGGGCGACGCGATCGTGTGCGGGCGCACCGAGAACGCCGAAGAGGGCATCTACGTGCATGCGAACGGCTTTCACGAGCCTGAGAAAACCAATGAGAATTTCGCCTTCCGCTTGGGGCGAAGCCGCGAAACCGCCTTCTCGCGCGATTACGACGAGCTCTACGAACTGCTGAAATACGAGCGCGAGCACGGATACGTGGTATGGGTCATGGGTCCGGCGTTTTCGTTCAACGGCTTTTCGCGCACGGCCTTCGCGAAAATCATCGAAGCCGGATACGTCGATGCGGTGTTCGCCGGAAACGCGCTTGCCACCCATGACCTGGAAGGCGCCTACCTCCATACGGCGCTCGGACAAGACATCGACACGCAGCAGAACAAACCCAACGGGCACTACCACCACCTCGACACCATCAACCGCGTGAAATACCACGGCTCGATCGCGAAATTCATCGAGGAAGAAAACGTGCATGACGGCATCATGTACAGCCTCGAGAAGAACCACGTGCCCTACGTGCTTGCCGGCTCGATCCGCGACGACGGACCGCTGCCGCCCGTGATCGGCAACGCCTACGAAGCGCAAAACGCCATGCGCGACCATATCCGCAAAGCAACCACGGTGATCTGCATGGCCACCATGCTGCACACCATCGCCACCGGCAACATGACGCCGTCGTATCGCGTGCTGCCCGACGGCACCGTGCGCCAGGTGTATTTCTACTGCGTCGACATCGCCGAATTCGCCGTGAACAAGCTCACCGACCGCGGATCGCTTTCCTCCCGCGGCATCGTGACCAACGTGCAGGACTTCATCGCCAACGTCGCCAAGGGCCTCGGATTGTAACCTCGACGCATCCGGTCCGCCCTTTTTGAAACGCGCCCGCCTCAAACCGCACGGAGGCGGGCGCTTCCTTTGACGGAACGGTTTCCCGCCTCCCTTGACAAACAGGGTCTTCATCTGCGGATAATGGACGCATCGCACCGCCAGGGGAACGAAGGGGGAAGCCATGGGGTCCGACATGCGCGTCAACGGCAGGATGGTCGAATCATCGCAACGAAAACGCCCCGTCGACCGACGCGCCGTCCTTGCGGCGGCGGGCACGCTCAATGCGCTGGTCGGAGCCATCTACGTCTGGAGCATCATCAGCATCGCCCTTGCGGACGAATACGGATGGTCGCCCCAGGGCATCGCGTTCGCCTATTCCCTCTACATCGTGTGCGAATGCTGCTCGGGCTTTCTGGCGGGTTATCTGCAAACGCGGATGGATTCGCGCTTTCTCACTCTATGCGGCGGCGTATGCCTTGCATCGGGATGGTTTCTGGCGGGATTCGCCGACGCCGTTCCTTTGCTCTATCTGACCTTCAGCATGCTCGGCGGCATCGGCAGCGGATTCGTCTACAACGTGTCGGTGTCGACCGCGACCGCATGGTTTCCCGATAAGCGCGGCCTTGCCAACGGCGTATGCGTAGGCTGCCTGGGACTATCGCCCATCGTGTTCGCCCCGCTCGGAAGTTTCCTCATCGGCTCGTTCGGGTCTTCGTTCACGTTTCATGCCTGCGGAGCGTTTTTCGCCGTCGCCGCCGTGACGGCGTCGCGCTTCCTGCATAAGGCCCCCGATAGCAAGCCCGTCCCCGAGCAGGCCTATCGCGACGCCCTCGAGAGCGGCATGACCACCGCGCGTATGCTGCGCCAACCGAGCGCCTACCTGATGTGGCTGCTTTTCGCCGTATCGGCGAGCGCCGGCATGATGGTCACGGGCCATGCCGCCGGCATCGGCGCAGAGCTCGCGGGGCTGACCGCCGCGCAAAATGCCGCGCAGGTAAGCATCCTCGCCCTGGCGAATTTCAGCGGCAGGCTGGCCTTCGGGATGCTCTCCGACCGCTTCGGACGCTATCCCGTTCTTGCCTTCTGCATGGCGACGACCGCCCTCACCATGGCGTTCTTCCTCGGCAACGCCCATGATTTCGCAACCCTCACCGCCGCATTCTGCATCATCGGCGCGACTTTCGGCGGATGCATGGCCGTCATGCCCGCCCTGACCGCCGACCTGTTCGGCATCGAGCATTTCGGCCAGAACTACGCCTTCATGTTCTCGGGATACACCTGCGCGTCCGTCATCGGACCGATGCTCGGGGCAAGCGTTCTGGCGGCGACGGGAAGCTATCTGCCGGCATTTCCCGCAGCAAGCGCGCTCACGTGCGCGGGCATCGCGCTGACGGCGGCGACGGCTTATGCGGGCAAGCGCATGCGCCGCAGCCGCACAACCGACGAAAGCTGACCGAAGCGAAGCGCCGCGAAACGCAGGCGCCTTCGCATGAATGGCCCTCCATGAAAACAGCGCCCCCGATGATGCGAATCGGAGGCGCTGCCGCATAGGGACGTATGCCGAAGACGACGCGTTCGCTTCACGCGCGAAGCGGCGCTTACAGCTCCCAGCTTGCAGGGTTCTTGCGAGGCTGACGCACGTTGATTTCGACGCCCTTGACGCTTACGCGGGAGTTGGCGGGAATGGATTCGGTGACGAATGCGCCGCCCGCGATCACCGTACCCTCGCCGATAACCGTTTCGCCGCCGAGCACGCTGGCATTGGAATAGATGGTCACGTTGTCCTCGATGGTGGGATGGCGTTTGACGCCCGAGAGCTGCTGGCCCGCGCGCGTGGAGAGCGCGCCGAGCGTGACGCCCTGGTAGATCTTCACATGGTTGCCAATCGTGGTGGTCTCGCCGATCACGACGCCGGTGGCATGATCGATGAAGAAATACTCGCCGATCGTGGCGCCCGAATTGATGTCGACGCCCGTGCACCCGTGGGCATACTCGGTCATGATGCGCGGAATGAGCGGCACGTTCTGCACGTAAAGCTCATGGGCGATGCGGTAGACGAACACCGCGAAAAAGCCCGGATACGAGAAGATGATCTCTTCTTTGCTCTGGGCGGCGGGGTCGCCGTCGAAGGCGGCCTGCACGTCTTTGAGCAGCATGCGATGCAGCTCGGGCAGGCGCGTGAGAAACGTGGAGCAGATCTCCTCGACACGCGCATCGACATCATGGGCGGCAGCGGAATCGGCGTCGCGGAACAGCAGCGCCTCGCGCAACTGGCGACGCAGGGAATCCTGCACGCGAATGAGCGTCTCGCCGATGAAGTAACGCGGGTCGGATCCCGTCGGCGTCTCATCGCCGAAATAACGCGGGAACATCAGATGGCGCAGGTCCGCCAGAATGCCGATGACCGCATCGCGGTTGGGGAAATGGCGCTGCGGATCGGTGAAGAAGATCTCGGGCGACGCGTAATTGCGCGCCATGTCGTCGACGATGGCATCAAGGTTTTCGTTGAACATAAAGCCCTCTTTCGGCCGGAGCCGAAGCATCCGACGCTTCGGCGTTGTGCATGCGTTCATCCTACCGGTACGCATGCGGCCGACGAACAGGAATATCGCAGACGGAGCGGGTTCAGCGCTTCGTTCCTAAAAGAGAACGGCTCGTCTCGGCGATGCAGTCGAGCAAAAACGCCTCGTCTTCGCCGCGAGCGGCGGCAAGGTCTTTTGCAGCGCCTTCGAGCGCCGACACGTGCGCCTCGAAAGAAAACGACGCGCCTTGGGCGGAAGGCATGTCGGTCTCAAGAAGCAGGCGATGGGCGGGAATGGCGCGCGCATAGGCGCGCCCGCGCTTGGAGGCGAGCATGCGCGGGCCGACCGAGAAGAACAGCCCTGAACGAATGGCGCGGGTGAGCTGGTCGGACGTTCCGTTGAACGAATGGATGACGACGGCGCGCCCCGCCGCATACGCGCCGCGCGAGCGCGCCCGCCCGTCAAGAACGCCGAAGCGTCCGAGCGTATCGAGCACTTCGTCGGCCGCATGCACCGCATGGATCGACACGATGCCGCCCGCAGACGCCCCTTCGCCCGACGAAGACGCGTCCGGCGCAACGAGGCAGGCCTCCACGACGCGGTCGAACGCCTCGACCTGCGCGGCGCGCGTCGCCGCATGCTTCGCCGAGAAATCAAGCCCCACCTCCCCGATGAAGGCATGGCGGGGCGCTTGACGGACGAATTCGCCGATCGATGCGGGAAAATCGGGGCTCGACGCCTGCCAGGGATGCAATCCCCACCCGATGCGCACATCGGCGCAGCATCCGAACGCATCCTGAGCGGCGGCAGCGGACGCCGGATCGACCGTCGCCGAAAACGCCGCGATCCGCCCCGCTTCGCGCCGTGCGATTGCGACGCCGTCGTCGGCGAAATCGAGATGGCAGTGCATGTCGTAGAGCATAGGTATCCCTTTACGCCGTAAAGAATCGAGTAATCCGAGTTGAGAATGGAATTCTCCGCCAACCGGGCGGCAGATGACCGAAGCGACTCGGCTTATGCCGCCGCAGACGCGCCGTTCGCGCCTGACGTGCCGGAAGGCGGAACAGCCGCGTCGCCTGTGCCTTGCCCCGCACCGGGCTTCGAAGGCGCGGGAGACGTGCCGTCCGCGTTCCCCTCGTCCGAACCGCCGTCGGCATCCGTCCCCGACCCCTGGCCTTGGCTCGACGAATCGCCTGCCGACCCGCCCTGCGATCCGGAAGCGCCCGAAGCGGCGCCGTCTTGGCCCGCATCGGGCTTCTGTGCGCCGGCATCCTGCGACCCCGCATCGGAAGAAGCATCGCTTTTCGAAGAATCGCCCTGGGACGCATCGTCAGGCTGAGAAGACGGTGCGGGCGCGGCGTCGCTTGGCGCGTCGACCCCAGCCGACGCATCGGCAGACTGATCCGCATCGCCATTCGCGGGCGCATGCCACGAAATGCCGGACGGCGATGCGGGCTTGGCGCCGACCCCCTGCCCCGCCGTGACCGCCTCGATGACAACCGCCGTAAGCGCGATGGCGACCAAAGCGGAAACGGCCGCCACGATCGCCGCATTACGCTGGATTTTCGATTTCCGCAGGCGGGCGGCGCGCGAACGCGCCCGCGCCGAGTCGGCATACAGGTCGAACGCTTCAGCATCGCGCTTCGATTCCTGCGCAGACGGAATCCCGTGCGTCAAAAGTACTGTTTCCTGAGAACGGAAAGCGACGGTCTCATCCGCCGCGCGCAAATCGGGATGCGGCCGCATGACCGTCGTTTCCGCCGATGCGATATCCCTGCCGTCCGAAAAGCCGTCCCGGCACGATGTCTGCGTCGAAGAATCACAAGGCTGCGGCTCCCGAACGTCAGCTCCATGGGAGGAGGCCTTCAAATCGGGCGCCATGTCTTTGATTTTCTCGGCCGATGCCGAAAGGAATTTCTTGTATACCTGAGACGCGACCGCCGAGACGATCGAGCCCACCGCCACGCCGATGACCGAGCCCGTTATGCCGATGCGCGATGCAAGCAGCATCGATGTGACCGCCGCAAGCGCTCCTGCAAGCAGCTGCGCGATGGAAATGTCGTCGAAAAGACCGCGCCAAAACGACGGTTGCGCCGCCTCTTCGCTGCGCTTGTTCTCAGCCATGCGCCCTCCTTTACGAATCGCGGATAGCCGAACACGACCATACGCGTCCGGAAAACGCGACGGGCGGAAAGCACGAAGCCTTCATGCAAAGACCGCCGCGCCATCACAGCGAGGCTACCGGCTTTCGTCGAGCGCGTGGGCGAGAATCTGCATGCGCTTCTCGACGTCTTCGATCACGCGGCTGCAATCGCGCAGCTCATCGAAGGAATCGATCCCGCACACCTCGTCGACGGCCTTGTATTTCAGCTCATGCTCGAGGCTTGCCCAGAAATCCATGGCGATCGTGCGTATCTGCACTTCCACGGATACCATCTCTTTTTTATCCATGAAGTAGACGGGCATGCGCACGATGGCATGCAGGCTTCGATACCCATTGGGTTTGGGGTCGGCGATATAGTCTTTCACGACGACGATTTCGAGGTCGTCCTGACGCTGCAAAAGCTCGAGCAGGCCGTACGCGTCATCGATATACGAGCAGATCACGCGCACGCCCGCCACGTCGGTCAGATAGCGCTCCATGTTCGCAAGCGTGGGTTCGTGGCCCTGTCTTTGCAGTTTTCCCACGATGCTCGTCGGGCTTTTCACGCGCGACTCGATGTGATGGATGGGGTTGCGGTTCTTCTTCAGGCTGAGGTCTTTGTCCAAAACCTCGAACCGAACCTCCATCTGGCGCATGGCCGCCTGATACTTCTGAAGCGTTTCCCTCAGCAGCAGCATCTCGGCGGCCGCCCGCTCATGTGCAGCGGCCGATTTCTCCACGGCCTGATGGGAATGCGCGATAGCGTCGGTGCTCATTACGTCGGTCCTCCCTCGATCGCACGGCGATACCGTACGCCGTTCTTCCATCATAGGCGGACGCGGCGCGGCAGACCTCATACCGTTGCCGAATCGGCATCGGATATTCAGCTTCGCCTCGAATCGCCGGCTCTCTTTTTCGGCGAGCGGCGCTTGCCCTGCGAAGCATCGGCGCCGCCCTTGCCGCGATTCGGCTTCGATGCAGACGCCGCGCCCTTGCGCCCGCGCGATTGCGATGCGTCATGCGAAGCCGCCCGGCCTTGAGCGTCCGCGGAAGGCTTTCCGGAAGAACGGCCGCCTTTGCGCGCGCGACCCTTTCCGGCGCCCGCCCCTCCCGCATGCCTCGAACCGTCGCCCGCGGCCCGTTTCGCATCCCGGGCGGGACGCACCAGGCATTCGGGACCGAATCCGATCAGGTCTTTTCTGCCCGCCTTCGTCAGCGCTTCGATCACCAGATCGCGATTCTTCGGGTCGCGGTATTGGATGAGCGCACGTTGCAGCGCCTTTTCGTGAGCGCTTTTCGGCGTATAGACCGGCTCCATCGTGCGCGGGTCGACGCCCGTGTAATACATGCACGTCGAAATCGTGGACGGCGTGGGATAGAAATCCTGCACCTGTTCGGGCATATAGCCCAGATCGCGGCAGTATTCCGCCAGTTCGACCGCCTCTTTGAGCGTGGACCCCGGATGCGACGACATCAGGTAGGGCACGAGATACTGCTTCTTGCCCAGATCGGCGTTCACGCGGGCATAGCGCTTGCGGAAGCGCTCGTAAACGTCGTTTTTCGGCTTGCCCATCACCGAAAGCACGGCATCGGAGACATGCTCGGGGGCGACCTTGAGCTGGCCGCTCACATGATGCTCGCACAGCTCGCGGATGAACGTGTCGTCGGCGTCGGCAAGCGCATAGTCGAAGCGCACGCCCGAGCGCACGAAGACCTTCTTCACGCCGGGCAGGGCGCGCAGGCCGCGCAGCACGTCCAGGTAATCGCGATGGTCGACCTCGAGTTTTTTGCAGGGCTCGGGAAACAGACAGCTCTTATGCGGGCATGCCCCGTGCGTCAGCTGTTTTTTGCAGGCGGCGGCGCGGAAATTCGCCGTCGGACCGCCCACATCGTGGATATAGCCCTTGAAATCGGGGTCGTCGAGGAAAAGCTTCGCCTCCTCCACGAGCGATTCCTTGCTGCGCGACTGCACGATGCGCCCCTGATGGAACGTGAGCGCGCAAAAGGAGCATTCGCCGAAGCACCCGCGGTTGCTCGACAGGCTGAATTTCACTTCGGAAATCGCCGGCACCCCGCCCGCCTCTTCGTACATGGGATGGTAGGCGCGCGCATACGGCAGACGATACACCGCGTCCAGCTCGGCGCGGGAAAGCGGTTTCGACGGGGGATTCTGCACCACGTACACGCCATGGGGGTATTCCTCCACAAGGCGCTTTCCCGTGAACGGGTCGGAATTGCGATACTGCACGCCGAAGCTTTTCGCATAGGCGAGCTTGTCCGCCCGCATCTCCTCATACGACGGCAGCGTCACCGCGTCGTACACGTAGTCGAGCGAGCGCGTCTTGTACACCGTGCCGTCGATGAACGTGATGTCCTCGATCGCAAGGCCCGCAGCAAGCGCATCGGCGATTTCGACGATCGAACGCTCCCCCATGCCATACGACACGATATCGGCCCCGGAATCAAGCAGGATCGAACGCTTGAGCTTGTCCGACCAGTAATCGTAGTGCGCGAGGCGGCGCAGGCTCGCCTCGATTCCGCCCACGATGATCGGCGTCGTCTTGTACGTGCGGCGGATCAGGTTTCCATACACCGCCGCCGCATGGTTGGGACGCAGCCCCGCCTTGCCGCCCGGCGAATACGCATCGCTTCGCCGCGGCTTCTTCGACGACGTATAGTGGTTCACCATGGAATCCATGTTGCCCGCCGACACGAGAAATCCCAGACGGGGCTCGCCGAACACCGAAATGCTAGCCGGGTCTTTCCAATCGGGCTGGGCGATCATGCCCACGCGATAACCGTTGGCTTCGAGCACGCGCGTGATGATGGCGGCGCCGAACGACGGATGGTCGACATAGGCATCGCCCGACACGTAGACGAAATCGACCTCGTCCCACCCGCGCCGGCGCGCCTCCTCCATGGAAACCGGCAAGAACGCTTCGCTCATCGCGCGCCCCCTTTCTTCCGCCCTGCGGCGAATCTTTCTTTCCCGCGCGCCGCCGTGCGCGTGCCGACGCGGCGGCGAGCCCGAAAACGCATGAGAACGCAATCCGGGCGCACGTCGGAAAACGCCCGAAACGACGTCACTGTATTCCGACGATGGATTTGATCACATCGCCCGCGATCATCTGCCCCATGATGGGCGGCATGAACGACAGCGTTCCGAGCTCCGTGCGCTCGCGGCGGGCGGCGCCTTGCGCCGCCGCCACGGCGATGGGCTGCTCCGAGGAATACAGCACGCGCATGCGGCCGATTCCGCGCTTGCGCGCCTGCTTGCGCACGGCGCGGCACAAAGGACACGTCTGCGTTTCGTAGATATCGGCGAAACGCAGCGCCTCAGGACAACGCTTGTTCGCCGCCCCCATGCTGCCCACATAGGCGATGCCGTGCGCATCGGCGTATGCCGCCAGCGCGAGCTTCGTGGTGACCGTGTCGACCGCGTCAACGATGTATTCCACATCGTCGTCGACGAATTCGCCGACGCGGTCTTCGGTCACGAAAGCATCGTGGGCGACGACATGCGTATCGGGCGCTATATCGCGCACCATGGCCGCCATCACCTCCGCCTTGCGGCGTCCGATCGTGCTGTAGAAGGCGAGCGCCTGGCGGTTGATGTTGCTCTCCTCCACCTCGTCGCGATCGATCAAAACGAGCGTTCCTACGCCGGCGCGCGCCAGCGCCTCGGCGCAGCTCGAGCCCACGCCTCCCAATCCGAACACCGCGACACGCGCCCGTTTGAGACGCTCGACGCCGTCGCAGCCGATAAGGCGCGCGGTGCGTTCGTCGCGCGAAGCAATCGGCACGGAGGCGTTCGCTGCCTGTTCCATGGTCGCTTCCTCTCTTTATCGCCGCCTGTCTGCGGCGGATGAATCATAGCGCAGGCCGAAAAGACGGCACCGCGGTTTTTCGCCCAGCGGAAAAAGCGCATGAAAAAGCCCGGTATGAAAACCGGGCCTTCGACATGGCTCGCTTCGCGGCGGGCGCTATTCGCCTTCCGGCGCCTGCTCCTGCGCGCTTTCATCGGCCGGCGCCTGCTCGGCCTGCTCGGCCGAATCGGCGGAAGGCTGCTCGCCGTTGGCGAGAGCGGCGACCATGGCATCGGCGTCGGAGAGATGCTTGATGCCGCTGTCGTAAAGCGCCTGGACCTCTTCGATCTGAGCCGCGAACGCCGCGGGGTCGATGTTGGAAACGGTCTCTTGCACCTGCACCTGGTTTTTGCCTGTGCCCTGGGTCTTCGTTTGAACCTCGGGCTCTTGCGCCGCGTCGTTTTGCAGCGTGGCATACGCTTCCACACAGCCGGACAGCGCCGCGGTCAAATCGGCCGCGCCCGCCTTGTATTCCTCATGCACCTGGGCGAGCGGCTCGGGCGCCGTAAGCCCCGAAATCTTCTCGAGCTTTTTCGCCGCGTCGGATGCCGCAAGGCGCATGCTTGCGATATCGCCCGCGGAAACCGCCTCGTTGAACGACGCGAGCGCATCGGACGCCTCGGTGCTGATGCTGTTCACGCTTGCCATGTATTCGCGGTTCAACTGAGCGGGGTCTTTCTTCGGCTCGCCGCCGCACGAAACGAGCGCCATGCTCATCAATGCCGCCGCAAGCGCGAAGACCGCCATGCGGGATATTCGTTTCAAAGAGGGCTTCATCGCAATCCTTCCGTAATGCCGTGACACCGAACTATACCAAAAGCAAACGGCGCCCGAAGACGCCGTTACCATTTCCACAGAGGCGGGCGGATGCGCGCCCTCTCGATTGCGCGGGAAAACCGCCGCGCGAAACGTCGCATGCAGCCAGCGTCCACAGCGGCACGGCCGATTGCACGACGACGAACGCGCGAAGGCTACTGATGGTCCTGCAGATGGCGGATGACCTCGGCCACGCCCTGGGCCTCGATCGAGCTGCGGCACATCACGAAAATCGTATCGTCGCCCGCAAGCGTGCCCGCCACGCCTTTGAGCTGCGCTGCATCGAGCGCCACCGCCACGCCGCTCGCTATGCCCGACGGCGTGCGCACGACCAGGAAGTTGTTCACGATTTCAATGCCTTCCACCAGCTCGCCCACCATGCGCTGCAAACGCAGGTCTTCAGGCAGCACGTAATAGCCGTCGCGCGATTTGGCCAGACCCATGCCGGCGATGTCGCGCGAAACGGTCGCCTGCGTGCAGTCGTAGCCCTCGGAGCGCAGCTGCTCTACCAGGTCTCGCTGCGTTTTGATGTTGCCGCGCCGTATGATTTCGCGAATCACATCGTGGCGCACCGCTCGCTTCGTCATAGTTCTCCCCTCGATTTTATGCAAAGCATCACAATACAATATGAATCCAACAGGGTATCCAAGGGAAAAAAGTACAGGACAATGCATCGAATATCAAGAAGTATTCAGGCAAACGTTCATTTCGTCACCGAATCGTATCATCGATGAATATTCACGGACAGAAACGCAATGCGGAAACGATGCCGCGCGCAACGGCGCGGACCGTGGCGGCTCTGTGATGTGATGGCGGAATCGACGCGCGGATCGCGTGCGTGCGATACCATGGGCGCGAACCATCACGATCGAGGAGAAACCGATGAACGCATCCGAAAACCCGCGCAGCATGCGAGGCGCCCGAAACGCCCAGCCCGCCCGCGCCTTCAACAAAGCGGCGCTTGTCTCCTATTTCCAGGAAGGCGCCGTCGCCGATCCGCGCGAAGTGGGCATCGAACTGGAGCATTTTCTCGTCGACGGAACGGGCGAGGCCCTTTCCTACAGCCAGCCCCATGGCGTGCGCGACGTACTCATCGCCCTCAGCGAGCGATACACCGACGTGACCACGCATGGAAACGATATCCTCGGCGTCGCGAAACCGCAGATGAACGTCACGATCGAGCCCGCTGCCCAGCTGGAGCTTTCGGCAGGCCCGTTCTCTTCGCTCGACACCGCCAAGCGCATCTTCGACGAATTCGAAGCCGACGTGGCGCGTGCGCTCGAACCGGTGTGCGGGCGCGCGATGGCGGTCGGATACGACCCGTCGGGACGCGCGACCGACAAAGAGCTGATACCCAAGGCGCGCTACGACTACATGAACGAATATCTCTCGGCCATATCGCCCTGGGGCCCGCGCATGATGCGGGGCAGCGCCTCCACGCAGGTCTCCATCGACTACCGCGACGAAGCGGACTGCATCGCGAAAATGCGCATCGCCGCCGTACTGTCGCCCGTGTTCGCCCTGATATGCGATAACGCCGCGATCTTCGAAGGCGGGCCGCGTCCCCATCCGTGCATGCGCACGGAGGTGTGGAAATACTGCGACCCCGATCGCTGCAACACCCCGCCGCATCTGATGGAGCCGGGATTCGGATTCGGGTCTTACGCCGACTACATCCTCGATACGCCCGCCATCGTGCGCATGGACGAAAACGGCGAAGCCCACTACGATCCCCGTTCGTTCGGCGACATCTTCGCCGAGCAGCCCATGACCCGCGCCGATGTGGAGCATGCGCTTTCGATGGTGTTTCCCGACGTGCGCCTGAAATCCTACGTGGAGATCCGTCCCGCCGACTCCATGCCCGTCGCGTTCGCCCTCTCCTACGCGGCCCTCATCAAGGGGCTGTTCTACTACGACGAATGCCTGGAGGCGCTGCGCTATTCGTGCGAGCGCATGAGCATCGACGCCATCTGGCGCGCGAAGGAATCGGTCATGGCGAAGGGATACTGCGGTCTCGTCTACGGCCGCAACGTGGCCGAAATCGCCGACGAATTGTTCGAGATGGCGCGCATCGGCCTGCCCGCCATCGCTCCTCACGAGAAAGACTTCCTCGAGCCGCTCGCGACCTTGGTTGCCAAACGCACGACGCTGGCCGATCTGTCGTAGAAACCCGCGCGCGCAACGCAGGCGCGCCGCCGTCTCGGCGCACGAAAAAGCCCCGATCCACAGCGATCGGGGCTTTTTTCGTAGGAGTGCTTCGCCGCAGACGATCGCACGCAGCGCAGAAAGGCACATCGCGCCTTCCGCACGTCGCCGCGACACGGATTGCAGCGACGTGCGAAAACGGGAATGCCCTAGCCGCGCACCTCGGCGCCGGTAGCGGCGCAGACCTTTTTGACCAGGCGGTCATGCGCTTTGTCGACCTCTTCGCTTTTCAGCGTGCGGTCGGCGGCACGATACGTCAGCGAATACGCCATAGATTTCTTATTCGCGCCGACGCGCTGCGCATCGCGGTACACGTCGAACAGGCGCACGTCTTCAAGCAGCTTGCCGCCTGCGGAGTTCATGCACTGCATGAGCTTTTCATGGGTCACCGACTCGTCCACCACGAATGCGGCGTCGCGCTCGATCGCCGGGAACTGGGCGACATCCACGTAATCGCGCGCGGGACGGCACGTGCGCTCGAGCGCCGCCATGTCGAGTTCGAAAGCGACCACGGGAGCGGCGGCGTCGAATGCCTCGGCAGCGAGCGGATGGATTTCGCCCACCCAGCCGATGACGTCGCCGCCTGAGAGCATCTGCGCCGCACGGCCGGGCTGCAGATGCGGGGCCTCCTCGGCAGAAAGCGCCTTGAAGCGCACCTTGGGCAGCGCGAGCTCGCGCGCGATCTGCTCGAGCACGCCTTTGCCGTCGAAGAAATCGAAGGCCGCAGGGGCGCTGTTCCAGGAAGCGTCATGCATCGCACCAGCCAAAACGCCCGCCAGCTTACGGCGCTCCTTGGGCTTTTGCGCGCCTTCGTGCGCCGTGAACACCGTTCCCATCTCGTAAAGCTGGATGTTGGCGACGCCGCGGCTCTGGTTGTAGGCGACGCTGCGCAGCAGGCCGGCGACGATGGTGCGGCGCATGCAGCACTGCTCGGCATTCATCGGGTTGATCAGCTCCGCCGCCTGGCCCAGGCTCTCCTCGTCCATGCGCAGCTTCTCGCAATCGTCGGCGGCGGCGAACGAATAGGTCATGGTCTCGTTCATGCCGCAGGCGGAAAGCGCCGCATGCAGCTTCGCCTCGACCGCCTGCCTCGCCGTGCGCACGCCCAGGCGTCCGCGGCCTGCGGGCAGCGTGGAGGGAATGCGGTCCATGCCGTAGAGACGCAGCACCTCTTCGTACAGGTCGATTTCGCGCTCGAGGTCGGGACGGATGGTGGGAGCCTCGATCGAGAGCACGCCCTCGGCAGCCTCGGACACGCCACAGCCCAAGCGCGTCAGGCAATCGACGATGAAATCGACGGGGATGTCGGCACCCATCATCTTCTGAAAACGCTCGATGCGGAATTCCAGCATGCGCGGCTCGTCGTTTTCGCCGGGCCACACGTCCACCAAACCGCGGCGCACCGTGCCGCCCGCCACCTCGGCGATCAGGCTCGCCGCGTAATCGGCGCGCGCATCGATGCCGGCGTCGTCGACGCGACGCTCGTAGCGCAGCGAGGACTCGCTGATAAGGCCCAGGTTGCGGCTCGTGCGGCTCGTGCGGCCGGGTTCGAACGCGGCGGTTTCCAGCAGCACGTTCACCGTGGCGTCGGTCACCTCGGAATCGAGACCGCCCATGACGCCCGCAAGCGCCACCGCGCGTTTCGGCGTGGCGATCACGGTCATATCGGAGGTCAGCTCGCGCTCGACGCCGTCGAGCGTCGTGAACTTCTCGCCGTCTGCGGCGGCGCGCACGACGATATGGGCGCGGCCGTCTTCAAGGTCGAGCGTATCGAAGTCGAAGGTATGCAGCGGCTGGCCGAGCTCGAAAAGCACGTAATTGGTCACGTCCACGATGTTGTTGACCGAACGCTGCCCGATGGCGGCCAGGCGCTCGACGAGCCAATCGGGGCTCGGACCCACCTTCACGTTTTCGATCAAGCGCGCGCTATAGCGCGGGCAGCGGCTCTCCTCGACGATTTCCACGCTCACCGCCTCGTCGGTCGGAGCGCCGTCCTCGACAAGCTCCGCCGCAGGCTCGCACCAATCGCGCCCGTACATCGCGCCCACTTCGCGCGCAAAGCCCACCATGGAAAGGCAATCGGGGCGGTTCGGCGTAATCTCCAAGTCGAGCACGGTATCGGTCATGCCCAGGTAATCGGCGATCGGCATGCCCACGGGCGCGTCTTCGGGAAGCACCCAGATGCCGCCATGCTCGGTGCCCATGCCCAGCTCGCGCTGCGAGCAGCACATGCCGCAGCTCGTCACGCCGCGCAGCTTCGACTTCTTGATCTTGAAATCACCCGGCAAAACGGCGCCCACCGTTGCCACCGGCACCTTGATGCCCTGGGCGATATTCGGCGCGCCGCATACGATCTGCACCGGCTCTTCGCCGCCCACGTTCACCGTGACCACGTGCATGTGATCGCTGTCGGGATGCTCTTCGCACGTTTCGACATAACCCACGACCACGCCGTCGAAGGCGGCGCCGAGCGTCTCGACGCCCTCGACGCCCGTGCCCGTCAAATCGAGCCTATCGCAGAATTCTTTTATATCGGAAGGCACGTCCACGTAATCGGACAGCCACTTCAAAGAAACTTTCATCTTCGGTCTCTTTCTATCGAATGAACCATTCGGATTTCATGCGTCGGCGACGCTGCTGCCTTATCCGCTTGCAGGAGACGAATCGCCTCGCCCATCCGACCGGGAAAGCCCGGCAAAACTCTTCAATCGCCAAGTCGAACAATGCCGGCAAATCGGATTGCCGGCCGGATAGAACAAAGCAGGCCAGGTCGAGCAAAGTCAGCGAGCAGGAGCCCGGCGAGTCGAATTGCCGTGAAAGGCGGGCGAAGCGTACTTCGGTACGCAAACCCGACTTGGAGCGGCAAGGCGGCCGCCCGGCTCCTGCGCAGCGTCGAGCCGTTCCGTCGGTCGGCAAGACCGGCGGAACTTAGAACTGACGCAGGAAACGCATGTCGCCTTCGAGCAGCATGCGCAGGTCGGGCACGTTGTATTTCAGGCACGCGATACGCTCCACGCCCATGCCGAACGCGAATCCGGAATATTTCTCGGGATCGATGCCCACGAAGCCGTAGACGTTGGGGTCGACCATGCCGCAGCCCAGAATCTCAAGCCAGCCCGTGCCCTTGCACATGCGGCAACGCTCGCCGTTGTGCAGATGTCCCGTGCCGCCGCACACGCCGCAGCTCACGTCGGCCTCGGCGGAAGGCTCGGTGAACGGGAAGTAATGCGCGCGGAAACGCGTCTTGCGGTCTTCGCCGAACATCTGCTTGCAGAAATACTCCAGCGTGCCTTTCAGGTCGCCGAACGTGATGCCCTCGTCCACCACCAGGCCTTCCACCTGATGGAACTGCGGAAGATGGCTCGGGTCGGCCACGTCGCGGCGATACACCTTGCCGGGAGCGATGATGTAGATGGGCGGCTTGTTCTCCTCCATCGTGTGCACCTGCACGCCCGACGTCTGGGTGCGCAGCAGGACCTTCGATTCGCCGCGAACCGCCGCATGATCGCCCGAGCGGTCCACCATGTAGAACGTATCCTGCATGCCGCGGGACGGGTGGTCTTCGGGGGCGTTGAGCGCCTGGAAGTTGTAATAGTCGGTCTCGACCTCGGGGCCCTGGGCCACCGAATATCCCATGCCGAGGAAGATGTCGGAAATCTCGTCGATGATGCCGCTGATCAGATGGCGCGTGCCCATCTGCTGCACGCGGCCCGGCAGCGTGACGTCGACCGCTTCGGCATCCATCTTCGCCAAAAGCTCGGCGCGGGAAAGCTCCGCCTTGCGCGCCTCGAGCGCCGCTTCGACGGCGTTGCGCACTTCGTTTGCGGTTTTGCCCACCGTGGCGCGGTCTTCCGGAGCAAGCTGCCCCATGCCGCGCAGATAGCCCGTCAGCGTTCCCTTCTTGCCCAGCACGCCCACACGCACGTTTTCAAGCGACGCCGTATCGGCAGCGTGCGCGATGCTTTCGAGCGTTGCGGCCTTCAAATCGATAAGTTCGTCGATTATCGCCATGTCAC
>JAUNDR010000048.1 GCA_030525985.1 Slackia sp. | reverse complement strand
CTGCTCTTCGTAACGAGACTGGCGGAACAACACGGATTCATCGAGGGAGTCCGCCATGACAATCGGTGCGGCCGCATCGAAAAACGCCAGATTATCGGCGCCGGCGCGCTGCGCTATCCATGACGCGAGCGCATCAGAGGTCAGAGGGCCCGTTGCCAGCACAACCGCATCGGCGTCGGTCGGCGGACACGAAACCTCTCCTACGACGTATTCGATGAGCGGATGCTCACGCACCAGGCGCGTGACTGCCGCGGAAAACGCATCGCGATCGACCGCAAGCGCGCCGCCCGCATCGACGCGGTTGGCATACGCCTGCGCGATTAGAAACGACCCGAGCGAGGAGAGCTCGGCCTTCAGCATGCCGGCCGCGCTTTCGGGCTTGGTGCTTTTCAAGGAATTCGAGCAGACCAGCTCGGCGCAATCGGAACCGTGATGGACGGCGGTCGCCACCTCGGGTCGCATTTCATAAAGCCGGACACGGACGCCGCGGGAGGCAAGCTGCAACGCAGCCTCGCTTCCCGCAAGGCCCGCCCCGATGATGTTCACTGTTTTTTCCATACGCTTCATCTTATCAGCCGTACGCCTGCCACCTCCCTGCGAGGCATGAAGCCGCCGCGCAGACCATAGCGTTTCCACACGATACCGCAATGCAATACGAACGCACCGCGCAGGAAGCTAAAGGACACCGCATTGCGAAGGCCGCACGCCGCGAATGCAAGAGCCGCGCGAAAACGACATCGCCTCGAACTCTGAAGCGCTACCGCACCGGACCGAAACGTCCATCGGGGAAACGCTCGATAGCGCCGAGGGCCTCGAGGCGCCCGACGGATGCCATCAGCTCGCTCATCGTGGGAAACGCATGCGCGCCCTCGCCCACGAACGCTTCCGCCATCTCCTCGAGCCGCAGAGGATCGGCAGCCAATGCCGCAACCAGCGCCGACTCCTGCTCGCCTGAAAAAGGCAGCCGGGCCTGCACCCGGTCTTGCGCGCAAAACGGAAAAGCCGCCTTGGACGCATCGGGGAAAAGCCTTTCGAGCATATCCGAAAACGCCTCCTCGCTCGTCACGGGCATGGCCCCTTGGGCGATGAGGGCGTTCGATCCGCTTGAAGCGGGCGAGAAGATGGAACCTGGCACGGCGAGCACTTCCCTGTTCGCCGCGAGCGCCTCGTCCGCCGTCGAAAACGTGCCGCTGGGGACGCCGGCCTCCACTACCAAAGTCGCGCGCGCCAAGCCCGCGATCAGCCTGTTGCGCGCACGAAACGTATACGGCTTCGGCGGGAAATTCCACGGATGTTCGGAAACCACCGCGCCGCCCGATACGGCGATACGCTCGAACAGGCCCTTGTTGCATGCAGGATAGGGACGGTCGCATCCGCCGCCGAGAAAAGCAACGGTCACGCCTCCAGCATCGAGCGCGGCCTCGTGCGCCGCCGCATCGCAACCGCGCGCGCCGCCCGATATCACCGGGATTCCCCGCCGCGCGGCACAGGAAGCAAGCAGTTTCGCGACCCGAAGGCCATAGGGCGTAGCCTTTCTTGCTCCGACGATGGCGATTCCCTCCCGCACGGCATCGGCATCTCCCGCGATATACAATGTCTCCGGCGGCTTGTCGAGGCACTCGAATGCCGCAGGATATCCTGTCGCGCCGCGCGATATCTCCCATCGCGAGACCGAGCGCGCGCACGTTCCTCTTCCGTCAACCGTCGCGATCACCTTCTCACCCTGAACCCGATCGATTCCACCAGATGCTTCTCGTCCACATCGCGCGACCGCTCCATGTCGGCGATAGTGCGCGCCACCGCAAGCACGCGGGAGATGGCGCGCCCCGACAAGCTGTGCGATCGAGCCGCCGTCTCGAGCATCGTGCGCGCACGCTCGTCAAGGCGGCATCTGCGCAAAAGCGCGGCGGCGTCTTTTTCGTCGCCGTCGCCGACCGCCGCACGGCGCCACGAAGCGAATTCGCGGGCAGCCTGCACCCCTTCGCGCAATTCCGCCGATGTCGAGCATCTGCCGCAATCGGCGCCGATGATCGCAGCGGGGTCGCAACGCCACACGTCGACGTGCAGGTCGATGCGGTCGAGCAAGGGGCCGCCGATCCTCGCCTGATAGCGCGCAACCTGCCCCGCACTGCATTCGCATTGCTTTTCGGCATCGCCGTAATAGCCGCATGGACAGGGATTGGATGCCGCCACCAGCATGAAACGCGATGGGAGCTCGACGCTTCCATCCGCCCGCGTCACCACGATGCGCCCTTCCTCCATAGGCTGGCGAAGGGCCTGCAAAACGGCCGGGGAGAACTCAGGCAGCTCGTCGAGGAACAGCACGCCGTTATGAGCGAGGGATATCTCGCCCGGGCGCACGGGGTTTCCGCCTCCGACCAGGCCCGCCATGCTCGTCGAATGATGCACCTTGCGAAACGGGCGCACGCCTGCAAGCAGCGCATCCGTCTTTTCTCCCGCGACCGAATGGACCATGGCCGCATCGATGCGTTCGAATTCCTCGAGCGGCGGCAAGATGGACGGCAAAGCCGATGCGAGCATGCTCTTGCCCGACCCGGGAGGGCCCGTCAGCAAAATGCCATGCGACCCTGCGGCGGCTATCTGCATCGCGCGCTTCGCCGTCTCGTGGCCGCGCACCGACCCGAAATCGATGCCTCCGGTCGCGCCAGGCGCAGCAGCGGGAAAAACAAGGGGCGACAAGTCGCAGCGCCGAAGCGCGTTGAGCGATTCGAGCCCGTATTGCTCAAGCCCCGAAAGAGGCGCCGCATCGCAGACGTCGCGCGACACGGCAAGCTTCAATCCCTCGTCCCGCGCACAGCATGCATAGGAAAGCGTCCCCGCAACGGGACGCACGCGCCCTTCGAGGGACAGCTCCCCTATCCAGAGATATTCTTCGAGCTTGCGCGCATCCACCTGCCCGGTCGCCGCAAGAATGGCCGCGGCGATCGGCAAATCGAAGCCCGATCCCGCCTTTCGAAGCGAACTCGGCGCAAGGTTCACCACCACTTTGTCGCCCGGCATGGAAAACCCACAGGCGCGAATGGCGGCGCGCACGCGTTCCTGGGATTCACGCACCGCCGCGTCGGGCATGCCGACGATGGACATGCCGGGCAGACCGCTCGAAACCGACACCTCCACTTCCACAGGAACGGCACGGACCCCGCGCAGGCAGGCGGTTTTCAAAACGCATTGCAGCTGCATGGCTATTGCCCCGACCCGAACGCATTCACGTAATGCCGCACAAGCGCACGACCGTTGCCGAGCACCAGAAGGGCGATCACGTCGAAACGCACCCGGCACTCCTCGCCGTCGTAATCCGCCAGAAAATAGCCGGCGATGCGTTCATAGCGGGCTCGCTTGCGAGGCGTGACCGATTCGGCGGGAAGGCCCGCCTCCAAATTCGACCTCGTCTTCACCTCGACGAACACCAAAGAGCCATCTTCGTCTTGCGCCACGATATCGGCTTCACCAGCGGGACAGGTCCAATTGCGCTCGAGCACGATGTAGCCCCTGCGTTTCAAAAAACGGCACGCAGCCTCTTCGCCGCGCATGCCCAAAAGACGCGATGCCGATGCGCCTTCGGCCGTCTCGTCCGAAACGGCCTCTTCGTCGCAAAGCCCGGCATCTTCTTTCAGGTCATCTACAGCCGGCTCCGCGCTACCCCGATCGCCCTGCCGCACGATGCGCTCTTTCGTCGACATCCCGCGATTCTTCTCTTCCATACGGTCCTCCTTTTTCCGGGAAGACCAGCATAGAAAATGCTTCCGGCCGCCTTTTATGGCGATTCTCCGCGCCATCGCGGCGATATCCGGACGAGACCTGGCCGCAACCGCAACGCCTCCTTGCGCGCTTCCGGCGCATTCCAGCGAAATCCGAGCCCGATTCCTCAGCGTGAAAGATATCGCTGGCAAGATCGCGGACGAACGTACGTGAACCTTCGCATCGGCGGAAAACAGAAAGCAGCAGCACTGAAAGCGCAAATCCCCCGATGGAATTCGAGCATACGGCGCGCACGACCTCGCCTCGGCACCCGCACGACAAAGCCCCTCCCGACAGCGGAAGGGGCTCGAAACATTGCGGCGAGCGCTCAACGGATTCGGATACAGGCGCAAAGCGCTAGAACAGCGACTCCTGCGTCCACGCTCGGCAAAACGTCGCACGATGAAGAGGGCTCAGGCCATGCTTCTCGATAGCGGCAATATGCTCGGCGCTCGCATAGCCTTTGTTGCTGTCGAAGCCGTAGGCAGGATAGGCTTTCGCATATTCGCGCATCATGGCGTCGCGCTCCACCTTGGCTATCACGGAAGCGGCGGCGATGGAGGCGCACCTGGCGTCGCCTTTGACCACATTGCGCTCACGCGGATCGAGCCCGAGGGCGTTGCCGTCGAGCAGCACGCAATCGATGCCGCCGAGCTGCGTGTCCACCGCGGCGAGCGCGCGCGAAAACGCCGTTCGCAACGAAGCCGCCATGCCGTGCTCATCGATCCATGCAGGCGGAATATGCTCGATGGACCAGGCGAGCGCGCAACGCTTCACCTCGGCGGCGATGTCGTCGCGGCACTCGGGCTTAATCTGCTTCGAGTCGTTCAACCCGGCGATGCGCGGCTCATCGGGCAGCACCACCGCGGCCACCGTGAGCGGTCCTGCCACCGGGCCGCGGCCGACCTCGTCAAGGCCTGCCGCAAGGCTGCCGCCCGCCATTTCGCGCTGGAAATCATACATGCCCGCAAGGCGCTTCTCCTCGGCGCTTGCCGCATCGAGCCTGCGCCGCGCCGAAGCAAGGGCCTGCTTCACGCCCTTTCGCTCGTCATGCTCCAGCAAACGGGACCATTCCGCCCATTCTTCTTCGTTCGCCGCACCCAAAACGGCGCGGATTTCCGCCAACGTCTGTGTCATGCCATCCCTTTCGAGAGCGCAATGCCCCTGCATTCCACCGCATAAAACAAAAGCCCGCCGAAGCGGGCTTTTGAGCAGGAGAAAAGACTTAGAATGCCTTCTCCTTGATTTTCGCAGCCTTGCCGATCTTGTTGCGCAGGTAGTAGAGCTTTGCGCGGCGAACGGCACCGTGACGAACAACCTCGATCTTCTCGATCTTGGGGGAATGCACCGGGAAGGTACGCTCGACGCCCACGGAGAAGCTGATCTTGCGGACCGTGAAGGTCTCGCGGCAGGAGTGGCCGTGACGGCGGATGACGTCGCCCTGGAACACCTGGATACGCTCGCGGTTGCCCTCTTTGATGCGATAGTGAACCTTGACGGTGTCGCCGACGTTGAACGGAGCGACTTCCTTGATCTGCTGCTGTTCGATTGCGCGGATGATGTCCATGTTTCGTTTCCTTCTGTGAGTCTTGATACGACCTGCTGCCTAAGCGCTCTTTCGGGTCCGGCGTATGCGATAACACGCAAGGCATCGTTGACAATGCCCCTATCGGCCGGGCCTTTGAAGACCCTGGACTGCCTGGCACCGTAAAAGAGGTCGGATGGAAACGCTGCGGTCCCGCAAGGATACCGTTTGCTCCGACGTAACACGGCGCGCTTAAGAAGCCGACGCAGAAGTATAGCATAGACGAACGCCCCGTTGAAGGATCTGACGCGAAGAGACGCCGCCTTTCTTCGAAAAAAGTCGCGGAAATCGCCCTTTGCCCATGAAAGCGCCACACCGATGGGCGTGAAGCAATCGCAACAGCGAAAGGACCTTTACCGAATGCCCGCCAGGCCGACGCCCGCAAGCATTTCGCGCTCGCGAGCCTCCATCGCTTCCGCCTCTTCATCGGAGTGCACGTGATCCCATCCGCACAGATGCAGCAGACCATGCACCAAAAGCACGGCAAGCTCCTGCTGGGGCGTCGTGCCGAATTGCGCGGTCTGCTCGCGCGCCACATCCGATGCGATCACGATATCGCCCAGCAGATACGGTTCGTCATCGGGCACGCCCGCATCCTCGAACGCATCTCCCGCATCGAAATCGTCGTCATAGCCGTCGCATTCGAAAGAAAGGACGTCGGTCGGTCGGTCGATACCACGAAACTCCCTGTTCAGACGATGCACTTCTTCGTTCGTGGTCAGTGTGATGGACACCTCGGCGTTATCGGGCTGGCCCTCTTGCGCCAGCACGTAACAGGCGATGCCTTCGATATCGACTCCTTCGGCGATATCTCCCCCGTGCTCTATTTCGATAGCGATATTCATCGATTATCTCTCCTCATCTCCATACCGCCCCTCAGAGGAAAGGCGTTTCCAAACCATCTCGAGGAAAATGCCCCGACGAGCAGCGGGCGGCTACCGCGCGCTCGCAAATGCGCCGGGCAAAAGCCGAAAACCCAAGACGCACCTGTCGGTCACACGCGCACCGCGGCATCTTCCGCCCCGTCCGGACGAACTCAGGAGCACTCGAGCGAAGCATGCCCCGGGCTCGACGCTCCCATGCCGCCGCATTCGTACAGGACCAGCGCAGGAGCCACGACCCCCGCCGTCTCCGTGCGCAGAATGGACGAGCCGAGCGTCACGGGCCATGCGCGGGCGCCCGCCGTCAGCATCTCCACCTCGGAAGCGGAAAGTCCGCCTTCGGGGCCCACCACCACAACGATGCGCGCATCGCGAGAATCGCGCACGCCGCATGCTTCGAACGCCTTGGAAAGAGCCTCCGCGATGGTCGATGTCGACGGACATTCCTCCCAGCACACCAGCACAGCCGTCGCTTCGGAAAACGCCTCGGCCGCCTGCGCCACGGTCATGGGACCGCACACTTCCGGCTCGACCCTGCGCCCTGCCTGCATCGCCGCCGAATGGGCGATCGCCTGCCAACGCTGCACTTTCGCCGCAGCTTTTTTCGCATCGAGCTTCACGATGCTGCGCGAGCAGATAAGCGGCACGAATGCGCCGATGCCCACTTCGGTGGCATGGCGCACGATATCGTCCATCTTGTCGCCCTTGGCAAGACCCTGCACCAAAACGACCGTCGGGTTATCCTCGGGCGCATCGAGCTTCTGGGCGATGCGTACCGCGATATCGCCGTCCGCGGAAACCACTTCGCATTCGAAATAATCCCGCGCGGCATCCACCACGCCGATATGCTCGCCCGGCTCGAGACGAAGCACGCGCGCATGCTTCGCATCGGCAGCGCTCAATCGCAGCGGAAAACACGGCTCCGTCTCGCAACCGAGCACCTGCCCGTCAAGAAAGAAATGATGCAACGACATGGATTCCCTTTCGACTATCGTTTCCGCGCGACTTCGAAACGCGCGTCTCGCCGAACAACGACATGCGGCCTACGCGATGCCGAGCAGCCTCAATGCGGCGGGCACATACACGAGCAACGCCACGAAGACGCTCATGCATGCCCCCACCAGCGCCGCGCCCGCCGCGCAATCCTTCGCGCGCTTGGCAAGCGGATGGATTTGGGGCGAGGCGAGGTCGACCACCGCCTCAATCGCCGTATTCATCGTTTCGAGCGCAAGTTGCACGCCGACGCAAACGATCACGGCGGCAAACCCCCACAAAGGCACCTGCAGCGCAAAACATAGCACCACGGCGACGATGGCAGCGACGCAATCCACCTTGAAATTACGCTCCGACGACGCGGCGCGCACCCCTTCGGCCGCGTATCCGAACGATTTCAACAATGCATTCTCGCGCTTCAGATCGGCGCCGGTTTTCCCGCTCATAATTCGAACTCCACCAATTCCCCGATACGCGCGCCCGCAGGCGCTTCGACTGCATAATAGCTCTCCGTCGTGGCAACGCCGTCCGTCTCGACCAGTGCGAGCTCGACCGTTCCCGCCCGACGAGCGCGATCGTCCTCGCGCAGCCGTCGCTCAAGCTCCTCGAGACGCTTGGCACGCTCGGCCTTCACCTCGGACGGAACCTGGTCGCTGCGCCGCGCGGCGGGAGTGCCTTCGCGCATCGAATACCTGAAGATGTGCATCTTCGAAAAGCGACAACGACGGGCCATGGCGAGCGTCTCCTGGAAATCCTCCTCCGTCTCCCCGGGAAATCCCACGATGACATCGGTGGAAAGCGAGAGCATCGGCATGGCCTCGTAAAGCCTTTCGACCAGTTCGGCAAAATAATCCGCCTTGTAAGGCCGCACCATTTCCTTGAGCACCTTGGGTGAGCCCGACTGCAACGGCAGATGAAGATGGCGGCAAATGCGTCCGTCCGCTTTCGCCATCAAATCGATCAGATCGTCGCCGACATCGCGCGGCTCGATCGAGGAAATGCGGAATCGCACGTCGGCATCGGTTGCCGCGAGCAGTCGCCCGAGCAAATCCGCGAGATTCATGCCCTCGAAATCGTACGAACCCAGATTGATGCCCGTCAGCACGATTTCATGCACGCCCGCCTGCGCCAAGCGAACCGCCTCGGCGACAACCTCGTCGGCAGCACGCGACACCGCGCGCCCGCGGGCGACATGCACGATGCAGTATGTGCAGGCATTGTTGCATCCATCCTGCACTTTGATTCCCACGCGCGTCGGAAACTCGTCGCCTACGCGCAACACGGGCGCAGGGCCGTGAGGCTCGAACGCGCCGCCTTCGGGCGCAAGAAGCCCCATCATCGAGCCTTTCGGCACCACCTGGACGCGCGCATCCATCGCTTCGAAAACGGCGGGGTCGATCGCCGCCGCGCATCCGGTCACGATAACGCGCGCATGCTCGTTGGCACGCAATGCCCCGCGAACGGCCTTACGCGTCTTCTTCTCCGCCTCGCCCGTAACCGTGCAGGTATTCACGATCACCAGATCGGCAGAGCCTTGATCGGCCGATGCGCCGCCGCGCGCCAGAAGCGCCGCAGCGAAATCATCGCTTTCCACGCGATTGACCTTGCAGCCCAAATTAACGATATGGAATGTCGGGGCATGGCCCAGGGTATTCTCTGGCACATCGAACCTTTCGTAAAACATCGAATGACGATGAATATAGATTAAAAGCGCCCGCACGGGGCAAAGCGCAGGCGTTCGAAGGGAATCAGCATAAAAGACGTACAAGGTGACGCAACACCGACACTGTGCATACGAACGGTAAGAAGCCGACACAGCCGAGGGCACGCCGACGGCAAGCAAGGCTCGAAAGCACGACCGCCCGCAGAAGGCAAAGCGCGAAAACGGCGAAACGGCTGCGACGAAGAGGATTCATCGCAGCCGTCGATGCGTTCAGAAAAACCCGGAGAACGGAGTTCGGATCGATGCGCCTTAGTTGAACGCATCGCGCAGCTTCTGAAGAGGCGTGCGCGCGTCGGAAACTTCTTCCCCGAACTCCTGGGCCACTTTCTCAAGCAGCTCGCGCTGCTTCTTGGTGACCTTCTTCGGAATGAGCACGTTGATATGAACGTACATATCGCCGCGCGTATCGGCGTTCAGGCGCGGCATGCCCATGCCCTTCACGCGCACGACCTGCTCGTTCTGGCACCCTTCGGGAATGCGCACCTGCACCTTTTCGTCTTCGAAAATACCGTCGATTTCGATTTCGGCGCCGAGCGTCGCCTGGATGAAGCTGATGTTGGCACGCGCATGCAGGTTGTCGCCCTCGCGCTCGAAGAATTCGTGGGGCTGGATGCGGCACGTGACGATCAGATCGCCCGCCTTCGCGCCATGCATGCCCGCCTCGCCGAAACCGCTCACGCGCAGCTGCTGGCCTTCGCGGATACCCGCAGGAACCTCCACCGTGACGTGCTGGCGATCGGGGATGCGGCCCTGGCCTTCGCATTCTTCGCACGGATTCTCGATGACCTTGCCGGTGCCGCCGCAATTGCGGCATGCGCTTGCGGTTTGCACGTCTCCGAGGAACGTATGCTGCACGGTTACGACACGGCCGCGACCGTCGCATTCGGGGCAATCGATCTCACGGCCGCCCTCGCCCATTCCGCTGCCGCTGCATGCCTCGCACGGAGCCAGGCGGTCGTACACGATCTCCTTTTTAGCGCCCGCCGCCACTTCCTCAAGCGTCAAGCGCAGGCCGACGCCCATATCGCGCCCTTCTTTGCGCACGTTCGCGCGGCCTCCTGCCGCAGCGCCGCCGAAAAAGCTCGAGAACAAGTCTCCCATGCCGAAGCCGCCGCCGAACAGATCGTCGAAATCGACATACTGATAACCGCCCGCGCCGCCGCCCGTCGCGGCGCCGGGAATGGTGCCGAAGCGGTCGTATTGCGCGCGCTTGGCGGAGTCGGACAGCACATCGTAAGCCTCGTTGAGCTCTTTGAAACGATCTTCGGCATCGGGCGCCTTATTCACGTCGGGATGCAGCTCGCGGGCTTTGCGACGAAACGCTTTCTTGATTTCGTCGTCGGTAGCGGTTTTCGATACGCCGAGAATGGCGTAGAGGTCTTTTGCCATGGCGGTGGTTACCTTCCTATTACAAATCGCAAAGCGCGCTTCGTGCGGCGCGCACCGCGTTGATCACCTTCGAATAATCCATACGCGTCGGCCCGATGACGGCGACGACGCCCGAAGAATCGGCCGAACCGTACTGGGCGGCGACCACTGAGACGCCAGAAAGCTGGCTGGAACCGTTCTCGCTTCCGATGCGAACCTCGAGGGCATTGCCCGATTCCGCGACGTCATCGAATAGATGCATGAGCACCGTGTCGTCTTCGAGCACCTGCAGCACCGGCAAGGCGGCGGCGGCGTTGCTGAACTCGGGCTTGCTCAAAAGCGAGGAGATGCCCAGACGATGCGCGCGGTCGGATTCACCCGCATCGAGGCACTCAATCAGCTCGTCGATCACCATGCGGCCGAGCGGGCTTGCCAGCGCATCGCTCATGCGCTTGGCGGCCATGCCGCGCACTTCCGACATCGGACGCCCCGAAAGCACGTTGTTCAAGGCATTTTGCACCTGGGCGAGATCGTCGGAGGGAACCTCTTCGCCGAATTCGATATGGCGGTCGAGCACCTGGCCGTCATCGGTGACGACCACCATGAGGGCGCGATGCGGCGTGAACGACACGAGCGACACCTGCTTGACCGCCGTGCCGAGAAGCGACGGGGCCAGCACGATCGAAAGGCAGTCGGTCAGACGGGTCAGCGCCGCCGACGTCTTCTCCATCAAGTCGTCCATCTTCGAAGCGGCATCGCGCAGCTCGTCGAATGCGGACCCTTCCGCTCCTTCGCCGAACTCCCCTTCGAGCAAGTCGTCGACGAATGCGCGATAGCCCGCGTCGGTGGGAATGCGACCCGCCGAGGTGTGAGGCGAGGTCAGATAGCCCTCGTCTTCGAGCACCGACAGTTCGTTGCGCACGGTGGCGGGAGACACGCCGAGCCGATAGCGATCGACCAACGTACGCGAGCCGACCGGCTGGGCGTTGGCGATGTATTCCTCGATGAGCGCTTGCAGAACTCTCTGCCTTCGATCCGACAACACGAAGCCTCGGCCTCCTTCGCACCGCATGGGTTTTCAGGTTCTTCGTATGGATTGATACGTTCGTGATTCTAGCAGCCTTGAAGCGCGAGTGCTAATGCGAAGCGCAAACGTCACGAACCCGTCATCGATGCGAAGCCGGCCGCGCGGCGAACGATGCGAAGCGGCCGAATGGGCCCGCATCCCAATGCCAAAAAACGCCCCTCGCGAAAATCGCAAGCCCTGTTACGGCAGGGCATATGCCCCCTGCTTCGACGACAACGAACAGGAGGAACCATGGACATCCCAGAAGCATCTTCGGCAAAAACGATCCGAGATGGAAAACATCGGTTGACCGCGCAACAGTTGCGCAGTTTAGCGTTTACCTGGAAAGCGGGGTGCTAACGATGTGGACGACAGGTCGATTCGGAAAATTGACGGGCATCCCCACGCGCACGCTGCAGGAATGGAGCAAGGAGCCACATCGAACGAAACGAGGCAAAACAAGCGGGTCGGGAATCCTCCCCGCAAAAGCGACCGATGATAATGGCTATCGCTTCTTCGACGAGGAATCACTCTACGACGTTTTAGCCATAAAACTCGCCAAAGATGCCGGCTTGCAAGATGCTCAGATACGCGAAATCACAGGAAAAGGAGGGTCGTCTCATTCGATGACGCAACATTACATAGAGCAGCTTCTCCACGAGCGTCATGTAATAGATACGAAAATCAGAATCGTACAAGCGATTTCACGCACGAAACGCAAGAAATTCGAGCATGGGCGACCAGCTCCAGAGAAATGCACCGGCAAATCAAGCGAATTGGAATTCATCGTCGCTTCAGAACTCCTCGACCACATCGTCGACCACGTCGTTTCCTCGACAAACGTCGAAACGACATACGCAGAATACACCCAGATGGAAGACAACCTCTGGCCTGCTTTCATCGAAACGCTCGACGACATACGCAAAAAAGGCAGCGACGCCTCCTGCGACGAAGCGATGGCAGCAATCGCATCTTTCCACCGAATCCTCCAGCGCATTCCTTACGATATCGCCCCCTGTGATTTCGCACGCATCATGGAAGGATGGGCATCGGAGGAATACACTCGCATAGCCCTCGCAATTCAAGCGGGAGAAGATTTCCTCGCATTTTTCGAAGAGGCCATCGGAGCTTACGGCCGAATTGCAGACTCGCCTTTGTAACACAGCCCCCTTAGTCGCATGAGACGATTTGCCATGACGAAAAGAGCGGGAGGTACGAGGCATCGACCCCCGCTCTCTGCAAAAGAAGACCCGCAATACGAGCAGCCGCCGTCAGTTGCCCCGATCGTCTCATGAGACGCTTCGATTCGGAGCATTACGCAATTCAGAAGAAAGAGACAGGACCGCACGATGCAATTTCAAAAAATCACACGCATGATAGGCGCAAAGATCTCCGTGAAAATCCGCTATCTCGCAATCGGAATCGCAGCAGGCGCATTGATCGGCTCAGGAGGCTTGCTGTTCTTCCAGAATTACAACCCCCAAGACGAGAACAGCGACCTCGCGTCAACGGTATTCGGGAGAATCGTCGAAAGAAATGAGCTGGTAAGCGTTTCGCAAGATTACTGCATCGTCGACAAAGCCGTCGACACCAACAGGCTTTTCGACCTGTTCGATATCCCGTTTTCAGAAAACAGCTTTTGGTATCGCTATGAAGGAACACTAAAAGCGGGCGTGAATTTGGAGCATGCCGAATTCACGCAGAACGGAACGGCTCTGACAATTTCCCTCGAAACCCCTTATATCATTTCCAACACTCCCAATATGGACGAATCGGGCGTTTTGGAAGAACGGGGAAACGTCCTCAACCCCATACATGTCGAAGACGTCGATGAGTTCCAAAGGCAATGTATCGAAAGAAGCCACAACGAAGCAATCGAAGACGGTCTGCTCGAAGAGGCGAAAACGAATGCAGAAGAAAATATCCGGAGCATGTTCAACGCCGCACTCGGAGAAACCTATACCGTAGAATTCGACTGGAAGGAAGGCCCTGTCGATGAAAACCAAATTCGATAAAACCACAGCGGCAATTATCGCAATCGCTCTTATTGCACTTATCGTCGCCTTCGCGGTTTTCAATGCATCCGTTCTTTCCTGGCAATAACCGCCACCGAACAACCGAGGAGAACAACATGGATGACCAAGACATTTGCCTTGAAGCTGACGAATCGGCACGGGAGAACATCGATAGGCGGCAGCAAGAAAGCACGACCGACGATGATGCCGAAAAATTTG
>JAUNDR010000047.1 GCA_030525985.1 Slackia sp. | reverse complement strand
CGAGAAGTTCGGCTTCAACCAGACCATCGAAAGCCTCGAGCTGCCGCTTTACACCAGCCTGATGCCCGACCCTGCGGAAATGACCACGTGGGAAACGGCGTGGGCGGCGTGCGGCCAGCCCGTCGGCCAGCATGAAAGCCCCGCCGGACCGCAAGCCACCGTCATGCAGATGGCCATGGTGGCATCGGCGATCGCCAACGACGGCGTGCTGGAAACCCCGTATTTCGTCGAAAGCGTCTACAACGCGAAAGGCGAGCATTCCTTCAACGCCTCGCCGAAAGCCTACGGCACCGTCATGAGCAAGCAGACCGCCGATTCCATCACCGACATGATGCTCGGCGTCGTGCAGAACGGCACCGGATACGATGCCTCGATCAAAGGCGTCGACGTGGCCGGCAAGACCGGCACCGCCGAGACCAACAAGGAATACAACGACAGCTGGTTCGTGGGCTTCGCGCCCGCCGACAACCCGCGCGTCGTCGTAGCCGTGGTGATCGAGGAAGGCGTCCATGGCGACGACGAATCGGGCCAGGCGAGCTCTCGTGCGAAAAGCGTGATTCAAACCGCGCTGGAGGTGCAAGGTCTGCTGTAGGTAGGGTACGATGACAGTTTCACCGATATTTCGGCATCTAAAACCATTGCTCGCGCCGAAAATGCCGTTGAAACGAGTCATTCATAAGGCAACGAGACAGATATAGCGATAGAGGGAGAGAATCGTGATAGGAAGGGTGTTCAACGGACGGTATAAGATTACCGAACGCATCGGCATCGGCGGCATGGCCGAAGTCTACAAAGCGCAAGACCAGGTGCTCGGCCGCTCAGTGGCCGTGAAGGTCATGCTTCCCCAATACGCCGCCGACTCCGAATTCACCGCCCGTTTCAAGCAGGAGGCGGCATCGGCCGCCAATCTGCAAAGCCCCTACATCGTCAACGTCTACGACTGGGGCCAAGACGAAGGCACGTACTTCATCGTCATGGAGTACGTCCGCGGCACCGATCTGAAAAGCGCCATTCAGCAGCGCGGCGCGATCAATCAGCGCAAAGTCGCCGAAATAGGCAGCCAGGTCTGCCAGGCGCTTTCCGTGGCGCACGGCCAAGACATCATGCACCGCGACATCAAGCCGCAAAACATCATGGTGCAGCCCGACGGCAACGTGAAGGTGATGGACTTCGGCATCGCGCGCGCGAAAAACAGCGTGAAGGCGAAAACCTCCAGCGTGCTGGGAACCGCCCATTACATCTCTCCCGAGCAGGCGCAGGGCAAAGACCTCGACGGCGCAAGCGACATCTACTCGCTCGGCTGCGTGCTCTACGAAGCCGCCACCGGACAGCTCCCCTTCGACGGCCCCGACGCCGTCAGCGTGGCCATGCGCCAGGTCAACGAGGCGCCGGCAATGCCGAGCCAGGTCAAGCCCGACATCAGCCCCGACCTCGAGGCCATCATCATGAAGGCCATGGAGAAAAACCCCTATAACCGCTTCCAAACCGTGCGTGAGATGAAGCACGCTCTCGACGATTTCCTCATGGGTCGCCCCGTCACGGGCGTCGCCGGAGCGACGGCCTCCGCCCCCACGGCGGTCATGGGAGGAATCGGCGGCATGAACACCGCCGTCATGGGCGCCGAGGGCGGCGGGACCGCCGTCATGCCCGCCGTAGGCCCCGGCAACTCCGGCCCCATGCAGCCCACGTCGTTTCGCATAGACGACGGTAAGAAGAAGAAATCGGGCAAAAAGACCGCAGGCATCATCGTGGGCCTGATCGCCGGCATCATCGCCATCGCCGCCATCGCCATGGCGCTCATGAACGGCGGAGAGGCCAAGGTGCCCGACGTGATCGGCCAGACGCAGGAGTCCGCCGTCAAGGCGATCGAAGCGGCAGGCTATGTGGTGGGCGACATCAGCGAGGAATTCAATGCCGACACCGTGGCGGGCCGCGTCTGCAAGCAGGACCCCGGCGCCGACACCGCGCTTGAAAAAGGCGAGAAGGTGAACCTGGTCATCTCGAAGGGCGTGGAGAACGGCTCCATCCCCAACCTGAAAGGCATGACGGCGGAGCAAGCGGAGAAATCCCTGAAAGATGCGGGGTACACGCCCCAATACGCCGGCAACGAGGCCTCTGACGCCGACAAAGACACGGTAAGCAAGCAAAGCCCCGAAGCAGGCGCCCAGGCCGACAAGGGCACCACGGTGAAGTATTGGATCTCCACCGGCCCCGAAGACATCGAGGTCCCCAACGTGGTGGGGTCCGACCAGGCAAGCGCGAAGAGCGCCCTTGAGCAGGCCGGCTTCACCGTGAACGTGGCTACGGGCGATTACAGCGACAAATACGCCGAGGGCGTGGTCATGAGCCAGAATCCCAACGGCGGCAAGCTCTCCAAGGGCGAAACGGTCACGATCACCATCTCGAAGGGCGAAGACCCCGAAACCAAGCCGATCGACATTCCCAACGTGGTGGGCATGACCTCCGCCGACGCGCAATCCGCCCTTGCGAACGCAGGCTTCCGCTACAACGTCGTGGAAACGGCAGGCGACCAGGCAAAGGGCACCGTGGTCAAGCAGTCCCCCTCGAGCGGACAGGGCAAGAAGGGCGACACCATCACCATCACGGTTTCCACCGGCCCCGCTTCCGATAGCGGCAACGGAAACAGTGGCGGCAACGGCAATGGCAACGGCGGAAACGGTTCCGGCGGCGGTCAAGACGGCGAAGGCAACGCAGAAGATTAACACCCCGAAAGGGCTCGGAATGAAATTCCGAGCCCTTTCTTTACGCCTGCGTTATCGCAGCCGCAAGCCCGCCATGCCGAACGACAGCTTGCGCGCATGGCGCTCGCCGCTTCAATGCGCGGCGCGCGCCATGCGCAGGCACTTACCCCATTACACGCGGCCCAGCCTCACGCAAATCGCCCCGATCGGCTTCATAACCGCTCTTGCAGAGAAATCAGGCTCGATCGCAGGAAATTTCCGTTTTCCAGCTTGCCTCATCGCCGACCGGGCGCCGGTCGAGGTAAAAGCCCAGGTCACTTGTTCTTCCTATTTTGTTCGCAACGCAAAACGACCGCAAAGCGGTCCTTCGAGAGCTGGAAAACGGAAATTTCCTGCACGACTCCTTGCCTGCGGCTCGAAACGTATACGGAACGGCGCCAGAAACCCGCCGGCACACCCGTAGACGAACGCAAGCGCGTCGGATACGATAGCGGCATGACCGAACGCCGCGACACATCCATCCGAAGCATTCGCCGCCAAAGCGCATTGCCGCCGTGGTCGTACAAGGCGATGCTCGTACTGGCAGCCGCCATCTGGGGGCTTGGCACCGTCGTGGTCAAAAGCACCGTAGATGCACTGCCGCCCCTGTGGCTTGTGGGCGTGCGGTTCTTCTTCTCGGGGTTGATCCTGCTTGCCGTATGTTTCAATCTCGTGCGCACGCGCATCGATCGCGAAAGCATCGTGGCGGGCGTGTTCCTCGGCGTATTCCTGGCGGCATCCTACATCTGCAACACGTCAGGTCTGACCGACACCACCGCCGCGAAAAGCTCTTTTCTCACCAGCACCTACTGCGCCTTCGTGCCGTTTTTCGCCTGGGCCATCTCGCGTATGCGGCCGACGCGCTACAACCTTGCCGCCGTCGTGCTGTGTGTGGCAGGCGTGGGATTCGTCTCCTTTTCGGAAGGATTCGAAACCCTCTCCTTCGGATTCGGCGAGATCATCACGCTTGTTTCAGCGGCATTCGTCGGCTTGCATATCGCCTTCACGGCAAAGCTTTCCGACGGGCGCGACGCATTGACGCTCACCGTGATTCAGTTCATCACCGCAGGAATCATCGGAGGCGTCGGCGGGCTATTCGTGGAAGGCATGCCCGACTGGAGCGTTCTCGCCGACCCGGTCGTGTTCGGCAACGTGGCCTATATCGTCGTGTTCGCATCGTGCATCGCGCTGTCGCTGCAAAACGTCGGTGTGGCGCACGTGGCGCCCGCACCTGCGGCGCTGCTCCTTGCCACGGAAAGCGTATTCGGCGTGATCTTTTCCGTGGCGTTCCTGGGCGAATCCGTCACCGCGCTGATGATGGTCGGCTTCGTGCTCATCGGCGCGGGAATCGTAGTCAGCGAAGCGCTGCCCATCAAAAAGCAGCGCCTGGACGCAGGTGCGGTCGCCGAAGAAGAAATGCGCATGTCGGAAGAGGGCTGACGGAGCCCCGAACCGCGCATCACGGGACCAAGCCGCACGTCACAGGACCCAAGCCGTACGCCGCTCAAAGCGCCGGGCATCCACATGACGACGTAGCCGAGGAGAGGGCTTCGCCAGAATGCCTCGAAGCCGCCCCGTTCGCGCCCTTGCGCTACGCCATGCGCATCTCATGCACGACGCGCATGGCACGGCAGCGCACGCATGGCAGAGCAAGGCCCTCGAGAGGACGCACGTCTCCCCAGGCAGCAAGCCCCTATCGATCGTCGCGGGAGCGATCGATTTCAACCGCCGCATAATCGAGCGGCAGCCCGATCGGAGCCCACGGCTTTTTCACCATGACCTGCACGCGCTCAAGCGCAGGAAACGCATCGAAAAGAGCATCGACGATGCCCTGGGCCAATCGCTCGATCAGCCGATGCGTATGCGAGCGCGTATATTCGTCTATCAGATGGCACGCCGCGCCATAATCGATGGAATCGTCCAACGCATCCGACGCTCCCGCCGCACGCAGGTCGGCATGCAAAACCGCCGAAATGACGAATCGCTGACCGAGCGTATTCTCCTCGAGAAACACGCCATGATTGGCATGCACCTGCAGGTTCTCGATGACGATCTTGTCCATGAAGCTTCCTCCGTCTGTAATTCGCAATAGCACGCACGAGCGGCCGAGCGCGCCGACCATGCAAGCAAAAGACGGCCCTGGGACAAAAATGACGGCCGTGGCACTGCGCACGCGTTCAAGTACGCCGCTCAAGGAGAAATAGCTGCCGCACGCCGCTCGTCAAGCCCCGATTTCGGTCGGTGCTCGCCCTCAGATCGCCGGCGTTGCGCCATAGCCGCAAAAAATGCCCCGAACAGGCCCGCCGAATGCCGAAACGCCCCGGCCCGCCTTCGACTCCGACTATATGCCCACGCCCGCGTTCATCTTTTCGGGCGACCACGAGCATGCATCGCGCGCAGGACACGCATAGCAGGCGCGCGATGCCTTGTCCGCTTCGTAAAGCAGCTTGCCCAACGGCGATGCATCCTCCGACCAGCGACGATGCTCTCGCACTGCGGCAACGATAGCCGCCTTTTCCTGCGAATCGAAGCCGTCGATATCGGCAAGGATTCTGCACGCCTTTTCGGCGCCCGCAACCTCGTGCGCTACGCCCGCCTCGTATTGGTCGGCCTTGCCCACATCGTGCAAAAGCGCGGCGGCATACACCGCTTCGCGCGAAAACCCCAAACCGCGCTCAAGATTCAGGATGTAGGCGATACGCGCCGTGTCCAACAGATGACCCATGCCGTGACGGCAGAACTCGCGGTCGCGTTCGAGCTCGACGACGCGCGCCAAGCACTCCCGATACAACGGATGCCGTCTTATCTGCTCGACGGCGGGCATTGCGGGAAATCCCACGATGAATCCTCCTTCTCGCAACGAACGCAAGCGTCTGAACAGGAAACTTGACGGTCGAAAGCAAACGCTCGAGATGCCCCGAACCCCACAGCGCGCACCGCGCAAAGACGTGCATCGGACACCGCGAGGGCCGCATCGATCCGCGCGCAAACACCAACGAACCGGCAAGGCTCATTGCGACCGCACGAACGACTCCGCCGACAGCATCCTGCCGATTCGCCTCGCGCTTCGGCGCAATAAACGCCGCAGGAACGTGGCACGCCGACCCAACGCCGCCGCCCGCGCAACAAACGCCCGCGAACGCTATGCTTTCACCATGCGGAAGAAATCGTTCACCAAACGCTCGTCCGCCTCGAACAGGCCGCGCTTCACCAGCGTGACCGTCTGGCTGCCCGGCTTGCGCACGCCGCGCATGGACATGCACATGTGCTCGGCCTGCATCATGACGATCGCGCCCTTGGCGTGCAGGTTGTCCATAATCGCATCGGCAACCTGCGCCGTCAGGCGCTCCTGCAGCTGAGGACGGCGGGCGTACACCTCCACCGTGCGCGCAAGCTTCGAAAGCCCCGTGACCTCGCCATCAGGGATGTAGGCCACATGCGCCGTTCCGAAAAACGGCAGCAGATGATGTTCGCACAGCGAATAGAAACGAATGTCGCGTTCGACGACCATGCCGTCATCGTCCACCGTGAACGTGGTGGACAAATGCTCGGCGGCGTCCTCTACCATACCGCCGCAGATTTCTTCATACATGCGAGCAACGCGAGCCGGCGTTTCAAGCAGCCCCTCGCGCTGCGGGTCCTCGCCGATGCCCTCGAGCAAAAGACGGATGGCCTGCTGGATTTTTTCCTGGTCGAACATCGTGGGTCCTTATCTGTGAATCGCGCCGCCTCGACGACGTGGTGAATGCATGGCCGCCATGCGGTCGACGAATGCGCTTTGCGCCGTAATGCAAAACGCGGTGCCGGCACCCTTCATGCTGCGGCAATCGAGCTTCGGAATGCAGGGCGAACAGGTTTTATAGCTGAGAAAAGTCGGAACGACCCGACTTCGCCTTCTCCCTCCCGAAACATCCCGCCTGCGCTTGCTTCCCATGCGCCGTCATTCGCCGGAACCGAAGCCCGAAATCACGGCGACGGAGCAAAGCGGGCCGAATTCCATGAGCAGAAGAAGCAGCGTCAAGGCAGCCCCTTGCGAAATCGCCCCGCAGCGAGACGTGCCAGCGTGCGAAATTCTACCGGAATCGCATCCGCACGAGCGAATCGGCACGAATGCGACAACCTGCGCCGATGCAGCGCCGCCCGCGAGGTCCGCCCATGCGCAATCGGCGCAATCCGCAACGCAGGCGCCCCCGCGCATCGGCGCGCACGTATACTGATCGCGAGAGATACGAAGGTCGGCGCAGCCGCCGACCGAAGGAGGCGCGAATCGTGGCATACCGCAACTTCAGCAAAGCATTCATCGAACAGTTCGAAGCCGACCGGGCAGCGGGTCGCACCAACCCCCATCGCACTGACGACGCCCGGGCGATACGGCGCAACCCGGCGCGCGATATGTCGCCCCGCCTGCATCGACCGCCCTTCATACGCGATATCGACAAGATTCTCAACGTGGCGCCTTACAACCGCTACGCAGGGAAAACGCAGGTGTTCAGCTTCGTTCGCAACGACGACATCAGCCGGCGCGGCCTGCATGTGCAGCTCGTCGCGCGCACGGCACGCACCATCGCGCGTATGCTCGGGCTCAACGAAGACCTGACCGAGGCGATAGCACTCAGCCACGACCTGGGGCATACGCCGTTCGGCCACGCGGGAGAGCGCATCCTGAACGACCTCTACCGCGCCGACACCGGGCGCTTCTTCAACCATAACGTCCACTCCGTACGCGTGCTCGACACGCTTTACGCGCGCAACGTGACGCTGCAAACGCTCGACGGCATCCTGTGCCATAACGGAGAAAGCAGCCAGAAGGAATTCAGGCTGGGAGAAACGCACGATTTCGAAACGTTCGATTCGCTGATGGAAGCGTGCTCCGTCGACGAACGCGCGATCGGCGGCCTGCGCCCCTCGACGCTCGAGGGATGCGTGGTGCGCATTTCGGACATGATCGCCTACGTGGGCAAAGATCGCCAGGACGCCATGGGCGTCGGTTCGCTGCCCGACGACAGCGGCTTTTCGGGAGGGGCGCTCGGCGTGCAGAATGCCGAAATAATCAACAATCTTACGGTGAACATCGTCGAGCACAGCTACATGCGCGACCGCATCGCCATGAGCGACGAAGCGTTCGCCAGCCTGAAAACCGCCAAGGCCGAAAACTACGAGCGCATCTACCTTGCCGACGAGCAGGGAGATATCTACGAGGATGAAATCCGCCCGATGTTCGGCGAGCTGTACGAAACGATTCTGGCCGACCTTGCGTCAGGCGACGAAAGCGCGCCCGTTTTCAAGCACTTCATCGAACGCATCGAGCGGCAACGCAGCTTCTATGACGAAAACCGCCCCTATCGCCTCGAGGAGCCGCACCGTATCGCGGTGGACTACCTGGCAAGCATGACCGACGAGTACTTCCTCGCGGCGCACCGATTCATGTGCCCGCACAGCACCCACGCCGTGGAGTTCAGGGATTACTTCCACGACATGAAGCGCGAAAATCGATAGCCGGCGCAGGGCGAAAGAAGCCGAGCGCGAGCTGCGCGAATCTGCACGACCGGCGCGAAGCCAGGCAGCGGCCGCGCCGAGCGCGAATTCCCGCAAGAAGCGGCGGCACACCGCCGCGTCGCGCGCCGCCGACGGCAACGGCGAAGCGGGAAATCACCTGCAGTCACAGAAAGGCGACCTGCCGCAGCGGGTCGCCTTCCTGAATACCCTCATTCATCCCGCTCGCATCAATCCCCCGATCGACCTGCGGGTCTTCCTATGCCGCCTCGCGGGACGCTTCGACGGCCGCCTTCGCCGCGTCGCGCTTGGCAAGCAGCACGAATGTCGCAATAGAGAGCACGATCGTCAGAGCCAGGCCCACCCACGGATTGCGCGTGAATCCCGTCAGCAGATAAGCGATCAAGCCTGCCACGAACACGATGGTGGCATAGGGCATCTGCGTGGATACGTGATCGAGCAGCGCACATTTCGCGCTCGCAGACGACAGGATCGTGGTGTCGGAAATCGGCGAGATATGGTCGCCATACACCGCGCCGCCCAGCGTGGCGCCGACCGCCACCAGGAACAACGAATCGGCGGGGTCGAACACGCCCGCCACGATGGGTAGAACCAGCGCGATCGTGCCCCAGCTCGTACCCATGGAAAACCCGATGAACGCCGACACCGCGAAGATGATCGCCGGCAGCACTTCCAGCCCCACGCCGAGGCCGTTCAGCACGTCGCTTACGAACGGTCCGGTACCGATCATGTAGCGGCATACGCCGCCGAGCGACCACGCCAGCACCAAAATCATGATGGCCGAGACCATGGACTTCACGCCTTCCGCCATGCCGTCCATATAACCCGAAATCGTGGTCAGGCCGCGCGGCAGATACATCGCCGCCGCCACGACCAGCGCCACGGCCGCGCCGATGCACAGACCCGCGATCGGGTCGGTTCCCACGGCGGTGGCGAAATCGACGCCCTGGAAAAACCCGCCGGTATAAAGCATACCCGCAACGGAGAACGCGATCAGCGTCACGATGGGCACCACCAGATCCCATACGGTACCCTTGTCGGACACCTTCATGCCGTCGAACTCCACCTGCGCGCACTCCAGATCGGCCGCTTCAGCGGCTCCGACCGCCTCTTCAGGCAGGCCGCATTCCGCATCGGAGGAAAGCGCGGCAGCATGGCCGCCAAACCCCGCATGCGACCGAGCGCGCTGTTCGGCCGCACGCATGGGGCCGAAATCCATGTTCGAAGCGCAGATGAAAAACACGAAGACGATCGTGGCAAGCGCATAGAAGTTGTACGGGATGGATTCGACGAACGTGCTGAAACCGTTCTCGCCGAGATAGCCCCCCACCGCAACCGCCCAGCTCGACACGGGCGCGATGATGCACACGGGCGCCGCCGAAGAATCGATGATCCAAGCGAGCTTTTCGTGGCTGACGCGGAAACGGTCGGTCACCGGACGCATGACGGCGCCCACCGTCATGCAGTTGAAGTAGTCGTCGATGAAGATGAGCACGCCGAGCAGCGCGGTGAGCATTTTCGCAAGACGGGCGTTTTTCACATGCTGCGTCACCCATTCGCCGTAAGCGCGCGACCCGCCGGCAAGCGCCACCAGCACCACAAGGGCGCCGAGCAACGCCAAGAACAGCAGAAGCGACGAGTTGGCGGCGATCTGCGCTCCCATCATCTGCGGGACCATGGTGAAAGCCTGGATCAGCTGATCGATTCCGGGGCCCGAAACGGCGAACGTATAGATGACCATGCCCGTGAAAATGCCGATTGTCAGAGACGAGTACACTTCTTTCGTGATAAGCGCCAGCGCAAGCGCCAAAAGCGGCGGCACGACAGACCATGCCCCCGCATCGATCAAGCCGAAAGCTTCCATCTATTCATTTCCCCTCGTTGACTCTCCCCATAGGGGGGCAAGTATACCCCCGAGCAGCGCAACACGAACGGGCAAACGTAAAACGCGCGTATCCCGCGCCACTTCGTTACGAAGCCGACAACAAATAAGCGGAATGCTTCGAAAATATCGGGGAACGGCATTCGCCGCGCATGGCGTCCCGTCAAAATGCGCCGACACATATCAGGTGCGACCTTTGCCGGCGCATGACACCCTTGAACCTCGTCGATGCGCGAGTCGAGCGCAGCCTTGACCCTGCGGCCTACAAGGGCACGAATCCGAGACGAAACGCAAGGCATGTCCCATTCGCACCCATGCCGCCTCCCTCATTCGAATCGCAGCGTGGCGAAGGCCTCCCTGAAACAAAGCGGCCGCACCTGCGAAAAGGCACGGCCGTATTCGACAAATCGAAGCGCACAGCAACAAGGGCTCAAAGGCACCCGCATGCTATCACGCCGCGGGGACGACCGCCGCGCCGCCGAGCGGCGCAAGACCCGTCTTTCCCCAGCCGCCTCAGCGCGATAGAAGGCTCGCGAGAAGCCCCCCCTAATAACGGCTGTCGAAAATGCGCTTGGTCTTTTTCTCGGAGCGAGGAAGCTCGCCCATCGGCACGCCTTTCGCCTCGGGCGTGCAGCCGATCTTCGCCTTGAAGATGGCGGCAAGCTGCTCTTCGCAACGCAGCTTATCCTCGCCCTCGAGCGGCGTTTCGAACAAGACGGTCAGCACGTCGCGGCCGTTGATCGCCTCGATCATAACCTGGTATTCCGAACTGGTACCGTCGACGAATTTGATGACTTCCTCTATTTGAGCAGGGAATATGTTGCATCCTTTGACCTTCACCATGTCGTCGGTGCGGCCGGTCAGCGTGTCGATGCGCGGATGCGCCAAGCCGCATGGGCAATCGCCCGGAATGATGCGCGTCAGATCATGGGTGCGATAGCGGATCAGCGGCGCGCCCTGTTTGCGCAGCGTGGTGAGCACCAGCTCCCCCACTTCGCCGTCAGGCAGCACGGCGCCCGTTTCGGGGTCGACGATTTCGGCATACACATAATCGCTCCAAATATGCATGCCGTGATGCTCGGAGCACGAGATGCCGATTCCAGGGCCGTATATTTCGGTCAGACCGTAGATGTCGAAGATTTCCACGCCCAGCTCGTCGGCGATGCGGGCGCGCATCTTGTCGCCCCAGCGCTCGGACCCGATCACGCCTTTGCGCAGCTTGAGCGAATCACGCAGGCCGCGCTTGTCGATTTCTTCCGCGAAAAGAAGCGCATACGAGCTGGTAGCGGTGATGACCGTGCTGCCCAGGTCCTGCATCATCTTGAGCTGTTTTTCGGTGTTGCCGGGGCCCATGGGGATGGCCATGGCGCCCAAGCGCTCGGCGCCCAGCTGAAAGCCGATGCCCGCCGTCCACAGGCCGTAGCCGGGCGTGATCTGGATGCGGTCAGCCGCCGTGATGCCCGCCGTTTCGTAGCAGCGGGCGAACATCTCGGCCCAGTCGGACACGTCCTGGCGGGTGTAAGGAATGATGACGGGCGTGCCCGTCGTGCCCGACGAGCTGTGGATGCGCACCACTTCTTCGTCGGGAACCGCCTGGATGCCCAGCGGATAGGCTTCGCGCAAATCGGCCTTTTCAGAGAAGGGAAGCTTCTCGAAGTCGGCCTGGGTCTGCACGTCGGCAAGGTCGATTCCCTCGAACTTGCGCGCGTAAAAAGGAGAGCGCTCTTTGAGCGTGGCGAATTCTTTTTTGACAAGGGAGAATTGTTCGTCGGTCAAAGCCATGAGACATCCTTATCGTTCGGCGGCGCGTCTGGCGCCGCACTCGGCGGCAGAAAACGAAGGCGCTTCAAGCCCATCGGCAACGGACGACCGGCGCGACGCGGCGCTGCATCCGGTCCGCGAAAGAGCCTGAAGCTAGCGCCATCGAACCGCCGCGCCCGTACGCGCGGCTTCAAACGCAAGGTTGTCGAACATCCATATCATGACCGCTATTGTACGCTAAAGCGCGATAGCCGCAAGACGCCGAAAGACGGACGGCAGGGAAAGCGGGGCGATCGCGTTCAGGATGCCGCGCTACACCCCCAAACCGTAGGTCATATGCATCATATAAAAGCCGAAACGCACGACGAACAAGCCGGCGAAAAACAGGGCATCGCATGCAATCAGACGCGCGACGCTCGGCAATCCACCCTTGTGCAACGCGAAAGCCGCCACGCCCAAAGCCATCGCGCCTGCAGCGACATATACAACGACCATCGCGGGATACCACGGCGCCAAATCAAGCGCAGTGCCGTAGCCGTTCCAAATATCGGAAAGCCCTGCATTCTGGAAAACCAAGCATGCCGCATTCGCCGCAAGAGAAACGCCCGCCGCCGCGGGCAACGCTTTGCCGATGACGGTATGCAGGCACACCGCACGCGCAACGCGCAGAGTCGTCATGGCCAGAAGAGGGCCGCCAACGCATGCCGAAAGCCACACGTTGGCAGGCACGGACGGCGTATGCCACGTGGCGATCGTCGGCGCATCATAGGCAAGCGCGATCGCTCCCACGCATGCGATCGCAGAAACGATTACGACGCCGCACCAGGCCTTTTGCACCCTGACATACTGCTTTTCGGTAAAGCAGAACAGCCAGTACAGGCCGCATGCCGCCAAAAACAAAACGGCGGAGAACACTTCGTTGGAAAGAGGCGAACGCCCCACTCCCGCAAACACGTATAAGGCGTTGGCGGGACTTCCCAGATGCGTGGCCGACGCCACCAAGCCCGCCATGGTGACGACCAAAGGAATGCAAAGCGCGCGGTTGATGCGCGAACGTTCCATCTCGCCGAGCGGCGCGCCGATAAGCACTGCAGCCACGATCGCGCAGGCAATCGCGCCCGAAGGAGCGAGCGTCGTGAACAAAACCAGCGTTATTTCGCTCATCGCCGTTTCGAGTCCGAGCGGCATGGCACGCACCCCTTTCCTCGCGCAATCGAAAACCGACCGATTCGGCCATTCACTATACAAAAAGAACGCGCCGAGGCGCGCTCTTCTCTTGCGAAAGCCATCGCGGCAGCAAAGCGGGGCGGTCGAGCGCACGGCCCGCCGCCCCGCCATAGACGCTTATCGCGCCTTCGCTATCGCACGCGACCCGCTACAGACCGACAGACATCTGCACCGCGTAGAACGCGAAGCGGACCAAAAAGACCCCCACAAGCGCCGCAACGGATCCCGCAGCCGCAAGCGCCAGGGCTTTCTTGCCGAAGCATGCGCCGCCCAGGCATCCCAGCGCCGCAACGCCGCACACGGCCGCGACGCACAGATACGGCACCACGGGCTCGGCAAGCGTCGCGCCCGCAACGGCGGGGCTCCACAGCTCGCCCAGCATATCGAAGTGGCCCACCAACGCCACGGCCGCGGCGATGAAGCCCACAAGGCCCAACATGAACGCGAGCGACTTCAGCATATGGGCCGAACGCTTCTCAATCGCCTTTGCCAAAGACAGCACGAGCAGGCCGACGAGCGTGCCGCCCAGAAGCGCCATGCCCAGCATCTCGAGCGGCACGAGCGGAGAATTCCACGAAGGAATGGTGGGCA
>JAUNDR010000046.1 GCA_030525985.1 Slackia sp. | reverse complement strand
TGAAGCGCGCAGGCTGCTGGAAGCCATAGCCGATGCCGAGCTTCGCACGTTCGGTGATCGAGGCATTCGTGATGTCTTGGCCGTTGAACAGGATGGCGCCGGATGTCGGCTGCTCGATGCCCATGATGAGCTTGGCAAGCGTCGATTTGCCGCCGCCGTTCGGTCCGGTGATGACCGTGAACTTGCCGTCATCGATGGTCAGAGAGAGCCCGTCGATGATCCGCTTCGTCTGAGAGGAACCGTCTTCGACGGGAACCTCGAATACAAGGTCTTTCAATTCAAGCATGGATGGATTCCTCCGATATCTTCCTCTTAATTGATACTAAAAAGATAGCATATAAACAATGCGAGGTCTTCCTTGTTCGGAAAACCTCGCATTGTTTTTAGAAAAATTCACGGGACGCGGTTAGGCGGCCATACCGCCCGTCTCATTCATCCCCATCGATGCCGTCGGCGCGCCGGCAGCGACATCGCCGCTCGGCAAAACGGCGTTCGACCCCGCCTCCTCTTTCGGTGCGACCTGATCGTCGGAAATCTCCTCCGACTCGCCCGATGCATCCGAGGCGGCCTCGTCGCCTGCGGTTTTCGCGCCGGGCGCCGCACTCGAAGACACTTCGATGCCGGGAAGCGCGGAAAGATCGAGTGCCGCTCCGAGCCATTTCGTGCAGATCGTCGCGACGACGCCGTTGCCCGATGCGGCGGAAAGCGCGTCGGAAACGGCCTTTTGCAAGTCGGTATTGTCGGCGGAAACCGCAATGCCGTAGCCGCCGATGCTTCCAAGCATCGCGATCGGCTGCACATCGACATTCTGGCCGAGGGCCGCATAGGTTCCAATGACGGCATCGGCGGCGACATACTGGGAATCCTTCTTCTCCACCGCCGAAAGCGCCGAGAGAAGGTCGGCCTTTGCGACCAGCGCGTCATCGCCGAACGCATTGGTGACCGCCCAGGCGCTGGTCGAAGAAGACTGCGCAGCGATCTTGGGAGCCGCATCGCGCGAAGGAACCTTGGTTCCCTCGGCGGCGAAAAGCGCGACGCCCGTCTGCGTATAGGGCTGCGACACCCATACATTGCCGTTCGCATCGGAGGACGTGGCGCTCATGACGATGTCGACATCGCCTTTTGTAAGGGCCGCTTCGACATCGACTTCGCTCGCGCCGCTTCCCAGGGAAACCACTTCGAGCTTAAGGCCGAGCTGGTTGGCGATCGCCGCCGCGATGTCGATATCAAGACCCGACGAGGTTCCGTCGGAACTCGAAACGACGAAGGGAGCGCCTCCGCCGACGCCCACGCGCAGCGTGCCTTCCTTGCCGATCGTCGGCGAAGAAATCGTGGGATTGAGCGTCTCCGGAGTATATGCGGGCGTCTGCGAGCAGCCGACAAGCGCCAGCGCAAGACAGACGGCGCATGCGAACGCGCCTACGAGTGACACGCGATGCTTCATCGTTTCGTTCCTCTTTTCCAATTCACCGGTTCGTTTCTTCTTTCGGCTGACCTAGTCTTTGCCCCCACACTCGCGCACCGGGGGTTCGCGGACTATTCCGCTCCGCCCTCTCCCCCGGTGCGACGGTATGCCGCAAAAAATCGCCGGAGGGTGCGTCTTACTTCTAGGATACGCCATGCTCACGCGGCCGAAACCGCGCTTACGTGGATCCTTTCGACCGCATCTGCCATGGACTGAGGGGCATATGCCCCCGCAACTACAGACCCGAAAGAAGCCGCGGGTAAGTTTAGCAGATTCGCGGCATCGAACGACGCCGCCACACGAAGACCGCGAGAAGTGCAAAAGATGCCGAAGGGACGGACCCCGGTCGAATGCGCAGGAGGAATACGCGGGGTCTGCGCCGGATTTCTCGCCATTCCACCAGGAAAAAGAGCCGGAACGGCACGCTATCATGAAACGCCGGGCGAACAAAAGGAGGCGCCGTGGCATCGTTTCTCGTGCAGGCCGTCTGCGAAACCCTCTGGCCGACGCGATGCGTCCTGTGCGATACGCCGGGAGCCCTTCTGTGCGACATCTGCACGAAACGGCTTCGCTACATCGACTTTTACGAAACGTGCCCCTCGTGCGGAGCGCCTTGGGGGCGCATCCAGTGCGATGCGTGCAACGCCGTCGCGCGCAAACGCAAGGCGATCGCGCAACCGTGCGCAAGCTGTCTGTCATACGACGACGATGCCGCGAAAATCGTAAAGACCTACAAAGACAAAGGAGAGCAGCGGCTCGCAAGCGTCATGGCGGCGATGATGGCGCGCATCGTCGATCCGTCCTGGCTCGAATGGGCGCAATGCATCTCCTACATCCCTGCAACGCGCGCCGCAGTCTTGCGGCGCGGATTCGACCACGCCGAACTGCTAGCCTGCCGCCTTGCGAAAGAAACGGGGCTTTCCTGCATCGGCCTCATAGAGCAGGCAGGCGCACGCGACCAGCGAGCGCTTGACAGACGAGGCCGTCTCGAAAATATGGCGGGGCGTTTTCGCGCGCCGCGCGCCGCAGGGTTCGAACGCGTGCTGCTCATCGACGACGTCACCACCACAGGCTCGACCCTTGCCGCCGCCCAGCAGGCGCTCGAACGGCAGCAATGCTCCTCGCGGCTCCTCACGTTCGCCCGCGTTTGACGGGCGCAAAAAGCACGCGCCCGCACAACGACGAGAGCCATCGGCAGGCGGAAGAGGAAGCGGGCCGATGCGGCGGTTCCAAACGAGGTCGGAAACGGATTTTCAACAGAAAGCCCCGCCAAGCGCGCTTTTCGCTTCAATGGCGGCATGCGGCGAAACGACCCGGTTCGCCATTGATGCATTTTATGTCTGCTTGGCGCGCCTGAGTGGCATGCGCGGAAGCATTGACTCTATAATTTTGAAAGTTTTGTTCAAAGTAGGGCGAAAGGCAGCGACCTCGTGTTAGACCAGTTTCTCTCCCAGCTCACGGTCGTCGACATATTCAATACCGGCGTCTTTTTGGCGTTCGCAATCTGCTACGTATACCAGTTCTTCTATATCTTCACCGTTTTGACCAAAAAGCCCCCGAAGCAAGAGGCGAAGCAAAACCATCGCTATGCGGTCATGATTTCGGCACGTAACGAAATCGCCGTCATCGGCGACCTCATCCACAGCATCCGCATGCAGAACTACCCGCAAGAACTCATCGACATCTTCGTCATCGCCGACAACTGCACCGACGACCCGGCCCGCGTCGCCCGCGAAGCCGGAGCGACCGACGTCTTCGAGCGTTTCGACAAGGAGTTCATCGGCAAAGGGTACGCGCTCGATTTCGGCTACCGTCGCATTCAAGAGCTTTACAGCCAAAACGGCTACGAAGCGTATTTCGTCTTCGACGCCGACAATGTGCTCGATGGAAACTATTTCCGCGAGATGAACAAGGTCTTCGACGGCGGCGCCATCGCTTCGACGAGTTATCGCAATTCGAAGAATTACGGCAGCAACTGGATTTCGGCAGGATATGCCGTCTGGTTTCTGCGCGAGGCGAAATACCTCAGCCAGGCCCGCCTGACGCTGAATACCAGCTGCGCGATTTCCGGCACCGGCTTTTTCATCTCCGCCGACGTGCTCGCCCGCCACGGCGGCTGGAAATGGCATCTCCTGACCGAGGATATCGAGTTTTCGGCGCAGACGATCACCGAAGGCGGACGCATCGCGTACTGCCCCACCGCCATGCTCTACGACGAGCAGCCCGTCACCTTCAAAGACTCCTGGAATCAGCGTTTTCGCTGGGCCAAAGGCTTCTACCAGGTATTCGCCCACTACGCGTGGGGCCTGCTCAAAGGCATCTTCACCAATAAGAAGGGCGCCCGGTTCGCATGCTACGACATGCTCATGACCATCGCCCCGGCCATGCTTTTGACCATCATCACCATCGGATTCAACGGAACCATCGCCGTTCTCGCCCTGCTCGGCTACATATCGGCAGGCTCCATGCTCATGAGCGCGCTTTCCTGCATGTTCTTCTGCCTGTTCAATTACTGCCTGTTCATGTTCATCCTCGGCGCGCTGACCACCTTCACCGAATGGGACAACATCCATTCCACGCCGAAAAAGAAAATCGGATACCTGTTCACGTTCCCGTTCTTCATGCTCACCTATATCCCCATCGCCTTGGTCGCCTTGGTCAAAAAGGCGAAATGGAAGCCCATCAGCCATACGATTTCGGTCGATGTGGAAAAGATGAGCAAGGCGAATCAGAAATAGCCGCACAGCAAGGGCGCCTCGTGCGCCCTTTTACTATGGCGGACAAGCAGGACGGCATATTCGCGAAGACGGACAACGGACGCCGCGCCATCGTCCGGGACGAAAACAGGCCTCGAAACGCGCGCTTCGAGGCCGCCATCCGCAATGAAACCTTACCGACACATGAGCTCTCGCATCGTTGCGCTATGATGGATTGACCGATATCCGCTTCGACCGCACGATTCATCGACAGGAGCCACCATGCCCGCAATGCTCGCCGCGCGTCTTTCGCGCATCGTCCCGCTGCTCGCAATCCTCGCCGTCATCGCCATCGCGATCTATGTCTTCGTATCGTGGCGCTCGACGCCCGCCCGCGCAAAAGAAGTGCTCATCAAGGTCTTCTTCGTCCTTAACGCGGGGCTTTCGGCATTCTTCCTTCTTGCCGCGCTCTATGCGCTGCTCGACGGCAATGTGTTCATCGCCGAATTCTTCTTCACCTTCTTGGCCACCACGCTTGTTCTTTTGGGAATCACGTGGCTGTGCCGACGCGCATTCCTCAAGCATAATCCCAACTACCGTTGGCGCATCACCGACAAGGCGGAAACCAAGAAGCACGGCGAACGCTGAGCGGCCGGCCCCTCCATCGCATACGGAGCGCACGATGCGCGGACGGATTTCTCGGGCTTCGAACCTTCGCGAGAACGCCCGAACGATTCCACTGCCGATATGATAGAATGGTTCGGCTTTTGAAATGCCGGTGTGGCGCAACGGTAGCGCAACTGATTTGTAATCAGTGGGTTGCGGGTTCGATTCCTGTCACTGGCTCCAGACTGCTCGCAGGTCGGATGCCCTATCGGCACCCGACCTGTTTCTTTTTCTCGTCGCAGGCGTGTGCTTTTCGACAGCGACCCAGAGCACCTGCGACAGCGCGGCCGAAACGCGCGACGTTTTCTGCAAACGCCCGCAAACGCCGCGCTTCACGATATGAAAATGCCGGCGCAAGGGCGCCGGCATGACGATAAGCGTCGGCAGAAAGACGCCGACCGCATGGGATGCTTTTCTTTATTCCGTCAGCATCTTAGCGATCTGGACCGCGTTGGTAGCGGCGCCCTTGCGAATCTGGTCGCCGCAGCACCACAGCGTCAGGCCGTGGGTGCCGGGAGCGGCCGAGATGTCCTCGCGCACGCGACCGACGTAGATGAGATCTTTGTCGGTGGTATCGAGCGGCATCGGATACGCCTGCGTCGCGGGATCGTCGACCAGCTTCACGCCGGGAGCGGCGGCGAGCGCCTCGCGGGCGGCATCCACGCTCACCTCGCGGTCGAACTCGAGCGTGATGCTCTCGGAATGCGAGCGCATCACGGGCACGCGCACGCACGTGCAGTTCACGCGCAGGTCGGGCGTATGCATGATCTTGCGCCCCTCGTTTTGCATCTTCATCTCTTCCGACGTGTAGCCGACCGCGTCGAAGCCGCCGATCTGCGGAATGAGATTGCAGGCCAGCTGATAGGCGAACGCCTTCGGGTCGTCCACCGGTTCGCCGGCGGCGATGCGCGCCATCTGCGCTTCCAGCTCGCGCAGACCCCCCACGCCGGCGCCAGAAGCGGCTTGATACGTGGAAACGACCATGCGCTTGATGCCGCCGAGCTTATGCAGCGGATTCACCGCAACCAGTCCGATAATGGTCGCGCAATTGGGGTTTGCGATAATGCCGTTATGCTTGGCGACATCCTCGGGATTGACCTCGGGAATGACCAGCGGCACATCGTCGTCGAGACGATAGGCGCTCGAGTTGTCCACAGTGATGGCGCCTTTCTCGCGCGCCACCGGAACGAAGCGCTTCGCGATGTCGTTTTCCGCCGCGCCGAGCACGATGTCGACGCCGTCGAACGCCGCATCGCTCGCCTCCTGGATCACGACGTCTTCGCCCCTGAACTGCATGATTTTGCCGGCGCTGCGCGAAGAGGCGAGCAACTTCAAATCGCCGACGGGAAAATCCTGCTCGGCAAGACAGGCGAGCATCTGCTGGCCCACCGCTCCGGTGGCGCCGAGCACGGCAACGTTATACGACCTCATGGAAAGAGCCTTTCTCCTCGAGTTCCTCTACGGTGATCACATTGTCTTCCGAATCGACGAACGCTTCGTAAATCACGCGGATGGCGCGCTCGAAATCTTCGTCGTTGACGCCGACGATGATGTCGAACTCTTCCGATCCCTGGGCGATCATGCGGATATTGACGCCCGCATTGCCCAGCTCTCCGAACAGGCGGCCCGAAATGCCGGGGCGGCTCGACATGTTGCGTCCGACCGTCGAAATAAGCGCCAGATGCTCGACGACCTTGATCTCATCGGGCTCGAGCTCGCGCTGGATATCGCCCACGATCGAATACAGGCAATCCTTCACGTCGACGCCCTGAACCACGACGGCGAACGAATCGATGCCCGAAGGAAGATGCTCGATGCTCACGCGATAGCGCTCGAAGATGGAGAGCGCCTTGCGCAGATAGCCCACCTGATTCGACATGTGGTTGGTGCGGATATGCACGGCGACGAAATCGCGCTTTCCCGCGATGCCCGTGATGATGGGCTCTGCCAGGCCGGGCTCGGTCTCTTCGCTGATCACGGTGCCGGGGTCGTCGGGGCGGTTCGTATTCTTGATGACCAGAGGAATGCCCGCCTCTTTGACGGGGAAGATCGCCTCTTCGTGCAAGACGCTCGCGCCCATATAGGAAAGCTCTCGAAGCTCGGCATAGGTGATGCGCGAAATGGACTTCGGATTGTCAACGATGCGGGGGTCGGCCGTCAAAAAGCCCGAAACGTCGGTCCAGTTCTCGTACAGATCGGCGCCGAGCGACTGCGCGAGGATAGCGCCCGTGATGTCTCCGCCGCCGCGGTCGAGCAGGCGGATCTGCCCATCGGCCGTCGCGCCGTAGAATCCCGGCAAGACGAAGTGCTTCTCTTCGCCGATAGCGGCGCGCAGCTGATCGCCCGTGCGCTGCATATCGAGCGTACCGTCCTGATTGAACGCGATCACATCGGCGGCGTCGACGAAGGGAAAGCCCAGATATTCCGCCATCATGCGCGCCGTGAAATACTCGCCGCGGCTCACGATGTATTCAGGCGTGAAATCGCCGCGCTTGGCCCGCTCGCGGAATACGCCGAATTCATGGCCGATAGGATATTCCAGACCGAGCTCTTTGGCTATCTCGCAGAATCGCTGGCCGATCGTTCCCAGAAGGTCGTCGCAGGAAACGTGGTACTGAAGATGGGCATTCACCAGGTAGAGCAGGTCGGTGATCTTGCTGTCGGTCTTATCGCGCTTGCCTGCGGCGGATACCACGACGAAACGACGGGCCGGATCGGCCTCGACGATTCCCTTCACTTTCTTGAATTGTTCGGCAGAGCTGACGCTCGATCCGCCGAACTTCGTAATCTTGATCATATGCCCACCTTCGCATATCGATTGCCGGCCTCCCCGGACGCACGGAGCGCATGCGTCGCACGGCGGGCTGCCGCATCGAACGCAGCGAAGGCATTTCCCCGACAGGTCGCGCAGGCAACGGGTTTTTCTTGCTAGTATTAGCCGAAACCACGGCCGACACGGCCCCGTTGACATCCGCGAAACGCCAAGGGAGTAGTCGAATGGCATCAATGTACCACAGCACACGCTCTACCGTGAAGGAGTGCTCGGCCAAACGGGCCGTGCTCGACGGACTTGCGTCCGACGGAGGGCTTTACGTCACCGACGCGCTCGGAAAGGCGCGCATCGACCCGGACGACGTCATCGATCGGACCTACTGCGAGAACGCCGCGCTCATTTTGGGAACCCTGCTCGACGACTACGCTCCCGAAGAAATCGAAGCGTGCGTGAAGGCCGCCTACGGAGACACGTTCGCCTCCGATGCCGTCGCGCCCGTCGTATCGGTAGGCGACGATCACATCCTTGAATTGTTCCACGGACCCACGAGCGCCTTCAAAGACGTCGCCTTGCAGATGCTGCCTCAGTTGATGAGCCGCGCAGCGGCTGCGACGGACGAGCGCATCATGATTTTGGCCGCCACGAGCGGAGATACGGGCAAGGCCGCGCTTGCCGGCTTCGCCGATACGCCCGGCCTTGGAATTTCGGTGTTCTATCCGCATGGCGGCACGTCCGAAATCCAGCGATTGCAGATGGTCACCCAGAAAGGCGATAACGTAGCGGTCGGCGCGGTGCGCGGCAACTTCGACGACACGCAAAGCGCCGTGAAGCACATCTTCTCCGACGAGGCGCTGCGCGCGCGCCTGCAAGAGCGCGGCGTGGTGCTCTCGAGCGCGAATTCCATCAACATCGGCCGTTTGGCGCCGCAGGTCGTCTACTACTTCGACGCCTATGCCCAGCTGGTGCGCCAAGGCTCCATCAGCCGCGGCGACAAAATCGACTTCTGCGTCCCCACGGGCAACTTCGGCGATGTGCTTGCAGGGTATTTCGCATTGCGCATGGGGCTTCCCGTACGCAAACTCATCGTGGCAAGCAACGCCAACAATGTGCTCACCGACTTTTTGACGACAGGCGTCTACGACCGCAATCGCGCCTTCTACAAGACCATCTCTCCGAGCATGGACATCCTCATCTCGTCGAATCTCGAGCGCCTGCTCTATTACATGAGCGACGGCGACACCGCCCTCGTCGCGCGCCTGATGGACGACCTTGCCCGAACCGGACGCTATACCGTTCCCGCCGAGCTGCTGGAACGCATCCGCGCGATCTTCGCCTGCGGCTTCGCCGACGACGACGAGTCGCGTGCCGCCATGCGGGAATGCTTCGACTCCCATGGATATGTGCTCGATCCCCATACCGCCGTCGCATGGCACGTTTCGCGCTCCGTTCCCAAAGAGGACGCCGCGGCGCGCGTGGTGCTTTCGACCGCCAGCCCCTACAAATTCTGCCGCGATGTCTGCGCGGCGCTTGGAATCGAAGCGAACGGAAGCGATTTCGACTGCATGCGCGCCCTTGAGGCGGCAAGCGGCACGGCGGCTCCCGCCGCCCTGGCGCAGCTCGAATCCGCCGACGTGCGCTTCGACGACGTGATGGATGCAAACGATATGGCGAACTACGTTGAAAGAAAGTGCGGTGAGCTTCTGTGAGCGTGAAAATCAGCGTGCCGGCCACTTCGGCGAATCTCGGCATCGGCTACGACTGCCTGGGCATGGCGGTCGGCCTGTACTCCCATTTCACCTTCGACACCTCCGACGAGCTGACGATAACGGGCTGCCCTGAGGAATTCCGCACCGAGGACAACCTGGTCTACCGCTCGTTCGTCGAGGCGCTTTCCCAATGGGGCGAAAAGCCTTTCCCCATTTCCATCCATATCGACACGGATATTCCCGTATCGCGCGGACTCGGATCGTCTTCGACCTGCACCGTGGCGGGCATCATGGGCGCCGCCGCTTTGACGGGACGCATCGTAGGGCGCGCCGAAGCCGTCAGCATCGCCACGAAGATGGAAGGACATCCCGACAACGTGGCTCCCGCCATCATGGGTTCGCTCGTCTGCTCGTTCACGCCCGAAGGAGAGCTTCCCCGCTGCATCCGCTACGACGTGAACCATCACCTGAAGTTCATCACCGTGATTCCTCCCTACGAGGTGAAAACGGAAAGTGCCCGCAAGATCGTGCCGCGCGACGTGACGCTGGACACCGCCGTTTGGCAGATGGGCCGCATTTCGGGATTGACGCGCGGCCTTGAAACGGGAGACACCGACCTGATCGCGGCGGCATGCGAAGACAGGCTGCAGGAACCCTACCGCCGAACGCTCATCCCCGACTACGACGACGTGCGCCGCATCTGCCTCGAAGGCGGCGCATGCACCATGTGGATTTCCGGGTCGGGCTCGACGATGATGGCGGTGACGGCCGACGGGCTTGTCGCCGAAAGCCTGCGCGCGCGTCTCGCGGCGCTTTATCCCGACTTCGAAGTGCACGTGCTCGAGTGCGACACGAAAGGCGTGCGCATCTCTTACGCCTAGGCAGCCGCAACGCCTCGCCCATCGCGGCGGACGGAAGACCCGCCGCGACCGACACGAGCCCTCCTTCTTTTCCTTCGGGAGAAAGAAGGAGGGCTCTTTTCATGTATGGGATATGGGAGCCATTCGTCATGACGTGCCGAAAGCCTCCGCGAATCGCCGCCGCATGGTGGAAAACGACCGAAACGCATCCGGGCGAAAGAACGCATCGGAGAGAAATTCCTTTTGCGAAGCCGCGATGTCGAGTTCTTCTTGCCACGACGCGCCTGCAAAGCCGATGCGCTTCGGGTCGGAATACAGCATGAACAGCATGGTTTCCGCAATGCCTTCGATATCGACGGCCGATGCCGAAAGACGTTCGCGCTCTTCGATCGCGCGGTCGAAGAAATGCGCCAAGCCGAAATCGATAAGCGATACCGCCCCGTCGTCGGAAAGAAGCACATTGGCGGGACGTATGTCGCCATGCACCACGCCGCGCGCCGCCATGCGCTCGGACAGGGATATCAACTGCGCGCCGACGGATGCGACGACTTCATCCGAAAACCGCTCGCGCCTTGCGAGGCGACGCTCTATCGAGCGTCCCTCGCAGAAACTTTCTATGATGAAATAGCGGCGGCGCAAGCGCGCGCCGGGGGCATCGTGAACGATACCGAGCCAGCAAGGCACGTTCGCGCCGCAATCTTGCAGAAGGGAAAACGCGGCGCATTCCGCCCAAACGGCATCGGAATCGATTCCTCGCCTGCCCGCCTTGATGAGCTTCGCAACCGCGCGCGTCTCGCCGAGGCGCTCGGCCGCATCGGTGCCGCCGAGCGCCTCCACCTCGAAACACGAGCCGTAGCGCCCCTGGCCGAGCAGGCGGACCAGGCGGTAATCGCCCGCCGTCGTGCCGACGAGCGCCCTATCGGCAAGGGCCGTCGCATAACGCGCCAAACGACCCGCAGACACTACGGCTGCGGCGTTCCGCACTCAGGGCAGAACCGCGCGTCGGCAGGAAGCGCCTTGCCGCAGCCGGCGCAAAAACCGCCGCCCACCTTTTGTCCGCACTCGAGGCAGAACTTCGAGCCGGCGGGGATCTGCGCGGCGCAACGGGGGCAGCGAGACGCCGAACCCGCCTGGGCGACGGGGCGCGCATGCATGACGGGCGCCTGCTGCGCGGGATGCGGTCGATAACCCGTCTGCTGATACGCCATGCGTTTGCGCGCCGAGCTCGACATCGAGCTGGCGAACATCTTCATCATGCCGCCGAGACCTTGCTTCGGGGCGCCGTAATAGCCGCTGCCTCCATAGGCGCCGTGCTTTTTACGATTGCTCATGCTGAACGAGAACAGGCCCATCGCGATTCCTTTCCGTCGTCGCCTCCGCTTTCGAAGGCGAGCCGTCTCCTTGGGCGCACTCTACCATGGAGCAGCCGAAAATCGCCGCCGCGTCGATAATCGCAGACATTTGAAAGGCAGACGTAGCCTGACAATCGGAAAAAGAACAGAAGGCAGTCCCTTAAAACCCCAGATGGGGATAATCATACGCGATAGAAACGGAGTTCGATCGCGTCAGTGCAATTCGTTTCCGCGCACGCCTTCCAGGCTGAAGAAATCGGGGATGAAGCTTTCCTGGGCGGCATCGCCGTCTTGCCAGAAATACTCTTCGCAGCCGATGCCGTCGGCGAAATCGAGCAATTCCTCGTACTCTTCGGGCGAAATCGTCCTGCCGAGCAGAGGATGGTGCGCGCAGGAGTCGGGCGGGGTATATTGGCTCATCATGCTCAGCATGACGCGCTCGCCGTATGTCTCGTGAACGAAACGGACGTTCTCCTTCGCCTCGTCGAGATGCCCGGGAAGCGCCAGAATGCGCACGATCACGGAGGCGTCGGTGCGCGTCATGGCGGCAAGCGCCGCGCGGGCGACGCACGGATAATCGGCCGCATGAGAGTATGCCTTCGCCGTCGCGGCGCGGGCATAGCGCAGGTCGGTCAGAAACGTATCGACATACGGCGCGATGCGCTGAACCGTCTCGACCGTCTCGTATCCCGACGTGTTCCACACCACGGGAAGCGAGAAGCCCGCCGCGCGGGCGAGACGAAGCGCCGCAAGCACATGCGGCGCATAGTGGGTCGCCGTGACCAAATTCGCGTTAAGCGCGCCTTGCTCCTGCAATTCGAGAAAAATCTTCGCCAAACGCTCCACGGACACATCGGCCCCGATACACCCGTTGGCGATGGGCGCATTCTGGCAATACAGGCAATGCAGCGGGCAATGCGAGAAAAACACCGTGCCGCTGCCGGCGTCGCCCGAAACGGGCGGCTCCTCCCAGAAGTGAAGCGCCGCGCGGGCGATGCGCAACGCATCCGTCGCTCCGCATACGCCGCGCTCGCCCGCCGCGCGGTTCGCTCCGCACCTGCGCGGACACAGCGCGCAATGCGCCAGCTCTTCTTCGAACACCTTTTATGCGCCTTTCACCTTGCGCGCGATCCTGTCGGCGACCGACAGGTCTTCGCGGCGATCGCGCCCCCAGAATACGATGGCGAGCATGTCGGGACCGACATGGCTGCCGATCACGGGCCCGATGAAACTGTCCATGAACAGCACGTTTTCGTCCTGCTTTGCGATCAGGTCATGCAGGCGCTCCATATCCTTCGGGCAATCGGCATGGCCCGTGACCACGTCTTGCGAGGGATTGTCGGCATCGCGGCGCTCGAAATAGTATTCGACCAGCTGCTTGACGGCCTTCTTGCGCCCGCGCGCGACGCCTTTGAGCGAAAGCTTCCCGTCGATGCCGATGGTCAAAAGCGGCTTCACATCGAGCTTCGACCCCGCATAGGCGACCGAGTCGGGAATGCGGCCGCCGCGGCGCAGGCTGTCGAGGTCGTCCACCATGAACAGCGCGTTCACGAAATAGCGCGCCTCTTCAGCCCATGCCGCAAGCTGCGCCGCCGTAAGCCCCTTGTCGCGCTGGCGGATGGCCTCGTACACCAAGAGGGCTTCGGCCACGGAAGCGAGCTTGGTGTCGACGATATGCAGCTCGAAATCGGGATAGCGCTCTTTCACCTGGTCGTGCACGATGGTCGCCACGTCGTAACTTCCCGAAAGCCCCGAAGAAAAACTCAGATACACCGCGGGAACGCCGCTGCGCGCGGCGTCTTCGAACGCCTGCGTGAACGCGGGGATGGACACCTGCGCCGTCGTGGGCTGCTCTCCCGCTCGCATGCGGCCGAAAAACTCATGGGACGGCATGCTTTGCCCCAGATCGTCGAGATGTTCTTCCTCCCCGAAAAGAAACGGGAAGCGGATCAAAGACACGCCTTCCCGATCGACGACGGAAAAGGGCAGATCGCAACACGAATCCACGATCAGATTGCACTGGGCGGACATAAGGCTCCTTTCGAACTCGGATTCCTCGAAAAAGATGCGCCCCCGCTTGTGCGGAGGCGCCCTTGAAGTCTCTATCGGACGAACGACACCAGATCAGGCGCTTCCGTCAGTTTGCCGTCGAGCGGACGTTCGCAGGTGTAGGCGATGCCCATGGCGGGACCGACATGCAGGCCGACAAC
>JAUNDR010000004.1 GCA_030525985.1 Slackia sp. | reverse complement strand
GCCGTGCACGGTATGCAGCCATTTGGGGCTGCGCGGGTTGTCGCCGATCTTCGCGCGCAGGTTCTTCACGTGCGAGTCGATCGTGCGCTCGTAACCCTCGAAATCGTAGCCGAGAACCTTCTCCACCAGCTCCATGCGCGAATACACGCGGCCGGGATAGCGGGAAAGCGTGGTAAGCAGCTTGAACTCGCTGGCCGTCAGATCGACCTCCTCGTCGTTGACGAGCACCTTGTGGCCCGACACGTCGATGGTCAGCTCGCCGAACTCGAGCACTTCGCGCTGCGGCTCGGAATCGGCGTGGACGCGGCGCAGCAAGGCGCGGACGCGCGCCACCAGCTCGCGCGGGCTGAACGGCTTGACCAGATAGTCGTCGGCGCCGAGCTCCAGGCCGATGATGCGGTCTTCCACCTCGCCTTTCGCGGTCAGCATGATGATGGGCACATCGGAATTGTCGCGGATGGCGCGGCAGACGCGTTCGCCCGGCACGCGGGGAAGCATGAGGTCGAGCACCACCAGGTCGAAGTGATGCTTTCCGAATTCTTCAAGGGCCTCCTGGCCGTCGCCGACGGCGGTGACCCAGTAGTTTTCACGTTCGAGGTAGGCCGCCACAGCATCGCGGATGGCTTTCTCGTCTTCGACGAGCAGAATGCGGCGAGTTTCGTTGCTCATAATTGGCACTCCTCCAATTCTCGGGGGGTTTAAACCCTCGCCCGGGCAGTACGGCCCAGGCGGGCCCGGTTTGCGTTTATTGTAACGATTCGACGCATGCGGCATGTCCCCTTCGCTGAAAATGACACAATATGAGTCTATGGCTCAAAGAAAACCTACACCCCGCCGCACGGCGACCTCGCAACCGGCGCGTCCCCGTCATGCGCAGCCCGCAAGATCGCAACGAGTCCGCCGAGACGCGCGGGCTTCCGTCGGCGTTTCCGCAAGCAGGGCGACCAAAAGCAACCGCAGCGCGCATGGCCGCGTCGCGGCGAGGCGCACGCCGATGGCGGAAATGCCCGCCCTGGCAAAAGGCGCTTCGAGCGCGGCATTTCGCGCCAGCCACGCCGCCACGGCGCGGGCGGCGGCAGCGTCCAAGCCGAAAGCACGGAGGATTCCCAGCCCCCTCGACAACCAGGTGCGCATTCCCCTTCCCGAAGGCGAGCGCACGCTGACGCGGCGCCAGCTGCTCGTGGGCGCCGTGGGAATAGGCGCGCTGATCGCCGTGGGCGCAGGCGCGCAGGCCGTCTCCAAATCGCACGAAGCGGCCAACGCGGTGGACACGCTGGAAGTTCCCGCCGACGCGGTGGCGTCCTTGAGCGACGGGTCGTACACCGCGCTCGAAGGCGACGCCCCCCTTGCCCTCGCAGGCGAATATAAGCTGCCTTACGGGACGCTCATCTGGGCTAACTGCGATTCCTACGCCGCATGTCTCCTGCCTACCGAAGGCGCCGACCCGCTGACGCAGAGCGGCATCGTGTCGCTTTCCGACGGAGCGGTTTCAACGGTTCTGCCCGCGCCCGCCAGCAGCGAGCGCGGATTCGATATCTACGACATACGCTGCGATGAACGCGGCGTCGTATGGGTAGAGGCGAACTGCCTTTCGGGCGAATGGCGCATCTATCAGGCGCCCCACAGCAAAGGGGCGATCGGGTCGGCCACGCTCGCCGATTCGGGCAACGCCGATTACGACGTGCCGTTCATCGCCGCCGCAGGAGGACGTGCTTTCTGGCAGATTTCCCCCAGCGAAGACGGAACGAAAACGAGCGAGGCCAGCCTGCTCAAATCCGCCGCGTTCGGCTCGACCGACGTGCGCGAAGACTGGCGGTCGAACGGACGCATGGGCACTCCGATCTATGCGATGGACAAAGGCGTGGTCATTACGCCGCGCGTCGATGCGACCGGCACGTATTACCAGCTCACACTCATCGATGCCGAGAGCGGGCATATGCAGGATTCCCTTACGCTGCCCGCCGGCATGAAGCCGCTCGAGGCGGGATACGTCGATGGACGCTTCACGTTCTCCTTCGACGCCGGCTATCAAAATCACGGCGGGCTTTCGAGCATCGGAACGTACGCGCCCGTAGATCGAGGCGGCGCGGGCGGCGGCTCGTGGTTCTGCTTCGACCGCAATCCGACCGCCGCGCCGGCGTGGGTGGGCACGTACTTCGTAGTGAAATCCACGCGCACGGTCAGCGGAGTCGATTTGGCAGCAGGCACGTACTTCTCGCTGCCCTGCCCCGACGGATGCGACGATTACGGCGATTACCTCGCCAGCACCGGCACATCGAACTCCCTGGTCACCTACGTTGCCATGCCGGCCGTGGGCGACACGGAGGCCCACACGCTCATGCGCGTGTGGAGAGCATAAAAGTACGCCGAGGCTAGAAAGCCCCGCCTGCGGCGGGGCGTGGCGAGGATGCGACGAAGGTGCGACTCAGGCAGAAGGGCACGCGGCAGGACGTGGGCGGAAAGGCGCGGCGGACAGGCATGCGGCGGGATGCAGGCGTCAACCCGAAATGGAACCGCCTCGCCGACGCCCGTCATTCGTCGGTGGAAGCTGCGGCGGGAGCGTCCGGCGTCTGCAGGAGCTGCAGCGGGGGCGTCCAACACCCGTAGAGGCTGCAGCGGGAGCGTCTGCAGAGGGGGTGCGGCGGGGCGCCCTGCAATGAAATCCGCAACGAGGGCGCCCGCCAGAGGCGCTTTTTCCATTTTCGGCAGCTCCAAGGCCAAAAAATGGCGGTTGTGCCACCGATTTCACGCGTAACATGCGATACGACGCAAAAACATCGCCGCTTACGGACGAAATCATACCGTTTGCCTGGCGCGATGCGCCTGAGGAGGTGTTCAAAGACCCGTCGTTGTGGCAGAAGTCGGAAAAATAGGCCTCGGCAGCCGGATTTAAAGCAAAACCGATCTTGGCAGCCCGACACAATGCAAAAATCGACCTTTGCCACCCGCCTTCCTTCGGAATCACGAGGAGCGAATCGCATTACGGCAAACGAATATCGCACGCAGCAAGCAATGCGGCGCCGCACACGGGAATCGCAGCCGCCTCGAATCCCCGCGAAATGCCGAAAAGCAAGCGAGACCGAAGGCGAGAGGGTTCTACAATGCGTAGGTTGGCAGGCAAGCCATCGACGCAGATAATCGTTTCCACATGGCGGCACACAAGGAAGGCACCCGACCGGCAACAGCGCGCAGGAAAAGCGCGATTGGCAACGATGCGCCGCGACGCGCCGAGTCGGGGGGCGCACCAGGCGGCACGACGCAAAAAGAGCGCTCCATGCGCAACGCAAGAAAGACGCTTCGGCAGCGCATCGCGGAAAAGGCGGCAAGGCCACTCGCCCGGTAGCGGCTTCACGCCGAAAAACACCAGTTGACGACTGGTAGACCGGCCGCAAAAAACGGCGAATATCCGACCTTCGCAACCCCGTCGCCCCATAACCCGACCTCATGCGAAAGGATTACCATGAGCACCTATGTAACCGCGGATGCCATCCGCACCCTGCGCGAAGCGCGCGGACTCACCCAGCGGCAGCTCGGCGGACGTATCGGCGTGACCGACAAGGCCGTTTCCAAATGGGAATCGGGCCGAGGGCTGCCCGATATCTCGCTGATCGAAAGCCTGGCCGAAGGGCTCGACATTTCGGTGGCGGAGCTGCTGACGGGCGACGTGCGCGAAAACGCCAACCGCGCGGGCAATATGCTGCGCAGCAAGTTCTACGTATGCCCCATCTGCGGAAACGTTATCCATTCCATGGGCGAAGGGGCGTTTTCGTGTTGCGGCGTGAGCCTTTCGCCATGCGAGGCGGAGTCGGCAGGCGAAGACGACACTCACGCGTTCAGCATCGAACGCGTGGAAAACGACTGGTACGTCACGCTTGACCACCCCATGACCAAAGACCACTTCATCAGCTTCGTGGCCTATGTGACCAACGACGGCATCTGCATGAAGAAGCTCTACCCCGAGCAGCTCGTGCAACCGCGTTTCTCCATGCGCGGCAGCGGGTGGATATACCTGTATTGCAACCGTCACGGCCTGTTCAAGATGAAGACCCCGCGCATCGAGCGGCCGAAGCACGATAGGCTGCCTTAGAAGCTTCGCGATCGCACTCGGGTGGCGGCATAAAGGCGCCTGCAGACGTGAAGCGAACCCGCGCTTCACGTCTGCAGGACCCCCGTCAGGCGCGATGCGCGCTCCACGTCTCAACCCGAGCGGCTAGGCGAGCGAACCCGGAATCTTCTCTCAAGAAAGCGTATTTCTCGTTGGCCTGCAAATCCTGAAACATAAAATCCACCATGCGTTGAGCGAAATCGGAAGCATCGGTCATGTCGATTCCCCGATACAGCACGCTGTCGTCCATGCTGCGCGAGCCGCTTTCGATGCTTTGCAGCATGCCCTCCAAAATATCTAGGCACGCTGCGGAGTCACGCCTAGCCGCCGCGACCTCGAACAACGATGCGCCGAGCGTCCATTCGGGCGCATCGCAAAGCCCCATAATCGACGAGCACCGTTGCGCCATCTCGGATGCGTCGTCGAGGCTGCCTTGATCGATGGCGATTTCTACCAGCGACGACAGCGCCGTCTGCAGGTCGTTCGACAAGCGCAATACACGACGTTGCCATATGTTTTGCGCTTCGGAAAGGCGGCCGGTCCGCGCATAAACGGCAGCTTGGCGTTCTTCCTTGTCGATTGCATGCGGCGTTGCATCGGGCAACGTGTCGATCAGCTCTTGCGCCTGCGTGTAGTTTTCGTCTTGCATCGCCTGCGCTATCAGCATGCCCGTCGCCATTTCGCGCACAGCGGATTCGGCGCTCGAAGCAAGGCGCCGGTAGTTCGCATCGATTGCCGAGCGATACTCTTCCTGCACACCACCCGATGCCGCAGCCGCATCGTTGTCGCCTTCGCTTCCAGACGCTGCATAAAGAGTCAGCGCCCCATCGAGATACATCGTCAGAATGCAAGCAAGCTGGTCACATGCGTGATATTCGCGCATGGCGGCGACGGCGTAACGGAAACCGGCATCGTAGCCTTCTTCGCGCACGAGACGGTCGGTCTCGCGCTGGATAGCAAGATTCTGCTCCTGGGTGATGTCGTCTTGAAATGAGAGCAGCGTATTCGCATCGGTTTCCAGCAGACGCGCGAGCGCGGGAATCAGCGTGATATCGGGATAGCTCGCTCCGCGCTCCCACTTGTTCACCGCGGGCGTCGAAACGCCCAGACGCGTTGCCACCTGCTCTTGCGTCATGCCGAGCTCGAGACGTTTTACGCGAATGACTTCGTTGATCTTCATGGCTGTCCCTCCGGTCGAAAGCAAATCCAGGCGGCGCGCCGTGGCTTTATTTGACCGGATAGGCGGACGGTTCACAATTGAAGATACGACGCACTGCGGGCAGGAAAAATTAACCGCCGGTTAATGCACACGGGCTTTCCTGCTGCTATTTCCACTAATTACAGACGCGAACCACGCAGTAAAACGTCAGGTCGACTCGATATTCCGTACGTTTAAAGCAAGATTGTCGAGCTGACTCGACAATCTTCATCGAGACAAACCCTTTCGAGAGCCCGCTTTATCCCTTTCCGAAAACCGTTCTCGCACTCAATCGCTACCGTACGGAAATCACAGGGGCGGGCGCATCACTAATCTCATCGACCGGCCGCTCGAAGGGGGTGTATAGCCGGCACGGTCGAAAAGCGCGCTACCGGTATCGCTTTTGCATTTCTTCAAGTATGCAGTCGTACATGTCTTCACGCATTTTCTCGTAATCCCACTCGTCAGTCGTCTGAGGAGACGGACGGTAGCCACACGCCTCGACCGCAACGTGAACCGCAAGCCCCGCCCCATTGGCGGTGTGCGAAATGGCGGGCGACGCAGGACCATCGCAATCGCACGAATCCTGCTCTTTCATAAACGGCGGAACCGTCTGATATTCGGCAGCATAGCGCCAGACGGCTCACGCCACCTCGCTCGGACTGCATCCGTTACGCGCGAAAACAGCATCGCCGCTCCACTCAAGAGCCGAGTCGGTGCGCGTATTAAGCTGAGCTGCCGTTGCCATGCCGCTCCTTTCTCCGTAATTGATAGCAGCATAGCGATATAGACCGCATAGAGAAGACGAGCGATTCCTGCGCCGCGTTGAAGACGCAGCCCCTACCCTTGCGAGGAACCATTCAGCAGCGCGACGAAGCGAGCCGTCGCAGATGAGGGGTGCGAAGGCCAGAGAAGAACGCCCGAAACGGGAATTGCGCAAACCGCAGGCGAATCGCTGGCGGACGCGGAAGCGGACAACCCCGCAGGATCGAACGAACCGCAGCCAGACAATGAGGCGGGCGCAGACGAAACATCAGGATGTGCGGCAGCTGCGAGCGCACCGTCGACGGACGATGCAACGGGCGCAAATCGGGCGTCCGTGCGCGATGCGCCGTACGCCAAGCCGCCGCTGACAGACGGCAGCGGATCGACGCGGCAGACGCTTCCCCAGAGCTTCTCGCACGCAGCCAAAGAGACGTCTGACACTTCGACGATATCCACGCTGCCGCCGAGATGCGCGACGACCGCAACATCGTCGTCGTAGATATCGCCGATCGGCACCAACTCCAAATGCAAAGACGAATCGGACTCGTGGATGCGCGGCCACGCGGCGAGCACCGTAGGCGCGGGACACGCCGCAGAAATTCCCAAACGCACCGTGACGCCGCCGAACGTCTCCTGCTCGCGGGCGCGGCGCAGCACGTCGCGCGACTGCCGCATAAGGGCACGGGCATCATCGACGATCGAAGCGCCCGCAGGCGTGAGGAATACGCCGCGGCGCGTGCGGTTGAAAAGCGCGATGTCGTATTCGGCCTCGAACGCTTCGATGCGCTTGGCAAGGGCGGGCGTGGACACGCCGAGCTGTTTGGCGGCTTTCGAAAAGCTTCCGCAATCCGCTGCCGCAACGATGGAATCGAGCCGGCGGTCGTACACACCCTCCCCCTTTCTTTTTCCCTTAGTTTTCCACAGTGTATTAACTAATTGTTAATAACTTATAGCCCTTTCTGTGAATATAAGAGCAAAAAGGGTAATCGAGTGTTTTGTTTTAGTTAACACTAAAAAAGATACTTTTGTCCGGAGGGAAATCGCGATTTACGCCCGTTTATGCAAAATAGCCGGACGAAAACGCAAAAAATCGGGCCTTTGCACACGGCAAAAGCCCGATTTTTCACTTCAATCGCTCTTCGATTGCTCGGTGGAAATGGGGAAAACTTCCCAAACTCGCCATCCTTCGTGGGGAAAACCGCACGGAAAAACGGACGGCCGCAGACGCTATCGAGTCGCTTTCCACAAAATCTCATCCCTCATGTAAGCCCCCAAGTAAGGAACGCTCAATCGGACGATCCCGTATCCTGCAGGCTCTATCACGCGCTCGCGAATGAGACTTGCACGGTATTTGCTTGTCCAGCTTGCCGTTCGGCGAGCGCGTTGTGTGATATCGGACATGCGCGACGGCTCGGGGTCGTCTTTCGCCATGGCTTCTACGAAAAGACGCTGGGGGCTGCGCAATCCGTAATAGAGCGGCGCGCACACGGCATCATAAAAAGCCATCATGGCATCGGCGGCCCCATCCTCCACATCGCACGCTTCTATCGCGGAAGAACCACGCCTGTCGGACGCGCGCCACATGTAATAACCCACAAGCTGCAACAAATACGGATGCCCTCCCGCAGCACGCGCGGCGGCCGTCGCAACGAGCACGTCGATCGACTTTCCCGCATCGCGCACGGCCTGCACGTACGCATCACGCGCATCAGGAAGCGGAACATCGCCGACAATTTGCCTCTGGCTTCTTCTCAAAAACGTCAGCACTTCGTTTTCAAGCAAATCGTCCACCAATGAAGGCAGCCCCGCAAAGACCAGGGCCACGCCGCGCTGCTCGCTATCCGGAAGACCAGTCATATCCTGGTCGCTCAGAACATGTTGAAACGTCGTCGCCAACGCGATCATATCCGCCGTCGACGCCGCCTGCGCCTCGTCGATGGCGAACACGATGCCCTTGCCTTTCGGAAGCTTCTTCAGCCGGTCCCCGATAGCCGCACGCAGCGTAAGCGCTCCCTGCTCGGGCGTCGAAAACGACAAGCTCCCGAGACTGGCGTTCGCTACGCCGGCAATGCCGATCGACGGATTGATGCTCGCATCCGCCAAGCGAATGCCGCGAGGTGCGAGTGCGCCCACCAGGCGCTCGCACATGCCGCGCGAAGCCGTTTCGGAAATCACGACCCACCCGCGTTCGATGGCGATACGCCGCAGCTCGGACAGCATCACCGTTTTGCCGCAACCGCGCTGCCCCGTGATAAGCATGAGTCGCCCAGGAGCCCCTGCGCCGTTGTCGAGCGCTTCGACAAAATCGTCTGCGATATCCTGCCTTCCGATAAGGATAGGCGGCATCTTCCCCGCCGTCAGCTTGAACGGATTCATTCCCATGCCGCACCTCCGTATCGTCCATCAATCTATACCGATTTATACTCATTTATACCAAACGAGCGCAGGGATGGGATGAAACCTGGGGGCAAAGCCGAAAACCACAGATAGATTGAGCGGGCGCTGGATGCAACACAACGCCTGGATAGCAGAAACGGGCGCCGAAAAGACGCCCGTTCCTGCTCAGCCCAACCGACCGCAACGCAACACGCCGCCTCGGACGCCCTTATCCGATCGTCACCGCATCCGCCCCGTCGATGCGTAGGTCGGCGCCATAGAATGCCTCGACCGCGCGAATGCCGTGCAACACATCGAGCGCACCCATGGTTTCGAACGACGAATGCATGGCCAGCTGCGGCAATCCGACGTCGATGGCATGCATGCTCGCCTGAATATTCGACAAGTTGCCGAGCGTCGACCCGCCCGCCGTGTCGCTGCGATTCGCAAACGTCTGAACAGGCGTGCCCGCATCGGCGCACAGCACCAAAAACGCCGCGCGGCTGAATGCGTCGGTGCAGTAATGCTGATTGGCAGCCTCTTTCACCGCAATGCCGCCGTTGAGGACGCAGCGATTGGCCTCGTCGTATTTTTCGGGATGGTTCGGATGCACCGCATGCGCATTATCGCAGCTCACAAGCATCGACTTCGCCAACGCACGGCGGTAGTCCTCATCGGCGCCGCCCAGTGCGGCGCATACGCGCATCAGAACATCGGGCAAAAACGTCGACATGGCGCCCTGCTTGGTGTTCGACCCCACTTCTTCGTTGTCGAAGCAACACCATACCGAAACGGCGGCATCGTTCTTGCAGCGCAAGAACGCTTCGAGCGACACGTAGGCGCAAGCCAAGTCGTCGAGCTTCGGCGCCGAGAAAAACTCGTCCGCAGCGCCCCAGATGCATGGCTTCTGTCGATTCGCCAAGAACAGATCGCGCGCGAGAACCTGTTCAGGAACCGCCCCCACTTCTTCGGCAACCAACGCATCGAAAGCGCCGCGCTCAAGCTTTCCCGCCGAGAAGAGCGGGCACAGATCGACCTGCCTATTCGGCGCGAAACCGCTGTTCACGCCACGGTCGAGATGCACGGCCACGCTGGGAATAAGCAGCAAATCGCGATCGGGGGCGATAAGCCTGCTTTCGATGCGATTGCCGTCGCGCACCAACACGCGACCCGCGATCGAGAGCGGGCGATCGAACCACGTATAGTCGATCATGCCGCCGTATGCTTCGACATTCAGGCGCAGCGATTCTCCTACACCCGCGAGTTCGGGAACGGCCTTCACCTTGAATGTCGGAGAATCGGAATGCGACGCCGTCAACTTGAAATGGAAATCGTCCGTTTGCGGATGCGCCGCCTCGCCCACACGAAACGCGATGACGCTCGAACCGTTGCGTACCGCATAGTAGCCGCGACCAGGCTCGACGCTCCATCCATCGCCTTCGGCAAGACGCGCGAACCCCGCCGCATCGAGCCTGCGACACGCCGCAGCAACAGCGTGGAACATGCTCGGACTCTCCTCGAGAAACGCCGCCAATCCTTCGGCCGCTTCGCGATAACGGGCGGCATCGCGGTCTGCCCCGGGTCGGCTCCCATTCGACTTCCCCACCATGCTTGCCATTCCCGTTATTTCAGCCATCTTCGGCACCTCGCTTTTCGCACGTTCGACAATCTTTGTCGACGGCTATGGTAAACGAAAGATTTGCGGGAATTCAGCGTCCGCCCCTCAAACAAGCATTTTTCCGCTGCATCGCCGAACCGCACCCGCAAACGGGCGTTTTTATGCAATCGCTTGGCAAGAAAATGCTCGTTTGCGGGTGCGGCAATATGGCCGGCACGATAAGCGGGAATGTCGACAACCGCCAACGCCGCCCAAAGTCGCCGAACAGCCCGACACGCTGGATACGCTCGCCGCCACAAAGGCCCCATCCATCCGACGCGTCCGTCCCTTCGGCGGGCTTTCTCCATCATCGAACCGTCCTGCTGCATCATTTCACCCCGAAATGATGCAGCAGGACGCGCCATCATAGGCACCGACGGCCGAATTGCGGCGATCTTCTTGATTTGGCCCGAAGAACCTCGCCTGTGAACGACGCCTGCTCGCCACCCACAGGCGAGCAGGCGCACGCAGAACCGCCCCTCTTCCCACTGCGGAGGAGAGGGGCGGTTCGTCAGAGGTCGCAGCACGCTTTAGAACTCCAGCGCCTCGAGCTTCTTGAACACCACGTCTTTGTGGCCCAGGAACGCCCACGGATCGAAAATCTCATCAAGCTTGGCGGCCGAAAGCTTCGCCTCGGGGTCGGCCTCCAAGCGCTCGCGATACGTCGGACCGTCCACGGCGTTTTGGATGTCCTCCCATACGGCCATCGCGTTACGCTGCACGATCGCATACGCCTCTTCGCGCGTGATTCCCGTGTCCACCAGTGCCAACAGCACCTTCGACGAATAAATCAAACCGCGCGTGCGGTTGAGGTTGTACTCCATCTTGTCGGGATACACCTGCAAACCGTCGAGCATCCACTGCATCTTGGAGAACATGTAATCGAGCGCGGCGAAGCTGTCGGCCAGCACCACGCGCTCGGCGCCTGAATGCGAGATGTCGCGCTCGAACCACAGCGCCACGTCGTCGAAGCCCACCTGGGCATTCGCCTTCACCACGCGCGCCAGGCCGCAAACGCGCTCGGCCGTGATGGGATTGCGCTTGTGCGGCATGGCGGAGCTGCCCTTCTGACCCGCGCGGAACGGCTCCTCAGCCTCGATGACGTCGGTTTCCTGCATAAGGCGCACCTGCAGCGCGATGGTCTCGAGCACGCTCGCAGCCACGGCAAGCGCCGAGAGCACCTGGGCATGACGATCGCGGAACAGCACCTGCGTGGACAGGGGGTCGGCGGCAAGGCCCAGCTTCTCGCACACGTACTGCTCGACGAACGGGTCGATGCTCGAATACGTGCCCACCGCACCCGAGATGGCGCCCGTCGCCGCCACGGCACGGGCCTCCTCAAGGCGCGTCTGCGTGCGTTTGAGCGCCCAGGCCCAGCTGCCGAACTTCATGCCGAACGTCATGGGCTCGGCGTGGATGCCGTGCGTGCGGCCGGCGCACAGGGCGTCCTGCAGCTCGAACGCGCGGCGCTTGCACGTTTCGCCGAGCGCCTTCACGTCTTCCAGGATAACGTCGATAGACTGCATCACCTGGTACGACAGCGCCGTGTCGCCCAAGTCGGACGACGTCATGCCGTAATGCACCCAGCGGCTGGGCTTTTCGGCGCCCTCGGGAACCTCGGCGTCGATATGCTCGCCCATACAGGTCAAAAAGGCGATTACGTCGTGATGCGTGACGGCCTCGATCTCGTTGATGCGCTCCACCGTGAAGCCCGCATGCTCGCGAATCCAGGCGGCATCTTCTTTCGTAATGCCGCATTCTCCCAGCTCGGCCTGCGCCTCGCACGCAAGCACCTCGATTTCCTGCCAGATGGAAAACTTGTTTTCGAACTCCCAGATCCTGCCCATGACAGGACGCGTATATCGAGAAATCATGCCCGTTCCTTTCGACCAAGCAGAGCCGCGCCGCGTGCCGAACAGGGCGGCGCGGGAAGCGGATCCGCACGAGAATTTTTCATATCACGCCATTATAAGTTGAGCCGCCGTGCGAGCCCTCATGCAGGCGCAACGAAGCGGAAAGGATGCGTGAAAAACAAACGGAAAGGCGGTGGTCCGACCCGCCGAGGCGCAATAGCACGAAGCGCGAAAATCCCGCAAACCCGCGACCGCGATACCCGAAAGGCAACCGAGGCCGAAGCGGCAATTCGCGCGAGCGCCTCGCCTTTCCGCCCCATCTACAAATGGGCGAACAGGGCGCGCACGTCATCCACGACGTCATGCTCGGCAATCACGACGGCCTTGTCGCCCGGATACAAAATGGAATCGGGCGCCGCGATTTCCGCATCGCCGTCTTCGCAGCGGTCGATCGCCACCAGAAGGGCGCCCTCGGGAAGCGCCACCATGTAGACGGGCACCCCTTCCTCGGGGTCGAAATGCTTCATGCGCGCGGGCACGCCCAGCTCGATCAAAACGATATCGCCGCGAGAAAGCGCCGACACCACGCCCACGCTGCCGAGCAGGGCCTCTTCTTCGATCATGTTCGCAATGAGGATGGTGGACGACACGCTTTCGATGCCCACCTCGCGGAAGATACGGCGGTTCTTCGGATTGTTCACGCGAGCAATGCAGCGCGGAACGTTGAACACACGCGTTGCGATTTCGCACGCCACCAGGTTATCGTCGTCGCGGCCCGTGACCGCTACGAACACATCGGCGTTGCGGATGCCCGCATCCTCCTGGAAGTCGGAGTCGCAGCCGTCGCCGTTGATGATGAGATACTGCCCCTGCAGCTCCATGGACAAACGGTCGGCTTGCGCCCGGTTCGCTTCAAGCACGGCCACCTCGTGACGCTGCCTCAAAAGAACGTCGGCCAGATAGCTTCCCACCTTGCCGCCGCCCATGATCACGATATACATCGATCCTCCCGATGAACGAAACGCCGGCCGAACCTAAGCGCCCATCTGCATATACTTCGAAAATGCGCCAAGAAGGTCGTGGCGCACGCATGCCAGGATGCTGTCGCCATGATACAGCACGCTGTCGCGCGTGGGGATGGAGCTCGCGCTGCCGTCGCGACGCTCGAACGCCACGATGCGAATGCCGTGGTTGCGCTCGAGCTCGGACACCTTTACCTGGTTTCTGTCCGTGCTCGAAAGGTCGAGCGAGAAGCGCAGGATTTCGAAATCGCCGAATGTGTCCAGATGGCTTCCGTGACCTGAAAGAATTTTCGAGAACACCTCTTCCGCCACAAGGGACGTGCCGCATACGTAGTCGAGGCCGAGCTGCATATACGCGCGCTCGCGAGCGGGATTGTACAGGCGGGCGATGACGTGCGGCACATGGAAGATGCGGCGCGCCACTTCGACCACCATGAGGTTCGAGTTATCGGACTGGGTGACCGCCGCCACCACGTCGGCCTCTTCGACGCCCGCGCGGATCAACACGTCTTCGTCGAAGCCCAGCCCCTGCAGCGTGGTGCCGTTGAAGTTGCGATCGAGGTTGGAAAACGCCTCGGCGTTGCGGTCGACCACGCACACGTTGCCGTCGTTTTGCGAAAGCAGCGTCGCCAGCTGGGACCCGACGCGGCCGCAGCCTACGATGATGATGTTCGCCATAACGCAACCTCCCGAAAAAGAAGATGCGCCCGATGCGCATCCTCATGAGCCTTTACAGGAATTTGTAGTAAACGGAGCGAACGCCCCAATCGTGCACATCGGTCACGCCGAATGCCTTCCAGCAGCCGGGAGCAAGGTCGAGCGCGCGGCCGTATGACTCGAAGCCGCCCGTATCGGTCACCGTGGCGACGATAATCGTTTCGCCATAGCGAATGGCAACCGGATGGCCGAGCAGATGGGCCTGCGATTCGGGAACGGCAACCGTCAGGCCGTCGTGGGAAAGCGGCACGCCCGAAGCGGTGACGTCGGTTCCGAAATTGCCCAAACCGTCGTCGTTGTCGGCGTGGCTGTAAGCGGAGGCGGAACCAAGGCTCCATCCGTCGTCTTCATCGGGAAGAATATGGGGCGCGGTAGGCAAAGGGTCGGTCGTTCCCAGCTCGAGCGCCGCAGCGACGGTGCCCTGGTTGGTCACGTCATACGCCGAAAGAACGATGACCGGATCGGGGTCGCTCACCGTGATGGAACGCGCGGAAGAAGACGAAAGCGACGCGGTGTCGGCGCTGGCCGCCTGCATGCGATCGGCGGAAGACGCCGAGCTATCGTCGGCCGTATTGCGGTCGGCGCCGATGCCGATCGTGTCGACATCGACATCGTGCGATGCCACAGCCGGCTGCATCGTGAATGCAGAAATGGCCGCGACAAGCGCGACGACGCACGCGATCGCAACGATCGGAGCGAAACGAAGCAGGCTATGTGACGCCTTACCGGCCAACCATCCTCCCAACACGCGACGCGGCGGGCAAAAGGCAGGCCCCGAAAGCATGGTCGACGCATCGACGCATGAAACCGCGTATAGGTCATGAAAAACCTAGCCATTGTACTCGATAGCGCGGCATCGGGACAATGCGACGGCGATACGAACGGACGCTCGCGCGCTAATAGCTTATTGAACAGGCATTATGTTGTTTTTTCCATCGATTGGCGAGCAAATGCCCATCGCAAAAACGGCATAAACAAGCCGTTCGCCGCACCAAGCAAGCCGTCCGCTACGCCCGAGGAACCACCAGCGCAATAAGAAAATAGGCGAAAACGGCGGTCAGCGGCGACATGGCGAAAAGAATGACGGCGAGCACGCGCACGATCGTGGAGTCGACCCCGAAGTAGTAAGCGACGCCGCCGCACACGCCGAGGAAGCGCTTGTCGGTCAGGCTGCGCCGGAAAGGCCCGTGGGGACGCGCCGAGACGAATCCGGCAAGCTTGCCGCGCTTCGACGCCCACAGAAGGAAGACGCCCGCGACAACCAGAGCACACGGCCACACGACGCGAACGACGGCGCCGATGCTCGCCCACACCTCATAAGGAACGATATTGCCGGCAAGATTGAACAGGCCGAGCGCGATCAACGCCACGCCCAGGATGACGGCGGGACGCGGGCGATTCTTGTTTTTGCGGCTATCGGCCACGAGTCCCTCCTAAATCCATGGATTGACGTCGAAAACCCGCGAGCCGAAGGGGAAATCGACCGCGATGTATCCGAGAGAGCCGGGAACGGCAAACGCCGTGCATGTGGCAACGCAGACCACGACCACGCAAAGCGCCAATCCGAAATCGAACATCTCATCGTGCAAAGACACGTTCATCACCAGCAGGCCCGCCATGACCAGGAAAATGGGCCACAGCTTCGAAATGGCATACGCGATGGAAAGCGGAGAAAGGACGCCGGTCGATATGAACAGCATCACGACGCCCGCGGCCACCAGCGACAGGCCGCACGAGAAGCGACGCGCATACGAGCCTTTTTTCGCAGGGACGAACAGCAAGACGAAGCCTGCCACCACAAGCACCACGGGCCACAGCTGCCACCACGAAACGCCGCGCACGAAGAAGTCGAACAGCAAGACGGCGTCGACGGCGAGAATCGCCGAACCGAGCCATACGCACAATCGCGACCATCCCTCCATGCCGCACTTCTCGCACGGCTCTTCGGAATCGGCCACGGGAGCGGCGACAGGGGCCTTATCGCCTGCCGAATCGGGCTCGTAGGCAAACCCCACAGGAGGCACGGGAGCAGACCCGCGGACACGGCGCGGAACGGAAGGAGAAGGCGCCGAAGCGGCGGGAACATAGACGGCGCAGGCGATCGGTGCGGGCGCATGCATCTTCCCGGGAAGCACGAGCCACATGACGACGTAGACGGCGGCGGCGATGCCGAACGTGCATATCGTCAAAAGAACGGCGAGGATGCGCACGGCGATGGGGTCGAGGTCGAAGTATTCCGCCACACCGGCGCAAACACCCGAAATGACCTCGTCATTGGAGCGATGAAGGCGATTCGCCTCGACCACAGAACCCCTCCTTCCGTATCCTCGAGCACCCGTTACTGTTCCTGCGCAGGATCGGCGGCGGATACGCGCTTCACGCGCAACTGGGAAACGCGACGGCGGCGCATCTGCTGCACCTTGAATGCATAGCCGTCGACCACGAACTCATCGCCAAGCTGGGGAACGCAATCGAACCTGTTCATCAGCCAGCCCGCGATGGTCTCGTAGTCTTCGCTCTCTTCCACGGGCCATCCGAACGCCGCCGCCTCGTCGCACGGACACGACCCGACGGCAATCCATTCCTTCGCCGAAAGCTGCGTGACATGCTCGTTTTCGCTGAAATCGGTCTCGTCGACGATCTCTCCCACGATCTCTTCCACGATATCTTCGATGGTTATTAAACCGGCAGTTCCGCCGTACTCGTCGACGACGACCGTCATCTGTTGACGATTCGTTTGCATTTCGTTGAGCAGGGGCAACAGGTCTTTGCTTTCAGGAACGAAGCCCACTTCCGCGACATAATCGGCCACCGCGTCGGTCTCTTTGCCGTCAAGCAGAGGGCTGATCAAGTCTTTGTAGCGCACGATGCCCACGATGTCGTCGAGGTCGTCGCGATAGACGGGCAGGCGGGAATAACCCGTACCGCGCATGCGGTCGAGCGCCTGCTTCACGGTTTCGGTATCCTCCACGGCGATCACGTCGACACGGGGCGTCATAGCTTCCACGGCGGTGGCATCGCCCAGGTCGAGCACCTCGTGGATCATGCGCTTCTCATCGTCGTCGAGCTCTTCGTTGTCGGCCACGATGTAGCGGATTTCCTCCTCGGAAACCTCCTGGCGCTCGTCCGCGCTTTTCACGCCCATCAGACGCGCGATGAGATTCGCCGATGCCGCCGTGAAACGCACCAAGGGGCTGGCGACCTTCTGGAACACCTTCAAAGGCCCGGCGACCGCCTTCGACACCGATTCCGCCGAAGAAAGCGCGATGCGCTTGGGAACCAGCTCGCCGATCACGATGCTGAAATACGAAACGATCAGCGTGATGAGCACGGGAGCCAAAGCGGGCGCGGCGAAGGCGAGCCATTCGATTCCGAACGACGCCATCCATTGCGCCAGCGGATCGGAAAGATTCGTGGCGGCCGCCGCCGACGCGAAAAAGCCCACCAGCGTGATGGCAACCTGAATCGTTGCCAGGAAGCGGTCGGAGTCGGACGCAAGCTCAAGAGCGCTCGCCGCCTTCTTCGACCCCTCGCCGGCCTCTTTTTGAAGCACGACCTTGCGCGCATTCACCAGCGCCATTTCGGAAGCGGAAAAATATCCGTTCACCAAGATGAGTACAAACGTGACCAGAATGCTTATGCCGACGTCCATGAAACCGCGTCACAACCTTTTCAAGCTCGCCGCCTACCAGGCGGAATATCACCTACGCGCCTAAAGCACGTACAACACGATGGAGAGGAACTGCAGCACGCTGCCCGCCAACACCCACAGATGGAACACCGTGTGCATGTAGGGAATCTTCTTCAAAACGTAGAAGACGCAGCCGACGCTGTAGCAAATGCCGCCCGCTAGAAGCAGCATGAGCCCCGGGAATGCCAGATTGGCGATGAGCGGCGGCAGGAACCCGACGACGCACCAACCGAGCAGCAGATAGATGACCGCCGAAATCCAACGCGGACGGAACACCCAGAAAGCCTCGAGCGCCATGCCGACGATGGCGAGCGCCCATACGATGCCGCACAGCAGCATACCGTTCGATCCCGCCAAGGCGATCAGGCAGAACGGCGTATAGCTGCCCGCGATGAACAGATAAATCGCCGAATGGTCGAGGATCTTGAACACCTTTTTGGCGGGGATGGGCACCAGTGCATGATAGAGCGTAGACGCCGTGTATTCCAACAGCATGGAAATGGTGTAGATGAGCGCTGCCGCAAGCGCCACGCCACCGCCGTGCGATACCGCGACGACGATACAGATGGGAATGGCCGCCACGGCAAGCGCGGCGCCGATGCCGTGGGAGATGGAGTTGGCGATTTCCTCGCCCACCGTGTATTCGCGCACGTTCTTCTTCCGGCGATGAGACGAGTCGTCGACCTTTTCGGGCGCATTCGACGAGGCCTTGCCGCCACGTTTTTCCGCCTTGCGGGCGGCGCGGGCGTCGTTGAAATTGGAAATCTGCCATGCGTGAGACGCGGCATCCGAGAGCGCCGCTCGAGCACCCTGGCTTCGGCCTGGGGCGCCTGGCGAGGCGGCAGCCGATTCGTTTTTCGTCATCGTCGTATTCATGGGGGGCATTCTAGCACGGAGCGAGACGCACAACGCCGCGTGCCGGGCGGGCGTTACCGTTCCATCAATCAAGGCGGCAGCAGGGCTCGGATGGAAACCGCCGCGCTCAAAGAAGCGGCCCGGTCGCTTTCGAATACGACCGGGCCGCACGATTGCGCCGCCTGTCAGCTTGACGGTGGATGCTCCGTTTCTTCTGGGCGTGAATCACGCCCGTCAGTCAACGCAGTATGCACGGCGACAGGTGCTATGCATTCTGCAGCACATCGCGATGGAACGCCGTGAACATCTTCGCGGCTTCGCAGCGCAACGCCGTGCCATCAGGGGCCATATAGCTCTCACCGTCTACAACGCGGCCCGTGATGATGCCGTTTTCGGCAGTCCAGGCAAGAGCGTCGTGCGCCCAGGCGGGAATGGAGTCGACATCGGCCTTGTCGGCGAGCGCGGCGCCATCGACGGTCACATCCAGGCCGGCAATGCTCTTCGCGTAATTCGTCAACATCACGGCCATCTGCCCGCGCGTAGCCGTGTCTTCGGGGCCGAACATGTTGCTTGAGCCATATCCGCCCACCACGCCGGTCGCGCGCGCCCAAGCGATGGCGTCGCCATAGTACATGCCGTAATCCACGTCGTCGAAGTCGGCGGCGGAAACAACGGGGCTTCCCGCCATGCGCCACAGAACCGTGACGATCTGACCGCGCGAGATGGTCTCGCCAGGACCGAACCTATCGCCGTTGCCGTGGCCTTGCATGAGTCCGTTTTCAACCACGTAATCGAGATAACCCTCTTTCACGTACCAATCATCGGCGGAAACGTCGGGGAATCCGTGCGTAAGGTCGCTCGCCCCTGCAGGAACGAACACCATCACGTCCGACGTGCCATCGAGCAACACGACAGCGCTGCCGCCTACGACGATTGCAGAAACCTCGACAACAGACCCGTCGGAATCCACGTAGGCCATCTCGACCGTTTCGCCGTTGAGCTCGGGACCGACCTCGAACGAAGCGGCAATCTTGCCCTCGCCCGTCACCTCGATGCGATACGCGCCCGCAATCTGCTGGCCTGCTTCTACGCGTCCAGCGAGCAGCTTATAGGAAAGCTCGTCCTCGGCAAGAGGGGTCATGCGAATGCGCGAGATGCCATCCGAAGCATCGCCGATAGGTCCGACGACCACCTTGCCGCCCGTTTCGTCTTGGATGTCAAGCGAAGGACCAGTCGATCCGCCGCCCCCACCGGAGCCACCGCCCGTGCCGCCGCCCTGCCCCGAACCGCCAGAAGATGCGGCGAGGGTGTAGGTCTCCAGGCGTGCATGCTGATTGTGGTAATCGACAAGCTCGGCGGTCGTGGCAATTTCGTCGCCCGTGCTAGCAGCCTTCCAGCACATGCCAGCGGGAACGGCACGAAGACTGGAAGCGGAGCCTACGAACTTGAAATTCTCGCCAAGCGTTAGGTCGAACAGCTTGTAGCAATCCTCGAACATGCGTGGGAAGGGAATGCCCGTGATCAATTTCGTAGCGCTCGTGTCCCATTGAGAAAGATCGAGCTTCTCGAGAGAAGAGCATCCCGCGAACATGCAATCTATCTGCTTCAGGCCGGAAGTCTTCCAACCCGAAAGATCGAGCTCGGAAAGAGAGGAGCAGCCACCGAACATAAACGGCGCTTCGACGGAATGAGACATATCCCATCCGCTCACATCGAGCTTCTCCAAAGAAGAGCAGCCGCGGAACATGTAGCCCATACGCTCCGCCTTGGCCGTATCCCACTGGGACAAATCAAGCTCGACCAAGGAAGAGCACCCTGAAAACATGCCGGAAAAATTATCGGTGCCAGACACATCCCACTTCGACACATCGAGATTCACGAGAGAGGAGCATCCCGCGAATACGCCCGAAAAGCCACTATAGTTAGTTACGCCCGAAACATCCCAGTTTGCTACATCCAACGAAACAAGGGACTGACAGCCAGAAAACGCCTGATCGACACTAGAAAAGCTCAGGCTATCGCCAGACGGAAACTTTACATACTCCAGGGCAGCGCATCCATCGAACATCCTCCTCATCGCCGTATTCGAGGGAAATTCCCATGCAGAAAGGTCAAGACCATCCAACGCAGAACAACCAGCAAACATATCATCAAAACCGCTCATCTGCGGGCTGCTTTTCACCAAGCCCGTAGACCACGAAGACACGTTGATACTGCGCAGGTTCGAACAACTGGCAAACATCGCCGCAACATCCTCAACGCTGCCCGTGTTCCACGTGCTAACGTCAAGCGATTCGAGGGAAGAGCATCCATAGAACATCATACTCATGTGTCTCGCATTCCCCATGTCCCACGTCGACACATCAAGAGACTTAAGAGAGGAGCACCCGTCGAACATCCATCTCGTGTCTTCAACATCTGCCATGCTCCATCCAAAACCAAAATCAACAGATTCAAGCGACGGGCATTCTGAAAACATATGCGACGTATCGACAGGATCGGCTCCGGTCAAACCCAATTTAACCGTTTGCAATCGGGGGCAATCGCGGAACATGCCATCGACATATTCGCAGCCGGTCATGTCAAGATGGGACAAGTCGGCACTGACGAGGTGAGTATAGTCGTTGCTGGGGCCACCTTCGCTGTTCCCGAACATATGGCTCAAGCTCCTGGGTGCCTTCACGTCCCCCTCGACAACAACCGCCGTTATTTCGGCTTTCCTGTCGTTCCATGGGGCATTCCGAGCAATATCCTCAGGGAGCACTACCGACTGCCCATCGGGCGATGAAATTCTCAACACCCCTTTACCGTCAATACTCCATCGGTATGACGTATCGACAACGACTCCGTCATCCATATCGCGCATGGTTCCATCGGTCGAATTCGACTCGATAACGCCCGTATCGGGGAAATCGATGCTGCATCGATACGGCTCATTTTTATTCGCGTACTCCTCGGTGCTTACGACGATATGGGCTTTCGTCGCATCGGGGACGGCCTCCCACGTTGCCGTTTGCTCGTTGTACTTCTCCCATTGCAAGCTCTGGGCCCCGAAGGCACGGACAACCAAATGGACGTTGCCGTCGCCCCTAGATAACGCCATGGGGTCGACCGCTATTTTCTGGGGAATCTCTGCAATGGGATTTTCCTGAAGACGGCAAGCAACAACCGCAAGCGATACGCGCGTCATACTTCCCTGGGGATCAGCTGCTCCGCCAACCGAAGGGAGAACCCCCTTTTCGATAATCCAAGCAACTGCCTCTCGGGCGTCGGGCGAAATCGCATCGGAATCATGAAATGCACCCAAGATTTCATCAACGGGTTTCTCTGGAACCGGGTTCTGTCCGAGGCAGCACTTGGCGTAATTCGCAAAAGCAACCGCCAACTCTTCTCTCGTCATCCTGGAATCGGGACGAAACACGCCCGAATCCCCATCGCCGTTCATAAGGCCGGCCTCAGAGCACCACTGCACCGCTTTCGAATACCACGCGTCAGAGCTTATGTCGGAAAACGGGGTGCTGCCTCCCGTGCCGTCGCCCGCATCGAACCATCCGCCAGAAAGGCCGAACAACGTCGACGCAAGATCGGCCCTCGTAGCAACGTCCATGGGACGAAACAGCGCCAAATCATATCCACCTGGCATATAGCCATTTTGATACGCCCTCGCAACAGAATCGACGTACCATGACGTTCCGTCTACATCATCGAATCCGTGGTCAATCATTCTGCCAAGCGAAATCGCATTTCCAGACAAGCTTTCGCTATTAAGACCATCGAATCCAGGATTTACCCCCCCCCCGACGGATTCTTCCGCATAAGCAGCGCAGGGGAATGCGAGCATAGCCATCGCCGCGGCAAAGGCGAGACACACACGCTTCAAAGCTTTCGTCGCCTCCAATCTTTCTCCTTTCCTCAAAGCCGCACTAAGCCATGACAATTCTACGATACGAATAGGAGAAAATCGGTCGCATATGTTTCAAAAAATAAGCCTTCACCTGGTATTTTAGTAGGATTTGAACGGTCATCATAGAAGGATATCATGCGGCTCCGCCGCAAAACATGAATGCCGAAAACACATTCGGAGGCAACCATCGCCGACGATTATCGCGCGCCGATTGCCCCTCGGATAAAGGAGCCGCGATGCATCGACCCCAAAGCTCCAAGTACTTGAAAAGTGCGGAAATCGGGAAAAATGCCGTTTCAAAAAGTGCGGAAATGGGGGATTCCCGCAAAGCAGCAAGGCAAAAAATCAGCAATGAACTGCGACGATAGAAGCGGTCGGTCAGCGAAATTCCTTCTCGCTGAAATTCTCGCAACGCATCGGCAAGCAATTTCTCGTTTACACGAAAGGCGTCAGAAAAGACGGCGCGGTCACATGCATTCCTACATACATATCGTTCTTTCTGTAGCGTGCCGCACTATTGCCCAAGACCGTTTCCACCAGCAGCAAAGACATCGCCGCAGCCGCATCCGTACTAAAGTCGCTTTTTCTGCACTCGAATTCCCAAAAATGCCACTTTAGTACGTCGCTGAAACGCCCGATATTTCAAGCGCCAATCGGGCGATGCTGTGACCTGGTATTTTACCGAGCCTCGCAAATCTTCGCTCGCTCAAAGGCCGCCATTTCGACGTGCAGACGTACTAAAGAAGCAATTTCTGGATTTCAGGGGCGAAAAACGCTCTTTTAGTACGTCGAGACGGAATACCGCGCGTTTCACGAAGCGAAAGACGCCACCGTCACAGGCTTCGCCATCAACGCGACGCCCACACCGCGCTCTGCCGTCGCGCACTTCGCCATCAGCGCGATGCCGCACCGTACTCCGCCGTCGCCATGGTGCACAGCCGGTCGATTATCGACAGCGCACCATGCCGCACGGCTTGCTCGCTATCGACGGCCTTCCCTCTGCGCGCTTCCGCACGAGCCCACCAGGCGGCTCGTCGGGAAACCTTCGCGCTGGTTCAACGCCTAACGGCGGAATCGCGCGATTCCGCCACTGTCCCTCTTCCCTATCAGCACGCTCAGCCGTGCCGGCGCCTTGCCGGCCGAACATTGCAAGGCCGGCAGAGTGTGCTTTCGGGCCTTTCTCCACCCGCTCAGACGAACGACGTCTCCCCCTGCGCATTTCCGCGCGGACGCACCCATTCCAGCCAACGACCCGCCTCTTCGTCGGATACGTCCCACAGCTGCTCCGTGGTGCCGCCCACGCCCGCCGCCGTAACGGCACTCACGATGGAGACATGCGCCATGCGCTGGAACGGGTTCGTCACCAGCGATCCGTACTGGATTTTCTTGCGCGGAAACACCACGGTTCGCCTCGACAGGCCGTCGTTCGTAACGCTCATGAACGAATCGTCGTAGCCAAGACCCGACCCGCGATGCCACAGCGCCGCATCGATCACGTTCAGCGCAAAAACAATCACGAACAATGCGATGCACCCGGCAAACGCTATCTCCAAAATAGCGAAAGTGCCGGGATCGACCGAAAGCACCCCGGCGCGCACCCCCGCCTCAAGAACCATCCTTCCGACGATAGCCGCAAGCGCCACCCAGAACATCGTGCTGCGAATGATGCCGCGGCGCACGATGGCGCGGCGCAAAGCGATGGGAGCGGGCTTCACGGTCTCTTGCGGCATATCGGCGAACTCGGGCAGCAGGCCCGACACAAGTTCGGGGACGCGATCCATTTTCACGAACGGGTGAATCACCACGCCGCGCGCCGCCATCTGCTTATCCTGGCCATCCTGCGTGGCGGAATCGATCTTGCCGACGGAAAGCTCGCAGTAGCCGATCAGGCGACGCACGAACGACTGTTTCACGATGACGGTCTGCACGCGGTCGACATCGACTCCGTGAAACGTCCGCTGCAGCAAACCGTGCTCCACCTCGATGCGGCTCTCGCGGCGACGCACCTTGAATCCGCCGTACTGCACGATGGTGCCGATGACGGAAAACGCCCACAGGGCCAGCACCGACAGCACCGCCCACAGGGCCAGCTGCCAAGCGAACGAGCCGAACAGCCCGCCCAAAACGTCGGCGCCGTCCGCAGCCGCCGAGCCGTCGAATGCAAGCTCGATCCACGATTCGATATTGCTCTGGAAGAACTGGACAACGGCGCCCGCCAGGCCCACGATGCCGGCGATGATGACGCCGAAATGCCCCGCGGCACCCGACAGACCTGCGAAGAAAAGCTCCTTGTTGCTCAAGCCCGATTCGTAAGAGACGGCGCCCGTGGCGACTTCTTGACCGCCGAACACGCCGCGCAAATCGCCGAGCAACTCATCAGCGCCGTCGAGAACGTTTCCGCCGCCGACTTTTATCGCGCCGCCGGCCGCAGCAGCGTCGACCGCAAAGCCTTCGGACATCGGCGCATCGAAAGACCTGTCGAAAATCGAGGCATCGGCACCGAAAGCGAATGCGGCAGAACGAACGTCGCCACCCGCGCATGCCGCTATCCACGCCGACGGCACCACCTCGCCGCCGACGAAGGCAGTGCCGAATTCGTCGATGGATCCGCCCGCCAAAAGAATCTTCTTGCGACGGAACAGCTCGGAGCGCAATGCCTCGGCGTCGGAGACGCGCACGTAGCGAAGCGTGACGGCCTCGTTAGCGGCGCCGCCCGCCGTGTCGATCTTCACGTTGCAAATGCCGAGTACCCGCTGCAAAACGCCCGCCTGCTGGTTCACCGACTGGACGCGCTGATAGGGCACGTGACGACGCTTTTTGCTGATGACGCCCGAAAACAGCGCGAACTCCGAAGGACCCAGTTCGTAACGCAGATTTTTCCACGACAGCCATTGCACGAAAAACGCGATGCCGGCAAGGACGATCGCGAAAATGAGGCCGCCGCCGAGCACGATGGGAACAAGAAGCGCGGCGGGAATATCCTCGATAAGGGAAGGAATCGAACCCACCATGGATATCAGCACCGCCACCATGATGGCACCCATCGCCGACAGGCCGCCGAGCCATATATACGAATGATGGACCGCATGCTTACCCGGACGCAACGGCTCGGGCACCGCCGCGCGGGCATCGCCCGGCGCAAAGGGAGCAGACGCATCGGCGCGCGCGGCAGCCGACAACGCATCGCGATACGCGCGCCACTCCGCGCTCAAGCCGTCCGTAGCGGGAACCTCCTGAGCGGTTTCGCCTCGAGACCCGCAAGCATCGGCGGCGCCAGGCGCCTTTCGGCAGGCAGAGTCGGACGGCGCCAATATGCCCTCTTGGTCGAAGGTGCTATTTCGCATATCGCTCATGGCCTACACATCCTCTTGCGCAAGACGCGCCTGCTCGGCGATCTTGTCGCGCAAAACGTCGGCCTCTTCGAAAGAAAGCCCGGGAATCACGTGCTCGCCTGCAGCCGTGGCCACAGTGACGCTTGCCAAGCCGAATGCACGCAGAATGGGGCCCTGCTTGGTGTCGGTGTTCTGCACGCGCACGAACGGGATGACCGACCTGCTGCGCCATACGATGCCCTTGGCGATATCGAGTTCGTTCTCGCCCACCTCATAACGCCACCGCGCATAACGAATCGGCGGCAAGACGACAACCCAGACGAGCATCATGGCTACCCAGATCGCCGTCACGATGCCGACGACCGCCCACGCCCAACCGCTATCGGGCTCGACAAGGGCGGCGATGAAAAAGCCGCCGGCGCACACGACGAACGTCGCCGTGATCCAGAGCGCATCGCTGATGCGCCAAACGCTTTTCACCTTGGGATTCAGCTGATTTTGAGGCAAGGGACGCATGGGCGCTCCTTTCGTATTCGGGAAACACGGCACCTCTACGCCGTTTGCGCGACAACAAGCCGCGCGGAAACCGCAAGCGCTGGCAGCGCATTGCGGCACGAGCAGCCAAGATCGGGCAAGCGAAGCACAAGCGGCAAGGCGCACAAGCCCGACGTCGCAGGCCATCGCCGCGCGCGAACGAAGCTTGGGAAACGAAGGCGTCCGTCCACAAGCGCCGCGTATTCGCCATGGAACAAAAAACACACCCAGTATACAGGGAGCGCCCCTTCTCCCGATTGCAGGTGGAGAAGCAGAATTCCAACGAAACGGCAACGCTCCCGAGGACAGAACCGAACGGGGAACGACGTTCGGACAAAAAGCCGCGCGGATTGAAACGAGAGAATCGATGGGCGCCAGAGCGGCTAACCCGTGCGGACACACGTCGGCAACCGGTTCGAGAGGGCAGGAAGCAAGAAAAGCGCATTCGATGATGCCCGCGACGCAAGAGCCGCGCAGTCCCGCACCTCAAGTACAATGGCGCTCAGGCAGTGCTCGCCGAGCCTGCGGGGATGCTTGTTTCGAGAGGAAGGAGCATCCTATGGAACTATTGGCCTGCCTTGCAGCATGCTGCACGATCGTCTCATTCGTACTCGATTGCGTCGGTAAGTTCCGCCGCGGAAAAAAGCGAGAAAACAAGATGGAACCCAGGGAATAGAAAAGCCGGACGGGCATCCGGCTTTCTAAGAACTGACAAGCATCACCCGTAGCTAACAGCCGTAGAAAGTTCGTTAGATCCGGCGGGCGCTGCCTTGCATTTCGCATTATAGCACGCAGCGCGCTTCGGAACGACGCGCCGCCATGGCTTCGCCATATCGACACCACGCAAAGGAAGACCCATGAGCACCACGCCATCCCTCTCGCTGAAATACCTGGTCAACCTACTGAACAACGCCGAATGCCCCGCACGCCTCGAAGGAAACGACGCACAAATAAGCGGCATGACGGTGGACTCGCGCGAGGTCGCGCCGAGCTGCCTGTTCGTCTGCAAGGGCGCGGCATTCAGACCAGCCTTCCTCGCATCGGCGATCGACGCGGGCGCGGCAGCGTACCTGTGCGACGAATCGCTCGTAGAAAGCCTCGCGGAAGCCGGCGGCAATACGCCACGCATCGTCGCTTCCGACGTGCGCCACGCCATGGCCCTCGCTGCCGCAGCGGCATACGGCAACCCCGACGAGCGCCTGAACATCATCGGCATCACGGGCACGAAGGGCAAGTCGACGACCGCCTATATGCTGCGCTCCATCTTCACCGCAGCAGGCGTGGATACCTCAATCCTGGGATCCATCGAAACCGACGACGGCATGGAGCATTACGAAAGCCACAACACTACACCCGAAGCGCCCGAGCTGTGGCGCCACCTGCGCAACACCGAAGAGGCAGGGCGCGGCATCATGGTGATGGAGGTATCGAGCCACGGCTTGAAATACGACCGCGTGCTCGGCCTGCACCTCGGCACCGCATGCTTCCTCAACATAGGACGCGACCATATCTCCCCCGTCGAACACAGCGATTTCGAAGATTATTTCTCCTCGAAACTGCGCATTTTCGAACAATGCCGCACCGCCGTGGTGAACCTGGACACCGACCATGCCGAACGCGTCCTCGACGCGACGCGCGCCGCCGAACGCATCGTTACTTTCGGCATCGAACGCGATGACGCCGGCTATCAGGCGCGCAATATCGAAACGTCGACGCACGGCATCTCCTTCGACCTTGTCGCCGAAGGAGAGACCCGCGCCTTCACGCTTGGCATGGCGGGCGCGTTCAACGTATCGAATGCGCTGGCGGCCATCGTCATGGCGCGGATTGCTGGCATCGGGTTCGACTCCATCGCCGAAGGCCTCGCCCATGTGCGCGTGCCTGGCCGCATGGAGCTCGTGGCATCCGCCGACGAAAACACCGTGTGCATCGTGGACTACGCCCACAACGAGCTTTCCTTCGAAACGCTGTTTTCATCCGTCGCGCGCGAATACCCTGGCCGCAAGGTCATCGCCGTATTCGGGGCGCCGGGCGGCAAGGCCGTCGAGCGGCGTGAATGCCTGCCGCGCGTGGCGGGCCGCTACGCCGACCTGATCGTCTACACCGAGGAGGACCCCGCCCACGAACGCGTGGAAGATATCTGCGCCGAGCTTGCCGCGAACACGCCGGAAGGTGTGGCGCACGAGGAAATCTACGACCGCGAGGCCGCCGTGCAGCGCGCATTCGAGGCGGCACAAAGCGAACCCTCCGTCGTGCTACTTCTGGCGAAGGGCGACGAAACCACCCAGCATCGTGGAGACGATTATCCCGAAGTCAAAAGCGACTTGGCAATGGCTCGCGAAATCCTGGGCGCATAGCGGGCACGGTGCGAAAGCGCGGGAAGAAACGCCCTCCGACCGCCGTTCGATTTGCACGCAAGATACGACGGAGTTCCGTAAAATCGCCAATCGCCCCAGTTCGGGCGGTCGCGCGATCGATTGCCCCCCTGCAAACGCCCACGGAAGGCAAGCCAAGAGCCGGACGCCCACGCATCTCGTGCGCCCGGCGCGTGAGGCGGCGGCAAGACGCGTCTGCCGCCGCGTGGGCAAAGGCGCGACCGCCCTCGCCCACGTGGCCATCAGCACACAGCGCATAATCGAGCCGCCTCTCCCGCGCGTTTCGCCATGCGCTACAATCGACAACGCTTCCGGGCACATTGCGGCCCGACGATTCTCAATCACGCAAACGAAGGAATTCCGATGCCCACCTATATAGCCCATTACAAATCGCCGAATGGAACCACACAGGTTTCGGGCGTGTTCGAATTCGAGAGCGGCCATCGCGCCGGCTCGAAGCAGAATATGCATGATGCCCGCATGTGCATGCTGCAATCGTACGGGAATGAAGCCGTGGCCTGGCAGATTGACTCCGTGGAGGCGAAAAAGTCGGACGACGTGCGCTCCGACCATCAGATGCAGCTTGATTTCCGCGAACCTGCCGAGCATAAGCCCAAAAAGCGCATCGTTCGCGGGTTCAAATAGAAAACGAACCGCAACTCCGCCAACGTCCCGGCAAACCAACCGATAGAGCCCTCGCTTTGCCGGTTTTTCCGAGTTGTGCCACGATTTCGAACGTCAAAGTGAGTAAAAACCGCAAACACAGAAGCGTTTCCCCAGGTCGTAAAAGTTCGACGTCAGTGGACACGATCGAATCCGTGGCACAACTCCCGATTTTTGGCCGAGAGACCCCTTTCCGATACAAAAAAGGAATCGGGAAGGCAAATGGAGCCAAGACGACGACAAACAAAAAAACCGCAGCCCCGATACCTTGGAGCCGCGGCGAAAAACATCAAATTGCACGCATTATTACGCATGCGGCCTCTAAGCCGCAGCGCATCCCTGCTCGTCCACGAAATAGCGCTTGTACCAGATGAGGAACGTGAGCGCCGTGTAGATCTTACGATGGTTGAGCGCCCGTCCCTCGAAATGCTCGTCAAGCATGGCCATGAGCTTCTTCGTGTCGAAGAACTCCTCTGCCCACGGCGCGGTGAAGTACTCTTTCACGTAATCGTAGTACTTCTGCTCGCGCAGCCAGAACTTCAGCGGCACGGGGAAGCCTTTTTTGGGGCGCGTCGCCCATTCATCAGGCAGGATGCGATTTGCGGCATGACGCAGCACCTGCTTGTTGCCGTTTTCGTTCACGCGATAGCGCGCGGGGATATGCTGGGCGAACTCCATGACCTTCTTGTCCAAAAACGGCACGCGCAGCTCGAGCGAATGCGCCATGCACATCTTGTCGGCCTTGAGCAGAATGTCGCCCGGCAGCCACATGTTCATATCCAGATACTGGCGCTTGGACAGGTCGCAGAAGTTCTGCACGCGCCCGTACACCGGCGCGCACAGTTCGAACGCGTCGGGACCCTTGGCGTATTCGGGCTTCACCACGTCGTCGATTTCGTCGCTGCGATAGATAAACGCCTGGCCCGTGAACCACTTCTCGGGCATCTCGGCGGCCTTGAGCAGGAAGTTGCGGCCCTTGAAATACGATTTGTTCTCGACGAACTTACCCAGACTGCGGCGAATGGAGCGCGGCACGATGCGCTTGAATTTCGCCAGCGACGGCACATCTTCGTAATAGGCATAGCCCGCGAACAGCTCATCGGCGCCTTCGCCCGAAAGCACCACCGTGACCTGCTCGGATGCGAGCTGCGCCAGGAACCACAGCGGCACGCTGGACAGATTGCTCTGAGGCTCGTCCATGTGGTACTGGATTTCAGGCAGCGTGTCGAAGAATTCGTCCGCCGTCACCATTTTGCGGAAGTTCTTGATGCCCAGCTTGTCGGAAAGCTCGGCGGCATAGTTCGTCTCGTTGAAATCCTGGTAATCGAAGCCCACGGAAAACGTGTTGTCGGGCATGAGGCACGCGGCGATATAACTGGAATCGACGCCGCCCGACAAAAACGAACCCACCTTCACGTCGGCGATGCGATGCGCCGCGACGCTTTCGTGAACCACCTGATCGCACTCTTCCACGTAGGCGTCGAAATCTTTAGAGTCATCGTCGGAGAAATCGGCATCCCAATAGCGGCGCACGTCCATGGCGCGGCTTTCCAGGTCATACGTGAAGCAATGCGCGGCGGGCAGCTTGTACACGCCGGCGAAAAACGTTTCGTCGGTGGCGGGGAACTGCATGGTCAGATACGGGCGCAGAGCCTGCTTGTTCACGGCTTTCACGAAGCCGGGATGCTCGAGGAAGCTCTTGATTTCGGAGCCGTACAGAAGATCGCCCTGCGCGGTAGTGCAGTAATAGAACGGCTTGATGCCGAAGATATCTCGCGCGCCGAACAGGCGGTTTTTCTTCTTGTCCCAGATGACGAAGGCGTACATGCCGCGCAGGCGGTCGACGACGCCCTCACCCCACTCTTCGTAGCCATGCAGGAGCGATTCCGTATCGGCGTCGCAGTGGAATTCGTAGCCTTTGCCCTCGAGCTCGGAGCGCAGTTCTTGGAAATTGTAAATCTCGCCGTTGAACGTGATCACCACGCTGCCGTCGGCGTTGCTCATGGGCTGCGAGCCCGCCTCGGTCAAATCGAGAATGGACAGACGGCGAAAGCCCATGGCCACGCGGTCGGCCAGAAACGTATCCCCCATATCGGGACCGCGATGGACGATGCGATCCATCATGGCCTCGAGAACCTGCTGCCTGTTTTCGACATCACCGGTGAATCCGACGAATCCGCACATAAGGCACCTTTCGATAACGGTACAAGCCGGCGCTCGGCGGCGCGGCCTCTGTATTCCAAAAAGACGATTTTACCGCCCCGGCCGCATCGTACGGGGAAATTCCGCCATTTCACTATGGACGGAAAGCCTCGATACGCAGAAGAAGCGCCGGTCGAAGGCCCGAAAGCTCGACCGACGCCTCCCCGTTTTCCTTCTATGCGATTCGGCGAAACGCGTGCGGCGCCGAAAAGCCGCATTCACCGCGCGCGTCCTTCCCGAATCGAAGCGTTACGCCTCCAAAAACGCCTGGCAGAAACGCATCATGACCGCGGCCATCTGCGCGCGCGTCGAATCGCCCTGGGGGGCGAGCGTCATGGTTTCGCCGATGCCCTTGAACAGCCCCTGGGCGACGCCCCACGACAGCGCATCCCGAGCGAACGCGCCGATGTCGGACGCGTCGCCGAATACGGACAGGTCGGCGTGCGAGGAGGTGTCGAAGCCTTTATAGGACGCGAAGCGCATCAGGAACGTGGCGAGCTGCTCGCGCGTGACCTTGTCTTCGGGCCCGAAGAAGGCGCCCGCTTCGCCGTAGCCGTGCGCGACGCCCGCCTCGGACGCCCATGCGACGGCCTTGGCATACCACGCATCCCGGTCGACGTCGGAGAACGCCGAGATATCCTGCGGCTCGGGCTCGCCCGCCATACGCCAGAGCACCATGACGGCCATGCCGCGCGTCGTGGTGGAATCGGGCTCGAACGCCGCGTCCGAAGTGCCCCTCATGATGCCGTTCCACACCGCGTAATCAACGGCCTCGTGATGCCACTGCCCCGCTTCGACATCGGCGAATGCGACAGACGGGCACACGTCCCCATGGCCGGGAGCGTCGATGGCCGGCGGCGCCGTCGGAGCATCGGGAGTTCCAGGCTGAGGCGCCGGTTCGGGCTCGGGGTCGGGACCCGGTTCAGGATTGGGGTCGGGATCGGGAGCGGGGTCGGGATCGGTTCCGCCCCCGCCACCGCCGCCAGGTCCAGGCGCTTCGTTCTTGAAGAACTCGAACGGCTTCTCGATGGTCTTGCCGCTCACCATGTCGGTGAAAACCAGCGTATACGTTCCCGCCTCCATCGATTCGTCCAAGATTTCGAAGCGAAGAAGCGTCGGGTCGTCGACATCCTGCTCCACGCCGAGAATTCGGGAATCGAAATCTTTGCCATCAGGCCCTTTGACATAAATGGCAAAGTCGGGATCATATGCCAACGGCGCGCCATCGGCATCGCCGAACCTCATCCCGCGCTCGACTTCGCCCAGCTTGATTTCGATGCGGTTTTCGCCCTCGATTTCAATGGAGACAAGGGGCCTTTCGACTCCGCTGCTCGCAACCCACTGCGCGCCCTGGCCCACCTGCCGCTTTTCCAGCCGGTAATTCTGCTGCGTGAAATACGGCTTGAACCGCACCGTGCCATTCGCGGCGCCTTCTACCGTCACGTACGCATGGTCGGGCGCAACCAGGCCCGACGTGTCCGCCGCGTACGGCTCAGTAGTACGCATCTCAAACTCGCCGACGAAGGAACCCTTCACCGCAAGCAAGCCCTCTTCGTGAAGCTTGACCAAAGAAGAATCAGACGTAAACTTTTCTACGCGCAAAGGAGCATTGGAGGAAGAGGCATCGAGCGTCGAGGAGGACCTCAAGAAGACGTGCCCGTTGTTCTCGGACGCGGCGGGATCGATCTTCACGTTGCTCCGATTGAATTCAACCTGCGCGAACCCCGAAATAGACACGGGATCGGACGGATTGAAGCCGATGCAGGCCAGCCTCGGCCCGTCGGGGCTGGCGGGCTGCCTCTGGCTTGAAATCGTCGACACGTGAACATTTCCAAGGTTCATCGTAACCTGTCCTTGGACTTTTCCGGCGGCGCCGTCGGCGGAAAGCGTGCCGAGCACTTTCGCGCCCGACAAGAGCTCGATGTCGACGTCGCCGGCATAATCGCCGCTCTGGCTGCCTGCATAGATGTCCTGGAACTCCACCTTGGTGCCCGCGGTGTTTTCGACACGCAGAACCGACCCCCGACCTGCACGAGTGGGGTTCTCTGTGATTCCGTCTGCCTCTCCGCCGTAAATGGTCGGCCTGGAAGAACTCTGCGTGTAGTTCTTGACGTTCTTCATGGTAAGAGCATGGCCGTTCAACGACGTCGACGTGGCAACAAACTCGATATCGTCGAACACCACATCGGCGCCGAGCACCAAAGTCGGGCGAACGCTCAAGCCGCCCGCCCCATCGATGCCCGTGATGGTCAGGCTCTTGTCCATCGCGAAAAAGCCGTCCGTTTTTCCGTCGTCCGGGTCGATGATGGTGGCCGTATTCATCAGAACGATCGTATCGCCGTCGCTGGCGGCGCGATATGCATTGGCGAAATCGTTGAACGGCCTGGCCTCGCTGCCATCGCCTCCCTGACCAATGCCCACCTGCACATACCACGCCTTGGCTTCCTGCGGTTGCGAATCCGCCGCCGCAACGGCGTTGGACTGAACGCCATCCGTCGGAGCGGCCGATGCCGTAAGCGGCACGAGCGATGCAGCCAGCATCGCCGCCGAAAAAGCCGCCGTCATCTTGCTTATCTTTCCCATACACTTCCTCTCATGCACGAACGGTCGGATTGATTGCGGGATTCGCCGGCCACGACGCGCGCCGAATGCGGCGCAACCCCGTCCGCGACAACCGACGGCGAGACGCGCAGCCCCGCCGCCTTCCTACTTGTAATTGTCGGGATTGGCGAACTTGTCGATATAACGATGCACGTGAATCTTCATCCACGCCCAGCGCATCGGATTGAAGCGCAGGTCAGGGCCGTAATCGAAACTCATGGATTCCTTGCCCTGAGCGACGAGCTCTTTGGCACGGGCCACGAACTCGGGATCTTTCACATAGTCGTAGACCACTTTGCGCGGCACGGAATGCCAGAACACCTCGTTGGTATTCTGCACGCATTCTCCCAGGTCGCGCTTGAATACGCGATCTTCCACCACGTAGCGGGCAAGGTTGTGCCCCGCCGCCGTGACGTGGTAGTTCGTGCGGCCCTGACGCAGGTTCACCTCGAACACCTTATAGCTGCCGTCGCGGTCGTCGCGCTTGATATCGAAGTTGGCGAAGCCGGTAAAGCCGATTTTCTCCAGGAAATTCTTGATGAGCTCCTGCAGCTCGGGATTCGGCTGCGTGACGATGGCGCACGGGTTGCCGAGCGCGGTGGGGGTATGTTCTTCGAGGCCCTCGCGACCGAAGCAGATCAGCTTCACCTTGCGATTGCGGTCGCAATACGCCGTAAGCACGTTCATGTTGCAGTCTTCGCCGACCACCATGTCCTGCAAAAGCACCTCGTCGGGATACCCTGCGCCGAAAATCAGTCCCAGGATATGCAGCGCCTCCGCGGGGGTATCGGCGGTATAGACCTTCTTCATCCCGTCGAAAGGATGCTCCCAGTACGTCACGCTCATGGCGGGCTTCACGATGATGGGATACGCGAACCCGATAGCCTCTTCGGCCAGGTCGGATTCGGACAAACCCGCCGAAAAGCGTTCGGGCGTCACCGCGAACGTCTTCGGATACGGAATGCCGTGCTCTTCGCACATACGGTAGAAGCTCGATTTCGACTCCAGGCGGTCGCGCAGGTCTTTGTCGATATAGAGCGTCACGCAGTTTACGGGCAAATCGTCCTGAATCTCGGACAGCAAGGCGGCGTACACGTCGGCGCAACCCCACACCAGATGCATCGTATCGGGATGCTTCGCGGCGAACTGTTTGATAGTGGCAAGCAGCACCTCGGGCTTATCGAGATTTTCGTCATAGCTGCACTCGACGATACGGCTGTGCATGGTGTCGCCCGCGGCGAAGCGGCCGAATGCGTAGCTTTTCTTGCCGTATTGCTCATGGATGGCGCGGGCCACCGAATAGCAGTTCATATCCCCGCCGATAAGCACGGGAATGAAATCGATTTCTTCAGACAAGGCTTCTCCTCGTGTGGTCTTCCCTATCGCCCGCACGAACACATAATGCGAGCGAACTGCGATTATAGGCGAGATAGCGACGAAAAAAGGGCGCATTTCGCGCCCTTTCCACATCGGTCGCACACGTCAAGATACCGACCTGTGCGCAAGACCGATCCGCTGCATATAACAGGCCCCTTAAGCCAGGCGGCTTCCCACCTCTTTGGCGGCGGCAGCCTTATCGAAATTCCCGCCCGTTGCGGCATTGAGGGCGCCCATGACCTTGCCCATGTCGCGCTTGGTTTCAACGCCCAGATCGGCGATGGTTTTCTCGATGAGGGCGACCAGCTCGGCCCCTTCGAGCTGCTTGGGAAGATAGCTTTCGAGGATCTCCACCTGCTCTTTCAGCATGGCCGTGCGCGCCTCGTCGGTACCCGCCTTGATCGAGCCCTCGAGCGTCTCACCCGTCTGCTTGACCAGGCGCTTCAACATAGCATCGACATCCGCCTCGACGATTTCGCGACGCTCGTTCACCTCGATGTTTTTCACCTCGCCGAGAACCTGGCGAAGAATGGACAGGCGGTTCTTGTCATGGGCGCGCATGGCGTTTTTGATTTCTTCCTGCAGTGCGGCGTATTGCATGATGAAGCCTCCTCGATGATGCGGTCGATTCGCGGGCGCGCGGCGCATTTGCGCCAAACGGCAGCGGGCGCTCCGATGCGCGACGCGTTTTTGCCCCAGTATACCGCCCGTCAAACCATACGGCTAAGCGGTGCGCGAAGCTCTCGAAAAGCCCGACAGGAAAAGGGTAAAGCGACAGGCTCCGCACTGCATGAGGCCCCAATCGCCTGTCTACCGAGCGCTCCTCGACCGAAAGCGTTGGCGGATGGACCCCATTGCAAGAAGTCCGCCCAGATTCGGGCCTACGGCGTTTGTCCCGCAGTCTTTTAAAGCCCGCAACGCAGAAAGCATGCCCCTTTTCGATTAGAAAGCCTTTCCCCACGGTCCTTTGAGGCCCACGATGCAAACTCCATTTCGCTGAGAGAAGGTTGCTGCAATCATCAGTCAAATAATATATATCACTCAATTTGATTGATATTATCACTTTACTCTAATTATATTTTTAACTGATTGAGTGATACGCTTTGACTGATGATACTACCACTCGCTTAACCTGCTTAAATGCCCCATCAGCTTGATTCGTGTATCAGTAGAAACTCAGTCAAAAATAATCCCCGTCACTATAAATTAAGTGACGGGGATTTGATTGAAGATGATTTTTGAGAGACTATTCGTCAGCCTCCCGACGCGCCAAGACGTACTTTCTTTTCTTGCTCGTCGGCGGTGCCGTCGCTGCAACGACCCCTGCATCGACGAGCTTTTTCACCCGGTAGCGGAACACAGGCATTTCAAGCCCCAGACCGTCGACGATATCGCGCGCGCCGAGTGGTTCGCCCGCCGCCTCGAGCAGTGCGACGATCCTTTCCTCGATGGACCCTTCGACCGCATCGCCCTCGAAACTCGAGGGCTGCATCGCGCCATGACCGGAAAGCGCATCCGCGGCGTCGGCGGAATGCGATGCGGCATCGCGCGTCCTGTCGGCATGACGCCCATGACGCTCAAACAAGCGGGCGTCCTCGCCATGCACGGCGTCGTGCGCCGAGCCCTCGATAGGTATCGACGCGTCGGCGGCGAAATCGGCCCCGGCGCGATCGCCCGAGGACGACGCGGCGGGTTTGCGGCGCGATTTCCCTTCGGCGGCATCCGCGAACAGCGCATCCTGACGATAGGGAAGCGCACGCGCCGACGCGCGGGCACGCGACGAGACGGGTCGCGCGAACGTCACCTGGAACAAATCGGGCGACGCGTCGAACTCGGGATGGGCGAGCGCATGCATGTCCATCTCGTCGAACATCGCGGCGACGCCCGATCCGCAGCCTTCGGCGACGGCGGCGCCGTCGCTCGCCAGCGACGTGGACTCCATGAGCTGCATAAGGCGCGCGTTGCGGCAGCGCGACGTTCCGTCCGCCATGGCATCGACGGTCTTGCCTCCCCACAGCCCGCCCGGGCTGCTCACCACCACTTTTTCAGGATAGACGTCCACCGAAACGGGCCAACCCAGGAAGTAGCGGCCGTATTCGCGATGCACGACCGCGTTCGCAATGGCCTCTCTCAGGGCTTTTCGCGGTATTTCCCAGTCGTCGGCGTGCCGATGGCCATCCGAAGACGAACGCCGCCCGAGAACGCGCGAGAGCGCCGCCAGGGCGTCGTCGATCATCTCCGACAGGGAGCCGTCGCACACGATATGATCGACAGGACGCAGCGAAACGCCGTCATGCACGCGCACGTCGATGACGAGCCGGGGGAAGAACTGCTGGGGATAGAATCCTGCGGCGAGCAGGCCCATGAGCCTGACATCGCCTTTCTTATCGACGATATTCAGACGCTCGAGCTGGGCGCTTTGGGTCGGCGCACCGCGCAAGGCGCGCGGGCTTTTGCGGCGGCGACGCTCCACCATGCTTCCGATGATAGCCATGTCCAAATCGTCCATGTCGGCGTCGGCCACCGTTTCGGCTTCGGCGTCGTTCGGCAGAACGGCGCTTTTCAACTCGTCGATTTCCGCCGCCGTCAGCTTGACGTTCTCGGCGCCGACGCGCTTGTAGCTTCCGTTTTGCAGCCCCGCCTCCGCCAGAAAGCACGGCTTGAGGCGCGCGTCCAGCTCGCGAATCTCCACCACGAGCACGGGAGCGCCGTCGAATTCCACGCGGCGGATATCGTATTGAGGCGGATTGACCAGCACCGATGTCGGGCCTCCATCCGTCATGCCCGCCGTAAAGCGAGACGCCGCCTCGTCGATGGAAAAGCCGTCCGAGGGAATGAAGCCGTTGTCGGCATCGAGCCCGAAAACGAGCATGCCGCCGCGCGCGTTCGCGAACGCGCTGACGCTTTCCCACGCGCCTCGGTCGATCGCGTGGGAGCCTGTGTGGATTTCGTGGAATGCGTCGCCTGCGCCGACGCCGCGAAGGCGGTCGACGACGTCGCGTATGGTTTCGGGCATGGTTCCTCTCGTCGTTTGCGTATATCTTTCTATGGTATCAGCAATCACTTTAATTTGAGTGATTTTGATCGCCAATCCGCACTTGTCCATATATTCGAGTGAAAGAACAGCCCGCCGCATCCGTTCGGCAGCAACTCCGCCATCCGAATCGGGGGCAGGGCGGAGCGCCCGACCCGCCCTGCCGACCGTGGCGCCCGCATAAAAGCACGTTCGATTGCGCGGCGAAACCCCTCCGTCTCGCATATCCGACCATAAAAAAAACTCCCGCCGCTCATTCGAACGACGGGAGTCGATGTGCGCGGGATGCACCCTCGCGATCCAAGCAGCCGGCGCGGCTTCGAAAGATCGCCGGCTGCTCGTTTCAAGACCTAGTAATGCAGGTCCTCCACCTTCACGCGACCGCGGAAGGTGCGATAGATCAGGAAGTGGTAGGCAAGCACCAGCGGCAGGCCGACGCACGTGATACCGAGCATCCAGCCAAGCGCCAAATCGCTCGAAGCGGCGGTGGCGATGGTGATGCTCTCGCCCGATGCCGGCGTGCCGAACAGGCTCAGCGGATCGCCGGCACCCGCAACCACCAGGTTGGGGAACATGAGCGACGCCCACAGGGCGACCAGCATGGCGCAAGCGGCAGAAGAGGCGATGAACGTAAGCAGGTCGGCCTTTTCGTCGCGGCTCTTCACGATGGCGAACACCAAGGCGGCAAGCACCAAGGCGAAGAAGGCCATGCGCAGGATGGAAAGCTCAGGAGCCATTTCAGGCTTGAGCACGAACAGCGCGTAAGCGGCGGTCACCAGGAACAGCACGCCTGCCGCAACAAGGGCGATGCTGCGGATCTTCTTGGCGCGGGCGCGCACATCGGAAGCGAGCGGCGCCTTCAGCGACAGCCAGCCGGAACCCTGGCAGATGAACAGGCTCAGGCCCAAAAGACCGGTGAGCAGCGTGAACGGGGTCACCAAGCCGAGCAGCGGGACGCCCACGTAGTCGCCGTTGGCATTCATGGGAATGCCCGCGAACACATTACCCGCAGCCACGCCCAGAAGCAGGGCGGGAAGCAGCGACCCGACGAAGAACAGCGCGTTCCAGATCTTGGACCATTCCTTATCGTGGCCCGCGAATTCGACGGACACGGCACGCACGATCAGGCCCATGAGAACCAAAATGATGGCCAGATAGAAACCCGAGAACGTCGTGGCATACGCCGGGGCGAACGCCGCGAACAGCGCGCCGCCTGCGGTAAGCAGCCACACCTCGTTGCCGTCCCACACAGGGCCGATGCTCTGGCGCACGATGGCCTTCTCTTCGTCGTTTTTCGCAACGAAGGGGCTCAGCACGCCGGCGCCCAGATCGAATCCGTCGAGGATGAAATAACCCGCAATCAGGACGAAGATAAGGCAGAACCAGATAATTCCAAGCGTCGTCATGGCTATGCCTCCTTGCTCTCGTCGGCGGCGTTTTCAGCAGCAACAGCATCGACGGCATCGACAGCTGCGCCCTTGTCGGCCTTCGCGGCCGGCTTGACGGCGGAAAGCACCGGGCCTTCCTTGATGAAGCGGCTGATGAGACGCACCCATGCAACGGCCAGGAACAGATACACGGCCAGGAACAGCAGGATGGTGATGATCAGCTCGGGAGCGGAAACGGACTGCGAGATGGCGTCGTTGGTCAGAAGAGAGACGCCCTCGGGGCCGCTCACGGACGGATAGACCACGTAAGGCTGGCGTCCCACTTCGGCGGTCATCCAGCCTGCCTGGATGGCGATGAAGGGGAACAGAGGCGACAGGATCAAGATCCACTGGACCCATTTCTTCGAGCCCAGTTTTCCGTTCTTCTTGAACGCGACGATCGCTGCCAGCGCGATGGCGACGGCGATCAGGCCGAAGAGCGCGACCATGAGGTGATAGCTCTGGAATACCAGGTTCACCGGCAGGTCTTCCACGACGATTTCGGGGTTCTCCGCCGCGATATCGTTGAGGCCGGAATATTCCTTATCGAAATCGCCCGAAGCAAGCCAGCTCGTGAAGCCGGGCAGGGCGATGGGCGCCGCCACGACCTCCTGGTTCTCCTCGTCGACGATGCCGACGGCATACAGCGGAAGCGTGCCCGTCTCGTAATGACCCTCCATCATGGCGATCTTGCTAGGCTGCTCCTCGGCAACCACGACGGCGGAAGAATGGGCGGAAACCAGCAGGCAGCCGGTGGCCACGATGGCAACCACGACGCCGGTCTTCATGGTTTTCTCGGCGAAGTGCTCGTGCTTGTTCTTGTGCATGTACCACGCGGACAGCGCGATCGCCACGAAAGCGCCCAGAACGAGCAGCGCCAAAACGGTGTGGCTGTAGCGGGGCAGGGTGGGAGGGTTGAAAGCGGCTGCGAAGAAGTCCGTGATCACGGCCTTGCTGCCATTGGCGGCAAGCTCGGCGCCGGCGGGAGTCTGCATCCACGAGTTGGCGATGAGGATCCACAGCGCGGAAAGGCAGCTGCCGAACCACACGAGCCACGAAGAGATCATATAGAACTTCGGGCTGACCTTGGCGCGGCCGAACAGCACGATTCCCAAGAACACCGACTCGAGAAAGAAGGCGAGCAGCGCCTCGGCGGCAAGCGGAGCGCCGAAGATGTCGCCGACGAATCGGCTATAATCGGCCCAGTTGGTGCCGAACGAGAACTCCATCGTGATGCCCGTGGCAACGCCGACGGCAAACGTGGTGGTGAAGATTTTCACCCAGAAGCGCGTCGCGGCTTCGTCTTTCGGATCGCGGGTCTTGTAGTACCGCGTCTCATTGATGGCCATGATCAAGCCAAGACCGATGGACAGAGGAACGAAGCAGAAGTGGAAGATAACCACCAAAGCGAACTGAATGCGCGAAAGCAACGCAACATCGGTGAAAAGCTCCATAGCACACCCCCTTTTTCTTTGCTTGCGCCCTCAGGCGCCTCCAATGCTCTCGCACGTCGGGCGCGGAAAATGCCGCAGCCTTGCGAAAGCGTTTCCTGTCATGAGCTTTCCTTGACCTACGCACCATCCGTTTTATGGCATGAAGCCGAACGCGACGCAGGCAAAGCCCGCACGACGCCCGCCACGCAACGAAAAACGAACACGGCGCGAACCTGAGCTCGCGCGGCATCCGCCCCGCAACGAATGAGGCGTGAAAATACCGTTGGCCCAGGAAAGCACGCTGCCATGATATCACGTTTCTTTTTTATATGTTATTATTTTGATAACATTTTATGTCTTTTTACGAAAAGGCAACGGATGGAAGCACTGGCATTCTATCCGATACGCAAGCCGCACGCCAACAGGGAAAACAGCAGCCCGCCTTCATGGCGTGGAAAACAGACCGTCCTCGCGGCATGAAAAAGCACCGCCCCCGACTGAAGCGGAAAGCGGTGCCGATAATTCGAACGCATCGATCGAAGAGGATGCGGGTTCCGCCCAAACGACAGGACCCGCATCCGTGCGACCGAGCGGCCTAATGGGAGCGGCGAGAGAAATCGCGACGCAGCAAGACGAATGCGAAAGCCGCCACCACGATGACGCTCGTTCCCACGGCGCACACCGTCTGCAGATGGATGGCGGGAATGCCCACCAGCATGCCGATGATGTAGGGGACAAGCCACAGCAGCCAAACGAACGTGCTGAAGGTGTGGAACGTTTTTTCGGCACGCTCGTTATGACGGACGTAGGTCGCCGTCGCCCAGATGGCATGCACCAGCATCAAGGCGATAGCGAGCATGCCCGATACGGCATGGATGCCGAAGCCTGCCGCGCCCGACGTTTGAGCGATATTCGTCATGACGGCGGTTCCCGTGGTATCGCACACAAGACCCGCCCAGAACAAAAGCACGTGGCTCAATTTAAGCGAGCCCGCACGACGTTCAGCGAACACGCCCACGGTGTAGAACGCGAGCGCCGCCGTAATAGCGCTCGATGCGATGACCAACTCAAGACTCATGAGACTTCCTCTTTCTTATGCTCGATTCTGCGATGTCTTCTTACTGAACAATGTTCATAAATGAACGATGTTCAGAATAGTAAGATGCACGGGAAACGACAACGGAAAATCGCCGTCTTCACTTTTTCGCCGGAAACCACGAAAGCAGGAGCGCATGGGCAACAAGGCCGTCATATCGCGAGAACATATTCTGAAAACGGCGTACAACCTGTTCAGAAACGATGCGTCGGCAACGCTGAGCATCAGAAGCGTTGCGAATGCATGCGGGGTAAGCGTCGGCTCCATCTACAATTACTTCCCCACGAAAGCCGACCTGGTGGCAGAAACAATCGGCATGTTCTGGCGAGAATCGCTCCATCGAGAAATGTTCATCGCCGCATCGAACGAAGATTTCGTCGCATTTTGCGAACGGCTCCTGGAGGATTTGAGGAAGACGCTCTCCGCATTCCGAAGCGAGTGGATCGAAAAGCTGACCTCTCTCGATACGGAAAGCCTCAAAGAAGTGCGCAAGCGAGAAGAAGCGGCATTTCGCCATATCAGAAAAGGCCTCGCCATCGCCATATCGAACGACAGAAGCATCGATGCCGCAGCGCTCGAAGCGATCGGCGGCACCGATAAACTGGCGACGCTCGTCTGGGGGTCCATGGTCGCCTCGCTCGAACATGGCGACGATTCGTGCGAGACGCTGCTCGCCCTCATGCGCAAAGCGCTCTATTGATTCCGCGCCCACGCGCAAGCGGGCCTCGCCGCTTTTCACGGAGCAGGGGCGGCAAGCCATCGGCACGCGGCAGCCGCCATCTTGCCGCATCGCATCACGACCAAACCTCTGACAAAGCGGGTCGAATATACGCAATCAAAACCACCCGTGATAACGGGTGGTTTGCTCTTAGGGTGTAACCCTCGGAATGTCGGGGCGAAAAGCCGAACGCCCTTAGAGAACGTTGCCTCTCAAAACAACATGTTCGATATCGAGGCCCTCGTTGAGCAGCACGATATCGGCGATTGCGCCGGCGGCAAGCGTTCCGCGCTCTCCTTCGAGGCCAAGGGCGCGCGCCGGATTGCATGACGCCGCCTTGACCGCCGATACCAGAGGAATCTCCATATCGCGCACGGCGACGCGGAAGCACCCCATCAGGTCGGTGGCGCTGCCGGCGAGCGTTCCGTCATGCAAGGTGGCGCGATTGCCGCGAACCGTGACGGCCTGACCGCCCAGGCTGTACTCGCCGTCGTCAAGGCCCGTCGCCATCATCGAATCGCTGATGAGAATCATCTTGTCGTCGCCGAAAAGCTTGAATGCGGCACGCACGGCGGCAGGGTGGATATGCACTCCGTCGGTGATGATTTCAGGCGTCGCGCCCGCATCGGCGGCAGCGCCTATGACGCCCGGCTCCCTGTGGGCGAGGGGAGGCATCGCGTTGAACAGGTGCGTCACGTGCTTCGCGCCCGCGTCGAACGCCGCTTTCGCCTCGTCGTAGGTCGCACACGTATGCGCGATGGAAATGCGCACCTTGTCGCCCTGAGCCTTCACGAAATCGAGAGCGGCGGGCACTTCGGGAGCAATATCGACGATTTTGAACAACCCCCCTGCGGCATCTTGAAGACGCTCGAACATGGCAGCGTCCGGCGCCTGAACATACGCGGGGTTTTGCGCGCCCACCTTGCTCGGGCTGATGTAGGGACCTTCCATGTTGATGCCCACAAGCGCGGCGGCATCAGGAGCGTCGACATGCTCCGCAGCGCAGCGCGCGATTCCTGCAAGCTTTTCTTCAGGATAGGTCATCGTGGCGGGACAATACGCCGTCACGCCGCGCGAGGCCTGATAGCGGCAGATCGCATCGATGGCCTCGTGCGTGCCGTCGCAAAAATCGTAGCCGACAGCGCCATGCGAGTGCACGTCCACGAGACCGGGAATGGCATAGCAGCCGGCCGCGTCGATAACGCAAACGTCGCCCTCGGGTGCCTCTTCGACAATGCGGCCGTCGTCGACGAACAAATCGCGGGCGACGAACGCATCCCCGTCGAATACGCGGGCGCCGGTGATTTTCAAAGCGCTCATGCATCGTTCCTTTCTACGAAAACGGCCCGTCGCGCGAAGCGGCGAGCCGTCGTCTTATTCAGTATCAAAACCCTCGGCAACATCTCGCATGGCCATGCGAGAAAGCGATCGCCGGATTCCTAGTGGCAGCCGCAGCCTTCCTCGCCATGGTCGTGACCGCAGCCGCATCCGCCTTCGGCGATTTCCTCGCAAGCGGAAAATGCCGCTTCATCCACAACGGCGATGGCATTGGGGTGGAATTGGAGGATGGAAGCGGGAACCTTCGGGGTGACAGGGCCGAAGAACACGTCGCGCACGATCTGCGCTTTGTCCTCGCCGCTCACCACGAGCAGGATCTGCTTGGCGGCCATGATGGTGCCGATGCCCATGGTGTACGCCTGGCGCGGAACCTCGTCTGCGGAATTGAACAGGCGGCTGTTGGCATTGATGGTGCTTTCAGTCAGATCGACGCAGTTGGTTTCCTTGGTGAACTCGTCAGCCGGCTCGTTGAAGCCGATGTGGCCGTTGTGGCCAAGGCCGAGCAGCTGCAGATCGACGCCGCCCGCCAGCGCGATGGACGCCTCGTAGGCATCGCATGCGGCTTCGGCATCGGGGTTCGCGCCGTTGGGAACATGGGTGTTCTCGGGGCGGACGTTCACGTGATCGAACAGGTGCTTCTGCATGAAGTAGCGATAGCTCTGCTCGTGCTCGGCGGGCAGGCCGCGATACTCGTCCAGGTTGAAGGTGGCAACGCGAGAAAAGTCGAGACCCTCTTCCTCATAGCGCTTCACCAGTTCGGCGTACAGCCCCTCGGGCGTGGAGCCCGTGGCAAGACCGAGAACGCATCCGGGCTTTTCGGCGACGAGCTCGGCGATGATATCGGCCGCCGCCTCGCTCATGTCCTGATAATCTTTGGCTACGATGATTTCCATTGAAACCCCTCTCGCATCGCGAAACGCCGGCGCTTTCGAAGCCGCGGCGAAACACTGCCTTTGCATACCGTCACATAATGACAAAGCGCGCGCGGAGGTTTGTTGCAGGATTGAGAAATCGCACGGAATCCGCAGGGGCGCAAGGCGATTCGCTCAAACGATGGGTGAATCGACCGGCAACGCACCGCGCGCCGCCGAAAACCGGCCGCACGTCCGCGGAAGCCACAAAAAGAGGCACGTCGCAACACGCCCGCGATCGAACCGGCGCCCAAACCGCCATGCAGCCGACAGCACGCCGAAGCGCACGTGCGGAACCTCTATGCGAAATTGAAGGTGCATTCGCAAAGCGACCTATACTTGGTCGTAGAAAACGCCGAGAAATCCCTGGAGATGGAGGCATCCCGTGAATACTGAGCAAACCTTCGACGCCTTCGTATTCGACCTTGACGGAACGCTGCTCGACACGCTTCCCGACCTGGTAAGCGTCACCAACGAAACCCTTCGCCGCTTCGGTCATCCCGAACATATGCGCGACGAAATTCTCGCCATGGTGGGAAACGGACTTCGTTCGCTTATCTCGCAGGCGGTTCCCGCGGGCCTTCCGGACGAGGCCGTCGAGGAAGAGCTCACTTACTGGAAAGCCGCCTACGATGCGTGCGGGCATGCGAAAACGGCCTTCTATCCCGGCATGAGGGAAACATTGGAAGAGCTGAAAACGCGCGGCAAGAAGCTCGCCGTGTTCTCGAATAAATTCGACGGCGGCGTGAAAGACGTCATGGCGCACTTCATGCCGGGCTTCATGGATTTCGAACTCGGAGAAGGTCCCGTGCCGCGCAAGCCCGACCCCGAAGGGCTCCTACTCGTCGCCCGCATGCTGGAGATCGAGCCGAGCCGCATCGCCTATGTGGGCGATTCCGCCGATACCGATATGCAGGTCGCCCATAACGCGGGCTGCTTCGCTATCGGTGTGAGCTGGGGGTATCAGCCTGTCGATCGTTTGCGCGAAACGGCGGATGCCTTGATCGACCGCCCTGCGCAGTTGCTCGATTTCGCCTAAAGAAAGCCTGGCCTGCGGGAAGAGCGCAACGACCGCTCGCCACCAGAAAGAATCGGCGCGTTTGGTTCGCCCCGCCGTTCGCCGAAGCCGAAGAGTGGCTCCGCGATGCCGCAACAGCCACTCGCCGAACCTCGCCTCGAACCCTCGCGAACGGATTCGAAAAAAACAGTCGGCGAGCGGCATGACGTCGCAACATAACGCGGCATCGCAACGCGCACGTTTCACGTGAAACACCCGCGCGGCGCGCATCCAACAAACGCGCGCCGCTTCCAACCCAAGGAGACACCATGCGATTCCCGTTCGATTTCGCAACATCGACAGTCCGACAGGAGATGCCGTCGTCGAAAACCCCTCTCGCAAAGAAGGGACTTGCGGCGCTTTTCTCATTCGTCTTGGCATGCGCCCTCAGCCTGCCGCTTACCGCATGCGACGGTGCGGGCACGCAGGCCGCCGAAGCGCCTTCGGGAGAAGCCGCGGCGAGCATCGACGAGCTTCCCGCCTACGACGGCGAGCTTTCCGTCGAAGTCAACGACGGCCAGCCCGGCTTCACCGCGCAAGAGTCGGCCCCCGAGGCTGCCGACGACCCATTCGAGAAATACAGCCCCCTCGACGACCTGGGACGCTGCGAGACGGCTTTCGCACTGGTGGGCCCCGAAACGCTGCCCGACAAACCGCGCGGCGACATCTCGAACGTCCACCCCAGCGGTTGGAAGCAGGCCCGCTACGACACCATCGACCAAGAAGCCCTCTACAACCGCAGCCATCTGATCGCCCACCAGCTCGCCGGCGAAGACGCCAACGAACGCAATCTCATCACAGGAACGCGCACGATGAACGTCGAAGGCATGCTTCCCTATGAAGAACTGGTCGGCGATTACGTGCGCGAAACCGGCAACCACGTGCTCTATCGCGTGACTCCCGTATTCGAGGGGGACGAGCTGGTGGCACGCGGCGTGCAGATGGAAGGCCTCTCGGTCGAAGACAGCGGACGCGCCGTATGCTTCAACGTGTTCGTCTACAACATCGAGCCGGGTATCGAAATCGATTACGCCACGGGCGACAGCCATCCGTCGGACGCCGTGCCCGAAGTGTCGTCGAACGACGCCATCAATGAAGGATCCGAAGGAAAGAAAACGTCCGACAGGCAATCGAGCGCAACACGCAACGCACAGCGAGAAGAGGGCGCGAAGACGGACAGCGCGGATGCAAGCACGGAAGCAAACTATATCCTCAACACCAACAGCAAGAAATTCCACGACCCCTCGTGCCCGTCGGCAGACGACATCTCGGCGCGGAACAAGCGGGAATACACCGGCACACGCGACGCGCTGATCGACGAAGGATACGAGCCCTGCGGGCGATGCAACCCGTAAAACCCGCCGCAACGGATCCGCACGATGAAGCAGGCGATTGCACCCGCTGCCATGCCGGTCCATGGACATCGGCGGCGGTATGCGATCGATAACGCACTACCAGCAGAAACGCGGCGATGCATGCCCTTTCGCCAACGTCGCCGCGAGCCTGTTCCGATGCCCCTCCGTCATGCAAGCGTTGCGTTTCCGTAACGTCGTTGCGGTAGAATGACGAAGATATATACAGGTTCGGCGACGCGCCCTTCCTTCGTGAAACGCACGCGTCGGAAAGGCGGCCCATGGCTTCACCCAACAACATCGGAAACCAGATTCTCGACGCCGTTCAAGACGCCGTTTCGTCGCAGGATTACCGTGCCTTGCAGTCGACCATCGAACACTCGCTCGGAACGGCGGCGGAAAACATCGGCAAAGGCCTTGCCCAAGCATCCAACGGCATCCGACGCGCCCAGGAAGAATACGCGAAAGAAATGCAGCGCAAGCAGCAGCAAGCCACCATGCAAACACTTTACGCGAAAACGGGCGGCCGACGCGCGGCGAGCATCGCCATGGCAGGATGGGGCGGCGTCATCGCCGTGCCATGTCTTTTGGGAGCGGGAGTCCTCTCCATCAGCGGAATGGCCTTTTTGATCGTACCGCCGATCCTATTCGCAGCAGGCGGCGCAGCATTGGCCCTCGCGGGCATCAGGAAGCTCAGCCTGGTCAAACGCTTCGAAAACTACCGCGACACCATCGGCGTGCGCGAGCACTGCACCATCGAAGAGCTTGCGGCGGCAACCGCAAGCCAGCCGAAAGCCGTGTTGAAAAACGTGAAGAAAATGCTCGGCAAAGGCTTGTTCAAACAAGCCGCGCTCGACGATTCCGAAACCATGCTCATCATGACGCGCGAAGGCTACAGGCAATACCGCGAAGCGCAGATGGAAGCCCAGCATCGCCGCCATCAGCAGAATCTTGCGCAAAGCGTCGCTCCCGAGATCGGAGAAAAAAAGCCGCTGACGCCTGAGGCGCATGCCCTTCTCGCACGCGGAGAGGCCTATATAGCGCGCATCCGGGCAAGCAACGACGCCATCGAAGGCGAAGCGATATCGAAGAAAATCGACCAGATCGAGCATGTGGTCCGCACCATATTCGACCGAGCGGCCGAGCAGCCCCAGGTTATCGACGACCTGGGGAAACTCATGGATTACTATCTGCCCACCACGGTCAAGCTGCTTGACGCCTACCGCGATCTGGACGCCCAGCCCGTCCAGGGTGAAAACATCCTCTCGTCGAAGCGCGAGATAGAAGCAACGCTCGACACGCTGAGCACGGCATTCGAAAAGCTGCTCGATTCCATCTTCCGCGATATGGCGTGGGACGTTTCGTCCGACATCTCGGTGCTGCGCACCGTGCTCGCGCAAGAGGGCCTGATAGACAGCCCGCTCACGCCGCAATCATCGCCCACCTTGCGCCTTTAAACAATCCGACAGCGCCATACGCACCGCCGCCGCGCGATTCACCTCAATTCCAGGAGGAACCATGACCGACATTCTGAACGCCAACACCGATACGCCCGCGCCCTCTCTGACGCTTACCCCCGTTCTCGACGACGCGCCCGCACCCGCCGCCGCACAGCCCATCGCCGTAACGCCCGCTGCGGCAGAGGCGACGCCGCAGCTCGACGACAGCACGCTCACCGCAGAAGAGAAGCAGATGGTGGAAAGCTTCTCGCAGCAAATCGACGTGCGCGATTCGGGCCTCGTGCTGCAATACGGCGCGGGCGCGCAGAAGAAAATGGCCGACTTCAGCGAATCGGCGCTTGCCAGCGTGCGCACGCAAGACCTCGGCGAGGTGGGAGACTTGATCAGCGGCGTGGTCATGGAGCTGCGCAGCTTCGATGCCACCGAGGAAAAGGGGCTGTTCGGCTTCTTCAAGAAGGGCGCCAACAAAATCGAATCGATGCGCGCGAAGTACGACAAAGCCGAAGTCAACGTGGACAAGATCGTCAAAGCCCTGCAGGGCCATCAGGTAAAACTGATGAAAGACGCCGCCATGCTCGACAAGATGTACGATCTCAATCTGACGTACTTCAAAGAGCTCACCATGTATATCCTGGCGGGCAAGAAGAAGCTCGCCCACGTGCGCGAAGTGGAGCTGAAAGAGCTTATCGACAAGGCGCATGCAACCGGCCGCGCAGAAGACGCCCAGGCGGCGCAAGACCTCGAAGCCATGTGCACGCGCTTCGAGAAAAAGATTTCCGATCTGGACCTTACGCGCACGATTGCCATGCAAACCGCTCCGCAGATTCGCCTGGTGCAGAACAACGAAGTCAGCATGGTGGAAAAAATCCAGACCACCATCGTGAACACCATTCCTCTGTGGAAGAGTCAGATGGTGCTGGCGCTGGGAATCGCGAATTCCGCCGAAGCGGTGCGCGCCCAGAACGCCGTGACCTCCATGACGAACGAACTGCTGCGCAAGAATGCCGAGATGCTGCATACCTCCACGGTGGAGGTGGCGCGCGAGTCGGAGCGCGGCATCGTCGATATCGAAACGCTGAAGAACACGAACGAAACGCTCATCAAGACCTTCGACGAAGTCATGCAGATCCAGCAGGAAGGCCGCCAGAAACGCGCCGAAGCCGAAGCGGAAATGCGCCGCATGGAAGCCGAGCTCAAACAAAAGATGCTCGAGATTCCGCGTATGTAACGCGCCGCTGCCCGCGAAACGGCGCAAGCATCCCGCAGAGAGATTTATCAAGGGTCGAATGTCGAAAGAGTTCGACCCTTATATTTTGCGCGAAACACCCTGCGACGAACGGGACGAAGCCTCAACCCGCATTCGGCTGCGCAGCCCGACGGCCCGAAGGCCCTACATCCGCCCGACACCCCGCTCGTCCATGCGTGCAATTTCGCCCTGAATGGCATCAAGCAACTCCTGGCGCGAATGCACGTCGAATTTCCTATAGATGTGCGAAATATGCGTCTTCACGGTTCCATCCGACAAATACAGAGCTTCGCAGATGTACGGCCTGCTTCTGCCTTGGGCAAGCAGCATGAACACATCGGTTTCACGCGCCGATAGGCGGTGGCCATGCGCTATCTCTCGATAATATTCGGACAATCGACGCTCAACGCTGAACTCTTCCGGCGATACGGAGAATTCTCTCTCCTCCGCCGTTCCGATTTCCAGGCGGGGTTCCTCAGGAACTGCAAGGGCATCATTCGAATAAGAAGATGAGAACGATACGACATCCGGACCGCCTTCTTCAGCAACATTCGGACATGAGAGGGCCGACCCTATATCAAGAGAATGCTCGATTTCAAACGGCCTTGTACTCATAGGCCTGATGGCGGCAACCATGACGAAGAAAATGGCGACGACCATGATGGAGCGCATATCGACCGAAACGTCTTGAGCCAAAAAGACCCACGGAATGGCCACCAGGCCGAATGCAGCATCGCCGATGCCTTGAAACGTCCATGCGGCAATCCGCGTCGCGCGAATGGCGGTCATGATAAGCGTTCCCGAGAGAAGATGGCCGAACAGCTCGATAGTGAGATACAGCCAGTCGAAAAGGGGAGAAGAGCCCGAGAATGCGAGAAACCCGTCCTGCAGCACATAAAGAACGAACCCTGCCGCCAATACCAAGAATGCCGGCTGGAAACGCACGAGCATATGGTTGTTGCTATTGCGCACCAACGTGAAGTAAGCGAACGCCGACAAAGCCGCACCGACGGTGACATAGCCCGCAATCGTCGAAACGGGAGACCCGCTATACCCTTCTCCCCATAATCCCAAATGACTCGTCCCGCGAAGCGCCGCAAGAACAAGAGAAACGGCAACCAAAAGAAAAAGCAGATCGGAAACACCCGCCTTGCTCAATGGTTTGCGCGAGCGATAGTCGTCGAGATTGGCAGACCCGAGACGCTCCATACCCACGAGACAGGCAAACGACACAACGGGAAGGGCGCACGATAACGCAACCTGCACGGCAACCGGCGCCGAAACGCTCAACCACGACCCAAGAATCGTCTTGAGAAAAAGAGCTGTGGCAACGGTCGTTATGGCAACGGAGAGGCGCTTTACCTTGGCCAATTCGCAATACGCAAGAAGCGTCGTGACATAATACCCCGCACCGCACAAAAACAATCCTGCGATCGCTACGGCATCCGAAGGAAAAAGCGCCTGCTCGTAGGAAACCGAATAGAGCAGCGTTCCGCCAACGGAAACACCCAAAGCAAGCCGCCCCGAAGCGACGGTCATCTTTTCAGCATGGCGGGCAAGCGCAATGGAAGCCAGAGCCGCAACCGTGAAACCCCCGAGAAAAAACAAGCGAGAATTCCCCAAGCTTTGAACAACCGTAGCCGACGTTTCGAAACCAAGCCCATGTCCAAGAAGATCGGCCCAGAGAATAACGGCAACGAGAGAAATCATCGAAAGAGACGAAAGGACCCCGTCCTCCTGCCCCATAGGCCCGGCACAAAGCGCGCGAATGCGATCCGCCACATTCTCCTCCTCACCACATTCTCCGACGGATTATACGGCACTGGCCGAATCGTTAACGAGCCTTTGTTCATAAACGCCGTTTAACCAGGTCTTTTTAAGAAAATCATCCACTTCGGGGATAAGGAAAACCGCCTATTTCGACAAATTAAGACATTTCGGGAGAAGAGCAGTCGGCCTTCATTCGGTATTACGAAAACAGAGCAGCTCGAGGGGGAATAACGAGCCGCAACGAAAGAATACCGCACAGGAGGAGCCATGACGAAAGCAAACATCGACATGAATCGTGCCGAATTCCAAACATCACGCCGTTCCTTTCTCAAGGGAGCGGGAATCACGCTCGCAGGAGCAGCAGCATTAGGAATTACCGGCTGCGCACCAAGCGGCAAGAAATCCGCCGACGCCACGGCAGAAGGATCCTGGGACGGGGAATACGACATCATTGTAGCGGGAGCAGGAATCGCAGGCCTGACAGCCGCCGTCACCATCGCCAAGGAAGGAAACGGAGCATCGTGCCTTCTTTTGGAAAAGGAGGCCAAGCCCAACGGAAACAGCCCGTTTTGCGCAGGATGGCAGATGTACTTCGAAGAATCAGAAGGACCCCTCAATTACCTCAACCATCTCATAGGCGACTGCACGCCCCAGGAGACCATCCAGGCCTACGTCGAAGAGACCATGCATAATCTTGAATGGGTCCTAGGCCTTGGCGCTCAAGAGGAATGGCTCGACATCTATCGCCCCGAACCCGAAGAAACGAACGAATACGCCGAATACCCTGACAGCCATACGGTAGGTTATCTCCTATTCAAAACCGAAGGAGACCATCCTCATCATATTCACGAATTCCTGATGAATCTGGTAGAAGAGAATTCCGACGTCATCGACTACAAGATGTCCACTCCCATCGAAGCGCTCGTTCGCGACAACGAGGGCGTGGTTGTCGGCGTCGTGGCTGACGGAAAACGCTACAAGGCCAAAGGCGGTGTAATCATGTGCACCGGCGGCTTTGAAAATGACCAGAAAATGCTCCAGGATTACACCGGCGTCAAAGGATACCCCTATGCCGGACAAGCAAACACCGGCGACGGGCATCGCATATGCCAGAAAGCAGGCGCAGGATTTTGGCATATGCACGGCGGTGCCACGTACTGGCTTTCGCTGAGAAACCTCGAAAACACGCGCTTCCTTTCCACGCTGTATTCCTTCACCACGAAACAGCACGGAATCACCGTGGGCGTGAACGGCCGCAGGTTCTATCAGGATTTCGATGGCTGCAGCAATTTTAAGAAATACGCACTTCCAGGCACCGATATCACGCGCAATGTAGGCTACCGTCACGGCATCACGCAATTCGGCGGAGGCATGGCCCATCTGCCGCTTCCCGAAAAGGGCTGGTTCGTCTTCGACCAGGCAGGACTCGATGCGGGGGCTTGCCCGAAAGACAAATCGGAAGACCCGGTTGCCGATGGATGGGCTGTTCGCGCCGATTCTATCGAGGAGCTGGCAGCACTTATCGAAGTGCCAGCCGATGAACTCGTGAAAACAGTGAGCCAATGGAACGAATTCGTCGAACGAGGAGAGGACCTCGCGTTCTATCGACCCGCCGATACGCTGACTCCTATAGCCCAAGCCCCGTACTATGCAATGCTTTGCGTTCCCGCACTGCTGAACACCGACGGCGGCCCCATCCGCAACGAAAAGGGCGAGGTGTGCGATCCCGACGGCAACGCCATCCCCGGTCTGTATTCCGCAGGTGAATTCGGATCCATCTGGGGGCACCTGTATCAGGGCGGCGGCAACGTAGGCGAGTGCGGAGCGTTCGGCCGCATCGCCGCTCGAAACGCCTTGGCGCGCCTGTCTTAGCATTTCCGACCTGCAAAATACCTCCCTCCGCGGGCGGAAGATATCGACAGACGACCCCTCCCTTGTCGATATTCGGATCGTCCCATGATGAATACCGAGCGTACATACGCTCGGTATTCTATTTTGACGAAATCAAACCAAAATCCATCACGCATATACGGCATCGAAAAGCCGTCGCGTACGAAAAAAGCCGCTCGATAAGCGGCTTTCGAATTCAAGAGCAAGAGCACGAAGTAACTTCGAAAAGACTGGATAATCCGTCTGGAGGCATTTTCCGAAAAAGCGCTGCAGAATAGTTTCATACATAAGAAAAGCCCGACGCATCGGGCTTTTCCAGGTGTAGACCGAAGCCTTCCACCGCAATTGACCGCAGTGTATCACGAGAACCAAAAATTTACACCACTCTGGACTTGCCGCCTACAAAATCCCGAATACGAGCGAGTTTACCCCGAACGTCAGTCTTGATGACCCTAGAATAAATGCCAAAAGGCACTTCAGCACGGAAATGCTCGAGAATCGCCTCATACCCAGAGATAAGTTGTTTGCACTCAGTCCTGGATAGACCAATTTGATGCATCAGGTAAACGATGAGAACGACATAATCGGTGATGTCGGCAAAATCGATTCCTCCGACACCGGTCTCTTGCTTGACGAGCTGGGCAACACCGGTATTGATGGACCCAGAGCGAAAACGAACGTCAACAATAACCCCATTGTGAGCAATGGCATTACGAAGGTCTTTAAGCACGTAAATGATATCCTTGAGACGCAGCCCCGAATCAAGGTTGGTCGGCATGCCGAGGTCGCGCGCTACAGAGGCCTGGACGCGCTTATCGAGACACTCGTAAAAAGACCCGAAGTTACCGAGCGTCATAACCTCGAAAATAGCCCAGATGGGGATGTCTTTATCGGCATCCCGAAAATGACCGATAACATCCCTGCTTTTATGATTGCGGTAAATGAGATCGTCTATTTCCCTGCAGAGTTTCTGACGTTTCTCCCAAGCCGTTCTGTATGAGGCCCCCTTGCGATTCTTATAGTCGGTAAGGCTCCTACGTCGAATATCCTCGAACGCCTCCGACCCCGAATCGCCAAGAACGGCCTCAAGCGTATAGTTCTTAAGGGCAGTCTCGATTTGCATAACACGAGGATAAAGGAGCGTTTTGAGCTGAGTATCGAAGTCATAGAGCGCAGCGATCTGAGAAAAATCCGTGAGGGGGAGCCTATTGTCCGCCTTACCTGCAAAGCGATAGCCCTTATATCCATGATAGTAGCCGATATTCTTAAGGCGGCGTTTTTGAGCGGACCCGCTGATGGCGACACCGCTCTCGCGCAGATGCTTCATAAGGGAATTGAGTGACTTTGCCAAAACGATACCCCCAATGCCAGTAATATCGTAGCGACATTTTATAGCAGGAACGAACAACGGAACGATTCGAAGACGCCAGTGCGCGTGCATGCTTAAGAAAGTCGTGCAGTATGCTGATAGCTCGCATCGGCGCTCTTGTAAGCTACCATCGCATCAATTCGAATCCGCCAATCGATCGCGCCTCGTGAATTTTACCCCGCAGCTCTGTAGCCTCCGACGTATGGAACCCATCGCAAACACAAAAAAAGCCGCTCGATGAGCGGCTTTCGAATTCAAATGGTGGTCAGAGAGGGACTTGAACCCCCGGCACGGGGATTTTCAATCCCCTGCTCTACCAACTGAGCTACCTGACCAGTTGCGCAAACGCAAGTATGTATATTAGCGAAGCACTTCCATCTTTGCAAGAAGATTTTTCAGCTTTTGAAAAAAATATCCCCTTTGCCGCGAATCCCTCCGTTTTTGCAGCTTCATTCCATGGAGACATGCGAAGCAAAGGTCATTGGGGGAAATTCCTGAAAGCCAACCTGGAAAACGACTTTGACAGCTTGCGAGTACGAATTGGCGATACGCATACGCTTTCGTGATACCATGTTCAACAAATACCAAGAACCAAGCGCTTGGAGGAAATAAAATGACAGAGGCGGCACGAAAATCAAAAACGCTGAAGATATCAAGCAAGCGACAAATAACCATACCAGCGGAAGCTTTTCATGAAATGAATTTCGGAGAGTATGCCCTTTGCACATGGACCGACAGCGGCATACTTATCGAACCGCTCCCTGTCGAAGACGAGGATGTGAGCGTCATGGTCTTGAAAAAACTCATCGAAAAGGGAATCGAGGGCGATGCGCTCATAGCCCAATACCGACAGGAACTGATGCGGGCGCGCTACGACGCAGCGCTTATCAGCGAATCTGAAAGAGATATAGCAGAAGGAAACCTCAAGCCATTCGAGGACGTTCAGAAAAGAATGCGCGCTCAATATGATATATAGCGTCATGACCACAAACGCTTTTGAGCAAGATTACGACCGCATCGTGGCCTACATTGCCCACGACCTCAAATCACCCCAAACGGCCGCTTCCCTGATGGACGAAGTGGAGTACGCCGCGTCAACCCTTGCCGCAAATCCTTGGATGCACGCCGTATCGAAAAGACCCCTTCTCGCAAAACTGCAGTACAGGGAGCACTTCGTCAAGCACCATGTGATTCTTTACAAAATAGAAGACGACACAGTCGTCTTCGGGAGAATGCACCATCAGACCCGCAATTATGGAAGCAACGTCTTCCTGCTTCCATAGCGCGCAAGACAACAAGACCCTCGTTGGCGTCGAAAGGCAATCGTCACCGACGAGGGTCGCAACGCAAAGCGGGAAGAGGCAAAGCTCTTCCCGCTTCGATATCTGCACGAAAGCTGAAAGCCCTCGGCTTATTTCATCGCACAGCCGGCGCCGAAGAGCAAGTCGCGCTCGTCCTCGGGCAATGCCGCGCGCGCCTGGTCGCGCAGGTTATTCACGCCGATAAAGAACTGGCGCATCATGACCACCATCAGATAACGACCCTTCGGCGTCAGCGTGATCTGCTCCGCATCATCGATAGCGAACGCACCCGACGCTTTCATGAAGCCGTATTCCACAGGCAAACCCGCCGCAACGCTGCAGCCGAAATCGCGCTGCCACTGCTTTTTATCGAGACGCAGACCGAACAGCTGCATCATGAAGCGATACCGCATGCGGTTGCGCTTCGAGAACGTCGCCTTGCCCATGAGCGACATGCGACCGCTCTCGACCGCCTCGTTGTACTCGCGCACGCTGAACGTGTTCACGTACTGCGTCGCACCCAGATACGTCATGCCGCCCGAACCGATGGCGGGGTACTCCTCGTAATCGACGATGTATTCGTCGATCATCTGAGACGCCCCCTGCAACGCTCCGTCAGGCGCAGCGACGGCCTTGTTGAACGTCCATGCCGAACCGTGTACGAACGGGGGATTCTCGCCGCCCGCAAGCGTTTCGCAGATAATCTCGTAGAAACGCTGCTCGCGGTTGTAATCCACCTTGCCCACCGTGGCGGCGAGCGACTTCTCCACCGAAGGAGACGCCATCAACGGATAAAACGTCGTCTGGCTCGTACCGCTTTCGAGCACCATTTCCAAATCGCGGCGCAGCACCTCTTCGGTCTGCGCGGGGAAGTTGAAAATCATATCCACATTGAGCGACTTGAAATACGGAGCCGCCACTTTGATGGATTCGAGAATGCTCTGCCCGCTGCCGTATTTATCGTAACGATCCATCTGCTTGAGCAGATCGTCGTCGAAACTCTGCACGCCGACGCTCATGCGATCGACGCGACCCTGAAGCTTCTCCAGATACGCGGGAATCAGGTGATTCGGGTTCGTTTCGCACGAAACCTCCTTGATGGAGAATTCGCTTTTCGCCAGATCGATCGTTTCGCACAGCTCATCGAGCATGATGGTCGGCGTACCGCCGCCGATATAAACCGAGTCGAAATCGTAGCCGAGCTCTTTGACCATCATCATTTCGCGACGCAGGTTCTTGAAATACGGAACCGCACGCTCTTCGGAATAAGGGAACCTATTGAACGAGCAATACGGGCACAGGCGCTCGCAAAACGGAATATGGATGTAGAGCATATAAGGCTGGCCCGGATTGGGACCGGGAATGCGCGCGTCGGAACACGGTTTGATATTCATGAAGCGCGATGAGCAGGTGCGCACCGCACGTGTAAGCAGTCGTTCGCTAAGCATACCGTCCTAACCCTCAAGAGCACGCAGAGCGATGTCGTAGCGCATCTGCTTGCCTTCGAAATTGATCTTGTCGCAGGCCTCGTAGGCCAGCTCGCGCGCCTCTTCGAACGTATCGGCAAGCGCCGTCACGTTCAGCACGCGACCGCCGTTGGTGACAAGCTCCTCGTCGGCGTTGAACGCAGTGCCTGCATGGAACACCGTGACGCCCTCGAGAGACTCGGCCTCTTCGATGCCCAGGATGACCTTGCCCTTCTCGTATGCGCCGGGATAGCCCTCGCTTGCCAGCACGACGCACACGGCGCATTTGTCGCTCCAGCGCAGATCGACGGTATCCAGGCGATTCTCCGCCACCGCAGAGAACACCTCGATGGCATCGCTTTCCATACGCGGCATGATGACCTGCGTTTCGGGATCGCCGAAGCGCGCATTGAACTCAAGCAGCTTGGGGCCTTCCTCGGTCAACATGAAGCCGCCGTAAAGCACGCCCTGATACGGATTGTCGAAGTCTTGCGCCGTGGCGGCTGCAGCCTGCTGCATGATTTCCTGCATACGGGCTTCAAGCTCGGGAGTGACGCACGGAACGGGGGAGTACACGCCCATGCCACCTGTGTTCGGACCGCGGTCGCCGTCGTAGGCGCGCTTGTGGTCCTGGGCGCACGGCATGCACAAAGCCTTGCCGTTCGCAAGAAACGCCAGCATGCTGCATTCGGGACCCACGAGCATCTCCTCGATGACCACAATGCTGCCCGCTTCGCCGAAATCGCCCGCGAAGCAATCGCGCACGGCCTCTTCGGCGTCCTCCATGCAATCGGCCACGATGACGCCTTTGCCTGCGGCAAGGCCGTCGGCCTTCACCACGATAGGCGCGCCCACCTCATGCAGATAGTCCATGGCCTCCTGCTCGGTGGTGCACTTCTTGTAACCGGCGGTCGGAAGGCCGTGAGCCATCATGAATTCCTTCGAGAAGCTCTTGCTGCCTTCCAGCTGGGCGCCCTGGGAGTCGGGACCGAACACGGAGATTCCCGCGGCACGCACTTTCTCGGCGACGCCCGCCACCAAAGGAGCCTCGGGGCCGATGACCACCAGGTCGATGTCATGGTCGCGAGAAAATCCGATGACCGCCTCGGCATCTTCGGCGTCCAAGGGAACGTTTTTCGCAATGGCGGCCGTACCACCGTTGCCGGGAGCGACATACAGCTCCCCGACATGAGAAGACTTCGCAATAGCCCACGTCAATGCATGTTCGCGGCCGCCGCCGCCCAGCACCAATACGTTCACGTCGAGCATCCTTTCAAAAACAGCCGCGAAGCCTCGGCTTCGCGCATCCTCGCCTTGCCGCAACGCTGCAAGGCTCTTCATCGTCGAGAACCCGGAGGCTATGCCCCCGGGTTCCTTCATATCTTTTCCGACGCGCCCTGGATGTCGCGCCGTTCATACCTTGTGAAAATGCTACCAGCCGCGCATGAAGGTCTGATTGCGATCGGGACCGACCGAAATGATGCTTGCCTTCACGCCGCTCAGTCGCTCGATTTCCGCAACGTAGTCTTTCGCCTCCTGCGGCAGCTCGTCGAAGCTTTTCGCGGAAGAGATGTCCTTGCCCTTCCAGCCCGGCATGGTCTTGTACACCGGCTTGGCATGGAACAGCACGCTTTGCTGCATGGGGAAGTAATCGTAGCGCTTGCCGTCGCACTCGTATGCCACGCAGATCTTCAGCTCGTCGAATGCGGAAAGCACGTCGAGCTTGGTCAGCGCGATATCGGTAAGACCGTTGACTTCGGCGGCATAGCGCGCGATCACCGCGTCGAACCATCCGCAGCGGCGCTTGCGTCCCGTAGTGACGCCGTATTCATGCCCCTCGGAGCACAGGATGTCACCGTCGATGGCGTCCTGGCCCTCGCCGCCGTTTTCGGGATACAACAGCTCGGTGGGGAAGGGACCCGCGCCGACGCGCGTGACGTATGCCTTCTGAATGCCGAGCACGCGGTCGATGGCCGTGGGGCCCACGCCCGAACCAGTGGCGGCGCCGCCCGCGCAGCACGAAGAGCTGGTCACGAACGGATAGGTGCCGTGATCGATGTCGAGCAACGTGCCCTGGGCACCCTCGAACAGGATCTGTTTGCCTTCGCGCAGCGCGTCGTTGAGCAGCTGGGCGGTTTCCGCCATATGAGGACGGATGACCTCGGCATACGGCAGATAGGCATCGCAGATTTCGTCCACCGTGAAGGTGCGCTTGCCATAGACCTTCTCAAGAATGGCATTCTTGGTCTCGAGGGCCGCTTCCACTTTCATACGGAAGACATGCTCGTCGAGCAGGTCCTGGATGCGGATGCCGCTGCGGGCGGCCTTGTCCTGGTAGCAAGGACCGATGCCGCGATTGGTGGTGCCGATTTCGTTTTTGCCCAAACGGAATTCGGAGGCTTTGTCCAATTCGATGTGATACGGCATGATCACGTGCGCATCGCAGGAAATCTTCAAACGCTCGCAGCTCAAGCCTTCGCCTTCGAGCATCTTCATTTCCTCAACGAGCACCTGGGGGTTCACCACGACGCCGTTGCCGATGACGGGCACGGCATCTTCGTACATGATGCCCGAGGGAATCAGATGAAGGGCGAGCTTCTTGTCGCCGTGGATAACGGTATGACCGGCATTGTTGCCGCCCTGATAACGCACCACGTAGTCGAAGTCACGAGCGATCAGGTCGGTGACCTTGCCCTTGCCCTCGTCGCCCCACTGGGCGCCGACCAAAACCACGTTCGGCATGTTCGTCCTTTCGATTGGCATCCCTGAATAGGAGAATGCGTTAAACAACCTTTAGATTATAGCGCTACCACCGTGCAGTCGGCGGCGTATCGTCTGATGGTATCAAGAATCTCCTTATGACACGTGAAAAGCACCACCTGGCGAGAGCGAGAGAGCTCGACAAGTGCCTTTGCCGCGCCTTCGCGCCGCTCGTCATCGAAGTTCACCAGGATGTCGTCGGCAAGCACGGGAAGGCCCGCCCCGACGTCCGAAGCATGCTCGAGCAGCGCTATTCTCAAAGCGAGGTACAGCTGCTGGCATGTTCCCATCGAGAGAAACCTCGGTTCAAGACGCTTTCCCATGCCGTCGCGCGCCGTCAGCACGCCGTTCTCGTCCATGGAAACCTGCTGCCACCGCCCGTTCGTCATGAGGGAGAAAAGCTCGGAAGCTCTCCGGTACGTGATGGGAACGCTCTCGCTTTTCCACGCATCCACGGCCTCGCGCAAAGCGCGGCGAGCGAGCAGAAGCTCCGCAAGATCGGCGGCGGAATCTTCTTTGCGCGTCGCAATCTGCGCAGCACGCGTTTTCAGCACGTCGTATTCGTTCGACAGAGACCCTTCGCTCAGAATCTGCTCGAGCTCTCCCAGGCGGGCGTCGGAAACGCGCATGCGTTCGATAGCCGCATCGCGATGAGCGCACAGCATGCTTTTCAGCTGATCGAGAGCCGAAACGCCCTGCCCAGGGTCGACACCGCACTGAGCAAGCAGCTCTTTTCTACGCGCGCGGATACGCTCGATCTCCTGTTCGCAGCGCATACGCGCGGCGGCCGTTTCGTTGCGGAAACGCAGCCGGTCGGCGGCATCCAGCCTTCGCTTGCGCGACGCCTCGACGATCGCGCGAGCACGGAAAAGCGACCCGTGCGCCGCTTGAAGCCCCCACGACTCGAGGCTTTCCTTCACCTTCAGGGAATGCATCAGCTCGTCCTGCTCGCAAGATTCAAGCGCGCCGCGCGCGACATTCATGGCATGAAACGCCGGCGTTTCACGTGAAACAACCGACGAGCGGGACCCCATTCTCGTTGCGACAATTCCGCATGCCGCGCCCGCAACGGCAACCACGGCAGCGATGGCGGCAATCGGCATTTCTCCGCGCCATAGGGAAAACGCCAACAGCCCCACGCCCGCTACGGCCAAAAACGCCGCGAGGAAAAGAGCGGCACGAACGGGAGCTTTGCCCGTATGCTCGTTGCCGCCGCTCCCATCGGAAGCTTCGCACTCCGCCCGCGCACGGGCGAAACTATCGCGCGCGGCATCGAGGCGGCTTTCCAATCGAGCGCTCTGGGACTCAAGCCGGTCGAGACCGGCAAGCACCGCCGCCTCGGAATCCTCGTCGAAAAGCGGCGCATCCGCCGATGAAGGGCGCGTCGACGCCTCGGCAGCAAGACGGGCATCGCAATCCGCCATCTTCCGCACGTTTTCGCCTTCCGCCGTCTCGAGACGTGCAACCTCGGCACGAACGGCGGATATCCGTTCGATGCGGAAATTCAAATCGGAAAGTTCCTTTGTCGCCGCCCCGCGGCGTGCAGCCAATTCCTCGCGTTCGCGATATTCGCCCTTCAACGCTTCCGACCGTTCGCGAGCCTCGGCAAGACGCAGCTTGCAGTCTTCCTCTTCGGCACGAAGGCGAACGAACGAATGCTCAGCGGCGGCCGATCGGCTTTCGTACGAAGCGATGCGCGCATCAAGGTCGGCAAGGATAGCGGCGGGGGACACGTCCAACCCCGCGCTTGCCGTCAGCAGCTTCGCGGTGACGTCGGTCGCCCCCTCAAGCCCACGTAGCTCGTCGCTCGTCAGCGCAAACATCGTCGAAAACGTATCCTTATCGATGGAGTCGAGCAGCACGGACGCCTCCGGGGGCGAAAACAACACCCCGTCGGCGTTACGGAATCGGGATACTTCGCACACCTCGCCCGTACTTCGGTCCGCGAAGAAAAGCGTGCCCGAACGGTCGCCCGTCTCGGGCCGGTAATTGTTCTTTTTGCCGTGCGCCTTTTCCCATCCGAACAAAACGCCGGTCACGAACGCATTCAGCGTGGTTTTCCCCGTCTCGTTCTTTCCGTAAACCACGTTCATTCCAGGAGAAAACGGACCCGCCGATTTATCGAGGAAGCGCCCGAATGCGGCTATATGCAGCTGGCGCAAATACAGATCCGACGCCTTCATCGGTGCTCCCTATCGGCGATCATCGACAGCAACCGGTCCTCCGCACGCTCCGAAAGCGCGGAAAGCCCCTCCGCCACGACACGCGGAACGCTCAAGCCCCGACGCGAGAATTCTTCCTGCAGGTAGGCGAGCTGACTTCGAGCATCCGAGGCGTCTTCGCGCATGCGGCGCAGCACCGTTCCCTCGAACGTATTCGACAGAGCAAGCTTCTCCTTGTCGCGAACGGGCGATGTGGCGCACAGCAGCGCATCGCAATAAAACGATGGATAGCTCTCGTTGAGCTCGCATCGAAGCGCCTCCCGCGTCGCCGCATCGGAGAGTTCCGCATGAAGATGCGTGGCTCCGACCAGCGTGATGCGGGCGACCATTTCCTCGCACGGCACTTCGGCATTCTTATCGAACATGGCACGCACGCATGCCTGAAGCACCGCGTCCAAACCGACGCATGAAGACACATCGACGTCCAGCTTCTCCCAATCGACCTGAAGCGTCGGAATGAGCTCGACCTTGTTCGGCATGCCCTTCTCGAGCGTGACTTTCAAGCATCCACGCACGCCCGTTTCTTTGATATCGCGTCCTTGAGCGCATCCGCAGAACGCGATTTTCGGGTTACGCTCGGGAGTAAGGAAGCATTGATGGATGTGTCCGAGCGCCCAATAGTCCATACCGGCCGCCATCAGCGCTTTTTCCGATGTGGGGGCCTTATACGGATCCATCCAAAGACCCGTGTGGAGCATGCCGATGCAAAAAGGAGCGTCGCATCCGTACGCTTCCAGGGCGGCCGCGCGCGTCATGCCGGCAGAGATGTCTTCTCCTTGGGGCAGCGTGGAAAAGCCTCGAGCAGCAACGACGGCGGACGGGGTGCCATCTTTCTCGAACAGGACGAACGACGGCTTGTCGGACGGTAGAAGATGAGCATTCGACGGCAGGTCGCGTTCGACATCATGCCAATTCGAGTACGGATCGTGATTGCCCGCGATGATGTAAACGGGGATATCGCGTTTTTCAAGCCGCTTCAGCCCGGCCACGAAGCGACGATAATGGGCATAGCTCGGCTTGTCGGTATCGAACACGTCTCCGGCCAGCAGCAAAAAGTCGACGTCGTGGTCGATACACGCCTGAATGACGCAATCGTAGGCATCGGGGATGGCGGTCGCCAGACGGTCGGCCCATGCGGGAGAAAGCGCCCTCAGCCCGCGAAAAGGCGCACCCAAGTGGATGTCGCCCGAATGGATGAATGTCACGTGTTCACTCATGCTTCGAGTCTAACGCAAACCCCGAGTATGCGCCGCCGCGCTTCGCCCGGCGGCAAAAGCCCTTCGGCCCCCCAAGCCACCAAAGCGCGATCGAAAGACGCCCTCGGTCTTCCGATATTGCAAAACACTTCGATCAGGCAAGCAAATCCTGAAGCAAGCAGGCAAAAAATCTTTCAGGTCGCCGAACGCGGGCGAAAGGCCCGACTGGAACCAGGGGCGCGCTACGGTGCGCGACCGAAGCATGGGCCAATCGTTGATTTCAGCGGAAAAGAAGCATGATTTTTCCGTTTTCCTATTCTAGATTTCGCGTTACCGCCGATACGTTTCGATAAAAGCGCAGGTCGCAATTATCTCGCTAATCCAAGGGGAACGTTTGGTTGGCGAAATTGACCTCAATCGGCTTCGCGGGAGCTGGAAAACGGAAAAATCATGCATAGCGCGCTTACTTCGTTGCGAATCGACCTCGATTCAGAGGAGAAGAGGCGGCAGGATGGTCTGGCAAGGGAGCGAGTCGGACCATCCGCCGTCGGAAAAGATGGACCGCATGAACAACAACGACGTTGTATCAAGTCGAATCTGCAGCCCCGGGTCGCCGAATTGCAGGCGAGGGCGGGCGCGGCGGATGCGGTCGGCGCGAAGGCGGGGTGTAGCGTACTTCGGTACGTGAGCCCCGCCTGGAGCGCCGAATGCGCCGCCCCGCCCGTCCGCAGCCGGACGACTCCGTCCCGTCGGCCAGCAGGCCGACGGGACCTATATCTGGGACGCGTCGATATAGTTGCCGAACTTGGTGTATTCGGGATTGAACGACAACGTGATATCGCGCGTCGCACCGTTGCGGTGTTTCGCCACGATCAGCTCGGCGGTGCCCCAATCAGGACGGCCTTCCTGCTCGCCTTCCACTTCGTCCATGCTTCGGTCGATGAACATGACGATGTCGGCGTCCTGCTCGATAGAGCCCGATTCGCGCAGGTCGGAAAGCATCGGACGCTTCGTTCCGCGCATTTCCACGGCACGCGAAAGCTGGGAAAGCGCCAGAAGGGGCATGTTGAGCTCCTTCGCCAAAACCTTCAAACCGCGAGAAATCTCGGCGACCTCCACGGCGCGATTGCCGTCGCGACGGTTCGAGGGCGGCTGCATCAGCTGCAGGTAGTCGACGATAATCAGACCCTTCTCCTTATCGCGCAGCTGCCTGCGAGCCTTCGCGCGCATTTCGAGCAACGAAAGGCCGGGGGTGTCGTCGATATACAGCTCGAGCCCGGAAAGCGTCGCCGCCGCGTTCATGATGGCATTCCAGTCGCCTTCGGAAAGCTTGCCTTGGCGCAGCTGCCCTAGGTTCACGCGCGCCTCGGCACACAAGATACGTTGGACCAGCTGGTTCGCACCCATCTCCAAACTGAACAAGGCCACGGCGGCGCCCGATTTCGCCGCATTGGTTGCAAGGTTCAGCGCGAACGAAGTTTTGCCGACGCCGGGACGGGCCGCCAGAATCAGCAGGTCGCCGCCACGCAAACCCCAGAAGAGCCTATCGACGTCGGTGAAGCCTGTCGGAACGCCCGCCATATGGTTCTGATTGCTTACCAGCTCGTCGATTTCATCGAACGCCTGGGTCAGAAGGTCGGTGATGTTTTGAAACGACGACGACACGCGCTTCTGCGTGACGTTGAACAGCATCTTCTCGGCCTCTTCGATGACCTCGTTCGTGTCGTCGGGCGCATCGTAGGCAAGAGCGTTGATATTGGTGGACGCATACACCAGATCGCGAAGAACGCTTGTGCGCTTCACGATTTCCGTATGGCTCTTCCAATTCGTGAGAGACAACGTGTTGTTCGCAAGCTCGACCAGGTAAGGGCGGCCGCCTACCGCTTCAAGCTGGCCTTCCGCAGCAAGACGCTCCGCAAGCGAAATCTGATCGATGGGAATATGACGCGTGTTCAGCTCGAGCATGCCTTCGAAAATACGCTGATGGGCCGGACGGAAGAAATTCTCCGGCGTGAGCTTCGTGGCGATATCGTCGACCGCTTCGGGATTGAGCATACACGCCGCAAGCACCGATTTCTCGGCTTCGATATTGTTCGGCAAGGTGCGACCCGTCGTGGACTGCAGAACGGGGGAGGAGGTGTTATCGGCCATGATGTATGCTCCGTCATTCGATATTGCTTGCTTTCGTGGGTTTTCCTATTCTAGCGTGGCTCGCCCCGATACAAGCGTCTTTCGGCAGAACCTCGGAGTGCGAACAACGATATTCAAGCCGCTCTTTGCAGGGAATACGCCGCGCAAAGCAACGGATCCGCCCGCATCCCGACAAAGGAAAAGCTCCCGTCGAAATGCCCCTCACGGCAATGAAGCCGAAAACATACCCGATGCAGACCGATCGATCGCTCAGCCTTCGCGACGCATAAAAAATGCCCCGTCGTAAGACGGGGCATTTCCATACGCCAGGTTGAAGAAGGTGCTATTCGGCAGCTTCCTCGGTCGCCTCGACAGCCTCTTCGGCGGTCTCGACGACTTCCTCGACCTCTTCCGCAGCTTCTTCGGCCAGAGCCTCGCCGACGACGAGGTTCAGGTCGACTTTGATGTCGCGGTAGATGGACAGAGCAACGATGTGCTCGCCAGCGGTCTTGATGGCCTTCTTGAGCTCAAGACGCTTGCGGTCGATTTCGATGCCGAGCTCGTTCTTGACGGCGTCGGCGATCATCTGGGCGGTCACGGAGCCGAAGAGGACGCCCTCTTCGCCGACCTTGACCTCGACCAGGATCTTCTTACCCTCGAGGGAAGCCTTCAGAGCGTTGGCGTCAGCGATGCGCTGCTCTTCGCGCTTGGCGATGTTGCCCTTGCGCTGCTCCAGCTGCTTCAGGTTGCCCTTGGTGGCCAGGACGGCCATCTTCTGGGGACCAAGATAGTTGTTGAAGAAGCCGCGAGCAACCTCGACGACGTCGCCTTCGCCGCCCTTGCCCTTCAACTCGGTAAGCAGGATAACCTTCATGGAAACCTCCTAGCGGTTGCGACGATCGCCGCGGCCGCTAACAGCAGGCACCGTGTAGGGCATGAGAGCCATCTCACGAGCGTTCTTGATAGCGTTGGCGACATCGCGCTGGTGCTGGACGCAAGCGCCCGTCACACGGCGGGGCTTGATCTTGCCACGATCGGTCATGTATTTGCGCAGCATAGCCGTGTCTTTGTAATCGACATACTGCACGTCGTCCTTGCAGAACTGGCAGTACTTGCGGCGCGGCTGCTTGGTGTATTCAGCCATGATTTCCTCTTTCAAATCCTAAAGATACGATTGTCGGCAGCCCAAGGTCTAGAAGGGGATATCCGCGTCGTAAACGGAGGTATCCACCGCAGGAGCAGCCATAGCCGCAGGAGCATACGCAGGTGCGGCCATGCGCGGCATGCCGGCGTTTCCGCCGCCATCGCGAGAAGTCATCAGCTCGATTTCGTCGACGACGACTTCGATCTTGCTGCGCTTCTGGCCGTCGCGCTCCCACTGAGACCAACGAAGCTTGCCTTCGATGGCGACCTTGGAACCTTTGCTCAGGAAGCGAGAGATGCTCTCGGCACGAGCACCGAACATCGTGCAGTCGATGAAGTTCGGGTAATCTTCCCACTCGCCCGTCTGCTGGTTCTTGCGACGGTCGTTCACCGCCACGCCGAAGCCGAGGACGGGAAAACCGTTCGCGGTCTGACGCAGTTCGGGATCGCGCGTGAGATTGCCCGATATGACCACTTTGTTGATGCTCATTACTCTTCCTCGTTCCTTGAAGCAACGAGGGCTTGCGCCCTCAATCCGATAGCTCGATCGCGATTAGTCGCGATCCTCGCGGCGGACGATCTTGTGGCGAACCACCGCGTCGGTGATGCGCAGCACGCGGTCCAACTCCGCGATGTTAGCGGGATTTGCGTGGAAATCGATCAGGGTGTAATCACCCTCGGTCAGGCCGGCGATCTCGTAGGCGAGCTTGCGCTTGCCCCAGTCCTCGACGTTGTCGACCTTGCCCTCGCTCTCGGCGATGGTGGTCTCGATACGTTTCATGACTGCCAAACGGGTCTCGTCGTCGATCGTAGGCGCGACAAAGAACAACAATTCATAAGCCTTCATTATGTCACCTCCTCTGGACTTACGGCCCCGGGACGCATGAAGGCATCTGCCCGGGACAGGAAACCTGGCTATAGTATCAGCAAGATTGTCCCGATGCAATTACAAAATCCCACGTCGCCGCACTCATCACAACTTGTCCACGAGCATACCCTTGCAACCCGGCCGGCCTTTATCGCGTTTCCACCGTTTTCCCGGCATGCTTTCCCTCGAAATCACGCCGACTCCTTTACGCGGCACAACCGCTTCTCCATCATTACGTATGAAACCCCCGTAAAACCTGGAAACCGCTTCGATCGATTCCGCCGACACGGCCGCCGATGCGCCCGCCGTTACGCAGAGCGCCCATCCCGCATCCTGTGCGAGATGCATCCGCAGTCAGTCGGCGCGGTCGCGGGCACACGGCATCGGCGCCGACGCCAAGGCAGCCCGCCGTTTCGTTTTCCCTATGCAGGAAAGGCCCTTCCGCGCATTCGAAAGACCGAAACGCAAACAACGCTCTTATACTCTTCGATAGAAGAAAGCCGCGACGGTAGCCGTCGCCCGAACAAAAGGAGAAACCATGGCGGATAGGAATGTCGAAAACGACATCGTAGAGGTTCCCCAGCTCGACGAAACGCTCGAAGTTCTGCTGCTGCAGACGATCGAGGAGGCCCAGCAGCGCATGGAAGACGGCGAGGAAGTCGTCCCCTTCACGGCTCTGCTCATCGACGGCTCCGTGTTCGAGGAAACCCACACCGGCTCGACCGACGAATGCTTCGAATCGGCCCGCGAAACCGTCGAAGGCTCGGAAGGCGCGGTTGCCTACGCGTTCTGCTACGACGGATATGTCGAAACCGACGAGGGCGACAGGGACGCCATCATCGTAGAGGGCGGCGTTCCAGGCGAAGCCGAAGGAGTCGCCCTGGGTCTTCTCTACGCCGAAGCCGAGGATGGCTTCGAGTTCGAGGAAGAGGTCTGCTACATCGCGGCCGCCCCGAATTTCCTCGCAGGCAAAGAGCCCGTCTCCGACGGCATCGAAGAAGATGAGAAGTAGCACGCTCCTCAAAAGAATCGACATGAAAGTCCGCTCCCGTGGCGGACTTTTTTCTTTCAGGGAAACCGCAATCGAAAAACCGAATGCGGGCTGAAAGGCGAGGGATGAAGACGCGGAGCGGCAGCGGACGGCTTCGGCAGCCCCCGTGCGACCATCCGAAAAAATCCCCCCCACATGCAACGTTCCACCCCGCTTGCGCATATTGACGATAGAAGCCTAAAAGATAGGAGCGAAATGAACCCTCCATCCCTTCGCAGCGAAGCGTTCATGGTCCACGCCATGAACGACTGGGCCGATACCGTCTATCGCATCGCGCTTTCTCACACAAGGTCGATATCCGACGCCGAAGACATCACGCAAGATGTATTCGTGCGGCTTTTGAAAAGCACGACGTCCTTCGAAAATGATGAGCACCTCAAAGCCTGGCTCATTTCCGTCACCCTCAATCGCTGCCGAGAAATCCACAGAATGTCCGAACGCCGCAGAGCAACGCCCACCGCAACCGTGCCCGACATGAACACATCGCCGCCTGCAGATGAATACTTCATCGCCAAGGCAAGTGCGGTTTGGAGCGCATTAAGCGACCTTCCTCCAACGATGCGGTCGGCCATGCACCTACGCTACGTGGAAGGGTATTCGGCCGAAGAGATAGCAGGCATGGCTCGATGCCGACCGTCTACCGTTCGATCCTGGCTTTTTCGAGCACGCAAGAAGATGAAAGCCTCCCTCGAAGGAAAGGGCGCACTATGAACAGCAACCCCATGAACGACTATCGCGATGCCATGAGGGAAACCTCGCTTACGCAGGAGCAGAGAGCACGCCTCGAGCGGGCCGTTGCGCAGGCACGCCGCCGGCATGAAGCAGGAAACGCCGCTCAACCCGCGCCGCGCATCGTCAGCCGACGCACCTTTGCGATCGGAGCCGCTGCAGCCTTCATCGGCCTTGCCGGATTCGGAGCCCTCAATGCAATCGGCGGTCTTCCGAACAGCCCCGCCCCCAACGCCTTCGGCCTTAAGGCTTACGCTCTCGACGACCCGACGCGCCCGAGCGGATACACCGAGGTCTTGACGAAAAACGTGCTCACGCGCAATGTTGGCGGATACTTCGGCGCATGGGAAGACGAAAAGGGCAACGTCGTCGAAGGCGTGCTCGGCTATGCGTTCAGGTTCGATTTGGAATGCATCGGCGAAAACGTGGCATCGTATTCTTACCACATCGAAGGTGACCAGGCATATTTCGGCCTTACGGGAGCCGAAGGCGACGTTCCCGAAGAGTTCTTCCCCGACGGATCTTTCCGCGCGAAGAAATACGAGTGCTCGGATTCGCTTTTCGTGACGAAAGAGAACCAGGAGGAATTAGGCCCCGACAAGCGCCGGGTCCCCCTTATCGTCTTGGCGCTGCCCATGGACAAGGAGTTTCAAGCCGCATACGACCTTGCCTGCAATCTCGAGCATACCGATGCCAGCGAATACGACATTATCGAATCGGGCAGTGCGTTCGATCGCTTCGTAGAACTCAATGCATCCCAGAAAATCTCCGAGAGCGCAATTCACGTGACGGCCGCCTACGACGACGGTACGCTTGAAACAAAGACGTACCGAATCGCACCCGTCGAAGATTTCGAAGAGCGATATCTCGCCTTCCAAAAACAGCGCGACGAGCGCACTTTGAAAGAATGGCACGGAGAAGCGGCAGATTACCCCGTCGAAGACCCCGAGCTCTACACCATCACCCAGATTGCCTAGCAAACAAAAACAGGCCCGGAATCACCGGGCCTGTTGTATTAACGCTGGCGGAGGAGGAGGGATTCGAACCCTCGTCACCCGGGTTACGGGTGAAACGGTTTTCGAGACCGCCGCATTCAACCACTCTGCCACCCCTCCGCAGGATGGCACGGCTTCTGCCATGCGCAGTGGTACATAGTAACAGGTTCCCTGGATTGCGACAAGGGTTTCACGTGAAACGTCCATGACGAGAAAACACAGGAAGCGTGACCGGGGCCCACGGCGTCGTTGCCTCCCTGAACGCAAAAACGCCGTCCTTTCGAACGGCGTGATAATTTCTGGCGGAGAGATGGGGATTCGAACCCCAGATACGCTTTTGGCGCATACACGATTTCCAATCGTGCTCCTTCGGCCAGCTCGGACATCTCTCCGTATTCTGTTGGCGCATGTAAGTTCATGCAGCGACAATGGAGTATATCAAAACTCTTGGGAAATGCTAGAGGATTTTGAAAAATAACAAGACCGCCCGCAGGCGGTCTTGCAGACAATCGCTCTTGCGCCTTATTCGGCAGCGCCCTCGGCAGGAGCCTCGGCCCCCTCCTCGGCAGGCTGCTCGGGCTGAGCAGCGGCATCCTCAGCAGGTGCTT
>JAUNDR010000003.1 GCA_030525985.1 Slackia sp. | reverse complement strand
GATTTGACGAGCAGGGCGTCGAAGGTTTATATCCGCCCGTCCGTTCACCCTGCTCAAGGTGATGATGGCGAACTTCATTCTGGAAGGCGTGTACTTCTATTCCGGCTTCATGTTCTTTTATAACCTGGCGCGCAACGGCAAGATGCCCGGTTCCGCGCAGGAGATTCGCTACATCAACCGCGATGAGAACACGCATCTGTGGCTGTTCCGCAATATTATTTTGGAGCTGCAGAAAGAAGAGCCCGAGCTGTTCACCGATGAAAACATCGCCGAGCTGCGCGCCATGCTCGAAGAGGGCGTGCGTCAGGAAATCGCCTGGGGCCATTACGTGATCGGCGACGACATCGCGGGCCTTACCAAGGATATGGTGAGCGATTACATTCGCTATCTGGGCAATCAGCGTTGGACGAGCCTCGGTTTCGATCCGTTGTTCGCCGACAACGTGGAAGAGCCTGAAAATATGCGCTGGGTTTCCCAGTATTCGAATGCCAACATGGTCAAGACCGACTTCTTCGAGGCGAAATCGACCGCGTATGCGAAATCGACCGCGCTGGTGGACGACCTGTAAGAAAGCGTTCGCCGCCTTCTCGGTCGAATGGACGATGCGGCCTGCATTCCGAAAGGTGCGGGCCGCATTTTTTTATCGCAGGTCTTCGATGCGTGTGAGCAGGGGGCTTTCGAAATAGCGCAGCTCTTGCGCGCGGTGCGTTGTCCAAAAGACCGTTTTTCCCGCAAGAAGCGGCACGATGGCGTCCATGACGCGCTGCTCGGTCTCGGGGTCGAGTCCCTTGAGCGCTTCGTCGAAGAAGAGCACGTCGGCATCGGCAAGCACCGCGCGTGCGATGGCGACGCGCCGTTTCATGCCGCCTGAAAGTTCATGCGCGGGACGCGCGAGCGAATCGGGCATGCCCATGGAGGCGAGCAGTGCGTCGCAGCGCGCGAGAAAGGCGTCTTTTCGGGCACCCTTCAATCCCGCATGGGGCATGCGGATGTTCGCCGCCACGCTGAGGTTCTCGCAAAGGCGGTTTTCTTGGAATACCGCTGCGCTGCGCAGGCCGTCCATGCCCTCGATGCGCCCTTCATCGGGGGCTTCCAACCCCATCAGCATGCGAAGCAGCGTCGTCTTCCCGCCGCCTGACACGCCCATGATGCAATGGATTTTCCCGTGTTCGAAGGAAAAGGAAGCATCGTCGAAGACTGTCGAGTCGGCGAATCGCTTGGTCACGCGATTGAGCGTTATCGCGCCGCACGCACGCCGGACGCTTGCTGCATTGGCCTGACGGCGCGTTGAAATGCGTGCGGCCGTATTGTTTTCGCGCGTTGTGATTTTTCCGTCTCGCATCGTTTCGCATCCGTTCCTTACGACATCCGCTCGATTTTGCGCGCTGCGCAATCGATGGCCTTCTTGAAGGCTTTCTCGAACACGATGCTGATGCAGATGATGACGATCGTCCAGGCGAACAGGTCGGCGGTGTCCAGATACACCTTCGCTTCGTAAAGATGCTCGCCGATCGACATCTCCGGAAGGCCGATGACTTCGGCGGCGATGCCCGCCTTCCAGCACATACCCAGCGACAGCGAGCATGCCGCCTGGAAATAGGGAAGGGCCTGCGAGCAATAGATGAACCGCAGGCGGTCGAATGCGCTCACCTCGAACACGTCCGCCATTTCGAGAAGCTGCCGGTCGGTTTGGCGGATGCCTTCGAGCATATTGGTATACACGATGGGAAACACCATCAGAAACGAGATGATGACCGAAAGATGTTCGGAAGAAACCCAGATGAGCACCAGTATGACGAACGATGCCACGGGCACGGCCTTGATGGCGGCGACGAGCGGGGCCAAAAGGTCGAAGATCGCCGAAAAGCGGGACGAGGCCGCGGCGAGCAGCGTGCCTGAGACGAGCGCCGCGATGAATCCGAGGGCGATGCGCGAGAGGGATTGCCCGATCGAGAGCCAGAAATCGGCTTCGCCCGCAAGCTCGATAAGGCGCTCTGCGGCGGCGATCGGCGACACCAAGAGGATGTCGTGACCGACCACCACGCTGGCGATGTGCCATACGACCAGCCAGAACGCGATGGGCCATGCGCGACGGCACAGGCGTTTCAGATGCGTTCTCGGCGTTGTGTCGGTCAAGGAAGGGCCTTTCTGCAAAGCGGGGTTCGTTTGCGCGGAGCACTCGAGGAGGTGGTGCGGGGTGCGTATCGACGGACGCGCCCCGCGATGCGCCGCCCGTTGTCTGGTCGGCGGTGCGAATCGGCGTTAGGCGCCGTAGTAGAAGTCGTCGCCCGGCAGCTCGCCGCCGACGGCTTTGGGGTTCTGCTCGAACAAAACGCCCAGATAGCCCGAGAGCTTCTCTTTCATCTCGGCGCCGTCGATGCAGACGATGTTGCATGCGGGGATGGCCTTTTCCGCCACAGGGGCGGGAACGATGTCGTAGGAGCCGACCAGCTCGGCGGCTGCGGCCACATCGCCGTTCACGAATTCAACCGATTCTTTGTAGTGCCCGAGGAACGCCTCGACGGCTTCGGGGTGCTCCTGCACGAATTCGGCGCGCGCGATCACGACGCCCGTGATAAGCGAGCTTTCCTCGCTGTCTTCCTGAACGGCTTCCCATTCTTCGGTCAGGTCGAGCGCCGGGCGGATGGCTTCGTTTTTCGCCTGCGCGGTGGTGACGAACGGCTGGGGAAGCAAGGCGATGGCCTGCGGGTCTTGCGCCATGGCGGCTACGCATTCGGCATGCTCGCTCTTCCATTCGACCTGTACATCGACGCCTGGTGTCAAGCCGTTTTTCTCGAGGATGTAATTCAGAGCATACTCGGGTGTGGAACCCTTGCCGCTTGCGTAAATGGTTTTTCCTGCCAAATCGGCGACGCTGTTCACCGATCCGTCCTGGTCGCACACGTAAAGAACGCCGAGGGTATTCACGGCGAGAACCTGCACGCCTTTGTCGGTGTTGTTGTAAAGCACCGATGCCAGATTGGCGGGAACGGCGGCGATGTCGAGTTCGCCCTTGGCGATGCGCGGCGTCAGCTCGTCGGGGGAGGCGGCGATCTCGAAGGAGTAGTCGTTATCGGCGATCGCGCCCGATTCGGCGTCGCTCATGAATTTCACCAATCCCATGGCGGTCGGGCCTTTCAGCGCCGCCGCATTCACGGCCACGGGTTCTGCGACGGTGTTTTCTTCGGGGGCGGGCGCGGGTTGTTCGGCTTCGGGCTGCGCGGCGCAGCCCGCAAGCGCGGCCATCATGCATGCTGCGGCAAGCAGGAGAGCGGAGAGTTTTCTCATGAGATGTTTTCGTCCTTTCGCATTTCGCCTGAACGGCAGGCGTTTTTCTTTCTTGCGCAAAAGCGCGCACGAGCATAGCACTTCTTTGCCGGACGGGTAGGCAATCTCCCTGAAAAGTGCGTTTCGCGCATGCGCGACGCAAATGGGCATGAGGTTCGGCCCTTCGCGATGAACGGGTTCGTTGCGAAATGCCGCCTCGGTGAAGAGCCTGCATCGAGGCGTTTGCATGCTCGTCTGTACGACGCGCTCTGCCGTCCGGCGCGTCGCGCGATTCTTGTCGAAGCTCGGTTTGCGCTACGGATCGGCGAAACTTCGGTGCCGCATGCGCAACGCCTGCGTGCTTTCGACCTCGTGCTTCAGAGGGCGGGTTATAATCCCTGAATTGCGAAATCGCACGGATCGGGCCTTTCGCTTGGGAACAAGACGCCTGGTCCTTACGGCGCGAACGCCTTGCCGCCGCGTGTTCCAGGCGCGTTTGGGCGTTCGCTGCAAGCGAAGAGAAAGCTGGTCCGTTTTGAAACCGAGCATTCAGAAACTTCTCGTCGGATTCGTCATCGTCATCGTGTTGGCATTCATCCTTCTGCGCGGCGATCAGCTGGTGGAGCTGGTCGAAACCATGAAGCGCGGAGCGGTGATCCCCCTGGTCGTCGCCGTGCTCACGCAGCTCGGTAAGTATTATGCGCAAAGCTGGTCGTATCATTTCACCTTCGCATCGGTGGACGAGAAGATGGGTCCGCGCGAAACGCTGCCGCTGGTCTTCGGCACGTTCTTCATGAACACGATCGCCCCGTCGCTCAACATGGCGGGCGCCACGCTGGTGGTCGACGACGCGCGCCGCCGCGGCATCGAGGGCGGAAAGGCCATGTCGGCGGCGTTGCTGATGCAGATGACGATCGAATCGGGCTTCATGACCATCATGGTCGTCGGATTCATCTTGCTGCAGATTACGGGCAATTTGAGCCCTGCGTGGTTTTTGACGGGCCTGGTGGTGGTCGCCATGGTGGGCTTCATGGGCGGCGTTTTGCTCATCGGCCGCAAAAGCCCGCGTATGCTCGTGGGAATGCTGCTTCCCATCGAGCGCCTGGTGAACAAAGTCATCGGCAAGTTCAATCGCAAACCGCTCGATCCCTGGGCGGAACGCGCCGTGGCGTCGTTCGGAGACGCTGCGGGCACCATCGCGGGCAATCCCCGCACGGCGGCGAAGGCGTTCGGCTGCTCTATCGCGGCGAGCACGTGCGAGTTGGCGGCCTTCTGCCTGGTGGGACTTGCGTTCAATATCGCCGATCCCGAGGCGCTGATCTGCGGGTATGTCATTGCCACTCTGCTTGCCATGATTTCTCCCGTGCCTCAGGGCGTCGGCTTCGTCGAGGCGGGCGTCATGGTGCTGTTCAGTGCATACGACATCAATTCGGCGGCGGGCATGGCAAGCGTGCTGGTGTATCGCGGCCTGGTGTTCTGGATGCCGTTCTTGATCGGCGCGGTGCTCATCCAGCGCACCAAGACGTTCAAACGCGACGGCAAGAAGGCCAAGCGGATGGGTGCTCCTACGTCCTGCGCCGATGGCCCGGTCTCTTCCGGCGCAGAAGGCGCTTTCGTCGACGCGGAAGCCGAGCTCTCGGGCGACAGGGAAGACGCCGTCTCCGATGCCGCAGGTGACGGGGCGGATGCACGCTGCGGCATCGATGCGCCTGCGAGTGTGTGCGAAATCGCCGCCGATACCGATGCCGTCGAGGGCTCGTTTTCCGAAGGGACGAAACGGTAGGCGCGATCGCCCTGTCGCCTTCAGTGCAAGACGCTCCTGCTTTATTTATAGGTTATGCGCTTCGGCCGTGCGATCGTGAGCGTATTGCGCGGGAAAGCGAGAACCTCCCGCACCTTTTCCGATTCATGTGATAATATCGAACAGACGTTTGCTATTGGAATCGATTGCGCCCGAATAGGGTGCGATTCGCGGCGGAGAAGGGGGTTGCATGGCTCGCGCGGTTTCTCGAACCATTCTGGGCATCGATCCCGGTCTTGCCAATACGGGTTGGGGCGTGATCGAGCAGAACGGCTCGCGCCTGTCTTGCCGTGCTTACGGATGCGTTTCGACGCCCTCGGACATGGAGCTTTCTCGCCGCTTGGCGAAGATATGCGAGCAGATCGGCGCTGTGGCCCATCGCTTTCAGCCGAGTTGCGTCGGCATAGAAACGGTATGGTTCGGACAGAACGTCACCGCGGCGTTCGATACGGGGCAGGCGCGCGGCGCCGCGCTGGTGGCGTGCGCTCAGCATGGGCTTTCGGTGGGCGAGTTCACGCCGCGCCAGATCAAGCTCGCGGTGGTGGGCGAGGGAACGGCGGAAAAAGCCCAGGTTCAGTATATGGTCCGTCAGATCCTCGGCCTGGCGCAAGATCCGCATCCCGACCATGCCGCCGATGCCCTTGCGGCCGCTATCTGCTATGTCACGCACGGCCCGGCCGCGATAACGATGAAGGAGTCGAAATGATCGCCTTTTTGAACGGTCGCGTTGCGGGCCGCACGCTTGAAACGGCGTATATCGAGGTCAACGGCATGGGATTTGCTGTCGGCATGCCGGCGCGCGACCTTTCCCGCCTGCCCGAGCGCGGCAGCGAGGTCATGGTGTACACGCATCTCGCCGTGCGCGAAGACGCCATGGCGCTCTACGGCTTTCTTTCCCAGGAAGCCCATGCGCTTTTCCTGCGTTTGATCGGCGTTTCGGGCATCGGTCCCAAGGTGGCGCTCGCCGCGCTTTCGACGTTTCGTCCCGACGAGCTGGTATCCGCCGTGCAATCTCAAGATGTGAAGGCGGTCTCGAGGATTCCGGGTGTCGGGCAGAAAACCGCGCAGCGTATGATTCTCGAGTTGCAAGGCACGCTTTCCGAGTTGCAGGGCGAAACGCTTTTCAGCGGCCAGGCGGAAGCGGCGGCCCAGTTGGTCCAGGGCGCGCGCGATGCGTTGCTGGCAATGGGTTTTTCTTCGGCGGAGGCAGACCTCGCCTTGAAAGGCGCCCCCGATGCGGCAGACACGGAAGGCGCGCTTTTGCAGTATGCGCTCAAGCGGCTTGGGTCCGCGTAGCATTGCGCGTCGCTCGGCTGCACGGATTTCCGTGCCGGTCGAAGCGGCGGTGCAGGGTGTTGAGCGACGCGGGCGGCGCCGACGGAATGGCGATCGCTTTTGCGCATATGTGTCGGATTTGCAACGGGCTATCGATACGGGGATATGAAGGAATCTATGGGCAACGAAATCGAAATAGAGGGCATGGTGTTCGATGCGGGCACGCCTGCGTCGCGTGCGTCGAGCGATCGCATCGTGGCAACCGAGCTTGTCGAGGACGACCTCGCGCTCGACCGGTCGTTGCGCCCGAAGCGTCTTGAGGACTATCTCGGTCAGACGCGCGTGAAAGACAGTTTGTCCATCTTGATCCAGGCGGCCCGCCAGCGCGGAGAATGCATGGACCATGTTCTTTTCAGCGGGCCTCCGGGCTTGGGAAAAACCACGCTTGCAACGGTGGTGGCCAACGAACTGGGGGCGAACATCCGCACGACAAGCGGACCCGCCATCGCCCGTCCGGGCGATTTGGCGGCGATTCTCACGAATCTCGAAGACGGCGACGTTTTGTTCATCGACGAAATCCATCGTTTGAACCGCCAGGTTGAAGAGGTGTTGTATCCGGCGCTTGAAGACTATGTGCTCGATATCGTGGTGGGCAAGGGCCCTGCGGCGCGCAGCATACGTCTCGATCTGCCGAAGTTCACGCTGGTAGGCGCCACCACGCGTACGGGGCTTTTGACGGGGCCGTTGCGCGACCGATTCGGCATCGTGTTCCGTCTCGATTATTACACCCCCGAAGAGCTGAGCGACATCGTGAAACGCTCGGCGGGCATTTTGGATGTGTCCATCGACGAAGAGGGGGCGTTAGAGATAGCCCGCCGCAGCCGCGGTACGCCTCGTCTTGCGAACCGCTTGCTCAAACGCGTGCGAGATTGGGCGCAGGTTCGTGCCGAGGGCGCCATCGACGAAGACACGGCAGCGCAGGCTCTGAGCTTTTTCGAGGTGGATTCGCTGGGGCTCGACGCCCTCGACAACAAGATTCTCGAGCTGCTGTGCGTCTCGTTCGCAGGGCGTCCCGTGGGTCTTTCCACGCTTTCTTCCGCTCTGGCCGAAGATGCCGACACGGTGGAAGACGTGTACGAACCTTACCTGATACAGCAGGGTCTTATCATGCGCACGCCGAAGGGTCGCCAGGCGACCGAGCGTGCATTCGAACATTTGGGGGTGAAACCTTCCTGATGCTGCAGCAAGATTATCTGATGCGTCTTCTTTTGCAATTCGTCGACGGCGTCAAGCGGAGCTTGGAGCGTGAAGAATCCGACCCGAAAGAGGCGGCGGATTCGCTTGAAGACGCTCTTTCGCGTGCGCTCGATATGGATGCCGAGGTGCTGCTCGGGCTTGCGCCCGAAAGCTTCGCCTCGGTGGCTCAGCTTTCGATTTCGGATTCGCGCATTGCCGTCTATATCGTGTACACGTTGGCGCTGCAAGCGCACTATCTGCGAGAGGCGGGGCTTTCCGATGCGGCGCAGCTGCGCTACGACCAGGCATGTGCCTTCGCTGCCGCATGCGATGTCGACGCTCCCGGTCCCAACGACATCCCCTGCGCGGCCGATTTCGATGAGCTTCTTGCCGAAGACGGCGTCGATGGCGATTCTCTCTAGGCGGCAACGGGCATGCTTGCGCTGCCTGCGCCGTCCTCCGGGTGCGGTACGCGTTCTGTATTTCTTGCGGCGATAGGGGAAAAACCGCGCCGCTCGCTCATGCTGCGTATTCGGCGGCCCAAAAGATGGTAGGCTATTCTCCTATCGTCTCCGACGGTAGGATTCGTGTGGTCCTATCACTCGATAGGATGGGTTTACCCGGGCGATTCCGGGGTGTTAACTTCTCTTTCGAGAGAAGGGAAAGAGGCCGAAGATGGCTGAAGGAACTGTCAAGTGGTTCAATGCTGAGAAGGGTTACGGATTCATCTCCCAGGAGGATGGTGAAGACCTGTTCGTGCATTTCTCGGAAATCAAGATGGACGGCTATAAGACCCTCGACGAAGGCGCACGCGTGTCCTTCGAGGTGACCGAGGGCCAGAACGGCAAAAAGCAGGCCAGCAACGTCGTCAAGCTGTAACGGGAACCGCGCCTTCGCGCCGTGCGCGTCGAAGGATCGTTCGAACGTTATGCTCTTGAGCGAGAAGGGGAGGCATTCGCCTCCCCTTCTCCGTTTACGCAGGTATATCCCATGCGGCGTTGCGGCGCCGGCATCCGCTTTCGTTGCGTCTTCGTGCGAGAACGCGACGGATGCAAGCGTGGTTTTACGCGATGCTCGGAAGTTCTTCGCAGAATCGGGCGAAGTCTTCCAGGGTGCCGTGTTTGTGGCTTTCCGCATCGAGACCGTCTTCGGATTCGATCAGATTGTCGGTGACGAAATAGATGTCGCAGCCGGCACGGTAGGCGGCACCGTCTTCGCGGGTGTTGTTGCCCACCATAAGCACGTTGGAAGCATCGACGCCGGCGCGGCGCAACGCTTCTTCGTAATAGGCGACCTGCGGTTTGACCGAAGTGGCGGTGGCGTAATCGGTGACGAAGGCGAAATCGGCGGCATCGAGCCCCGCCCACTTCAGGCGCGCATGCACGGCTTTCAGGGGAAACATCGGCATGGTGGTGAGCGCTACGGCGTAACCCTTGCTTTTCAACGTGGCGATCGCGCGCGCCGCCGCCGGATTCGGCGTGACGAGGCGGGCGATGTCGTTGAAGCGCTCCTCGTAATAGCGGTCGAACAGGGTTTCAGTCGTCTGGGCGTCGAGTCCGGATGATTTCGCGAAGGCGCTCCAGAACACGTCGTGGTTCGAATGCGTTCCGTCATGCGTCGCCATGGCCTTCACACCTTCGAGCAATGCGGTCATGACGCCGCGTCCGTCGAGGCCGTTGTCGTGGGCGAACTCGCCGAGCGATACCGTGTAGGCCCTCATGAATTCGCCCGTATCGATGGGCAGAAGCGTGCCGTCCAAATCGAAGAAAACGGTGGTGTATGCGCGCGGTTCATTCATGGGTATCGTCCTTTTCTGAAGGATGGAGAACGGGTAAAGCAGCATGGTAATATAGTGCGGTTTCAGGGCGCGTCGAAAGCGCGTTCGCATACGTAAAAGACAGAGGCCGCTGCGGCCGGAAAAGAGGAACCGCGTGAAATTGCTTCTGCATGCGTGCTGCGGGCCGTGTTCCCTCGAACCGCTTCGCCTGCTGCTCGAGGCGGGCCATGATATCTCGATCGCGTATATGAATTCCAACATCCATCCCGCCGCCGAATACGACCATCGTCTGCAAACGATGCTTGATTTCGCTCATGAGCAGGGAATATCCGTGATCGAAGGGGCGTACGAACCGCAGGCATGGGCGAATGCGGCGGGCGTTTTCGGTACCGATCCCGCGGCGCGTCCCGACCGATGCCGCGCTTGCTATCGTCTGCGTCTCGACGAGGCGGCGCGCTATGCCGCCGACCATGGCTTCGAAGGCCTGGCCACCACGCTCACCGTGAGCCCGTACCAATACATCGATACGATTCACGAAGAGCTTTCCGCGGCGTGCGCGGCCGCGGGAATCGAGCCGGTGTTCCAGGATTTCCGCGAGCAGTATCCCGAGGCCACGCGCCGCAGCAAGGCACTTGGCATGTATCGCCAGAATTACTGCGGATGTGCGTTTTCCAAGGTGGAGGCGGCGGAAGAGCGCGAGCAGCGAAAGGCCGAACGCGCTGCGGCGAAGGCGGCGAAAGAGGCCGCCGAGGCTCCGAAGCGGGCGGCCGAAGAGGCCGAGCGTGCGCGCAAACGGGCGGAAAAACAGGCATATAACGAGAAAAGGCAGCGCCAGCGTGCGCTCTTGAAGAAGATGAAGGAGGAAGCCGCTCGTCAGAACGGCGAATAGCATGAGAACCGACGATTTCGATTACGAGCTTCCCGAACGCTGCATCGCGCAGGCGCCCGCACCCGTGCGCGACGCGTGCAAGATGCTCGCCATGGACCGCGCGACCGGCGCCATCGAAGACCGCATTTTCCGCGATATCTACGACTATCTTCAGCCGGGCGACGTGCTGGTGGCGAACAGCACCCGCGTGATGCCCGCGCGTCTTTTGGGAGCGAAGCGTGGAACCGGCGGTGCGGCCGAGGTGTTTTTGCTGCGCGAGCGCTTCGATATGGAGCCGAAAACCGGCGCCTCGGCGGTATGGGAGGTGCTCGTGCGTCCCGGCAAGCGTTTGAAGCCGGGCAGCGGCGCGATCGTCGATTTCACGGATGCCGAAGGCGAGGTCGCGTTGTCTGCCGAGGTCATCGGTTGGGGAGCGGACGAAGGCAAAGGAGAGCGTCTCGTCCGTCTGACCACGCCGATGAATTCCCTCGACGAGGCGCTGCATGCGGTGGGCCATACGCCGCTTCCGCCTTACATCAAGGGCTATGCGGGCGATGAGGAAATGTATCAGACCGTGTATTCCCATGACGAGAAAAGCGCCGCCGCCCCCACGGCGGGCTTGCATTTCACCCCTGAATTGATCGAACGCCTGCGCGAGAAGGGCGTGGAGTGGAAGACGGTCGAGCTCGAAGTGGGCCTGGACACGTTCCGCGTCGTGGACGAAGACGATCCGGAAAAGCACGCGATTCATACTGAGCTTTACACGGTAAACCAAGATGTCGTCGATGCATGCGATGCCGCCCATGCGCGCGGCAACCGCGTGATCGCCGTGGGGACGACGAGCGTCCGCTCCCTCGAAAGCGCTTACGACCGCGAACTCGGCCGCCTGCGCGCCCGCGATCACGAGGCGACGAGCCTGTATATTCTGCCCGGCTACGAGTTCGGCGTGGTGGATGCCCTTATTACGAACTTCCATGTGCCGCGTTCGACGCTCATGATGCTGGTGAGCGCCTTTTCCACGCGCGAGAACATCATGGCGGCATACAAGCATGCGATTGAAAGCGACTATCGCATGTTGAGCTTCGGCGACGCGATGTTCATTTACTAGGTTCCGTCGGCCTTCCGGCCGACGGAACGGGGTCGCCCGACTGCGGACGGGCGGGGCGGCGCATTCGGCGCTCCAGGCGGGGCTCGCGTACCGAAGTACGCTACGCCCCGCCTTCACGTCGACTGCATCCGCCGCGCCCGCCCTCGCCTGCGTTTCGGCGACCAGGAAGCGGCGCGCGATTCGACCTGCGACGTCGCCGTCGCCGGCTCGGGCATCTCGCCTCGACCTTCCGTGCTCCGGTCGCGTACCGCAGTGCGCTCCCTGCGCCAGTCGGGCCGATTCGGGGCACCGGGCGGATTTTCGCTCCGTTTCGGCGACCGGGGAGTTTATCCGGCCGTCCGACCCGTGCCCGCCCTCGCCTGTGTTTCGGCGATCTGGGGGGGGCGAGGGACGATCCGGTCGCCGGCTTAGGCGTCTCGCCTCCGCGAGACGGCAGCGGATTCCGTTCTTCATCTCGTGCGACGTTCTGCGAAACGCCGCTATTCGTTTTCGATACATTCGCTTCGCGAAAGGAAGTTTTCCTATGGCACTTTTCGATGTGACGGTCGATGCGCGCGACGGCAATGCGCGTGCGATCAGCTTCGATACCGCGCACGGCACGGTGCATACGCCCATGTTCATGCCGGTGGGAACGCACGCCACGGTGAAGGGCGTGACGGTCGACCAGCTGCACGGCATGAACAGCCAAGTCGTGCTTGCCAATACCTATCATCTGTATATGCGTCCCGGCGTCGATATCATCGAACGTGCGGGCGGCGTGCAGAAATTCATGAATTACGACGGTCCCATGCTTACCGATTCGGGTGGATTCCAACTGTTCAGCCTCGATCACATGATGAAAACCGATGCCGACGGCGTGAGTTTTCATGCGCGCGATTACGACGGCAGCAAGCATCGTTGGACGCCCGAGAGCAACATGGACATCCAGCAGCGCATCGGCGCCGATATCGTCATGCAGCTCGACCAGTGCATCGGCTATCCCTCCGAAAAAGAGGCGGTCGCCGCATCCACGAAGTTGTCGTGGGAATGGGCCGAGCGCTGCTGCGCCGCGCATACGCGCGAAGACCAGGCGCTGTTCGCCATCGTGCAAGGCGGCATGCATCTCGATCTGCGTCTCGAAAGTGCGCGCCGTCTGATGGAGATCGATGCGAAAAGCCGCGCGGCCGGCCATAAGGGATTCCAGGGCTTCGGTATCGGCGGCTACTCGGTGGGCGAGCCTCACGACGTGATGTTCGAGACGCTCGGCGCGGTGTGCCAGGCATTGCCGCAGGACAAGCCGCGCTATCTCATGGGCGTCGGCAATCCTACGACGCTTGTGCGCGCGGTGCGCGAAGGCGTAGACATGTTCGACTGTGTGCTGCCTACGCGCACGGGTCGCATGGGCACGGCGTTTTCGCATCAGGGCCGCATGAATCTGCGCAATGCGAAGTACAAAGAGGATTTCACGCCGCTCGACCCCGCGTGCAGCTGCCCGGTATGCACGCAATATACGCGGGCATACCTGCGCCACCTGGTCATGCAGAAAGAGATGCTCGGTGGCATCCTACTCTCCATCCACAACCTGCATTTCCTCATCGACCTTATGGCGAAGGCGCGCGAGGCGGTTCTGGTGGGCGAGTACGAGGCGTTCTATCAGGGTTGGATGAGCTCTCCTGCGGCGAACGACTACTAGGTCGAAGGGGCCTTTGCGCTCGAATCGGACGGCGGCATTTCGGCCGATGTGCCGCCGACGTCCTTCTCTTCCGTTCCGTCATGACGAGTGGCTCCGATCGGATTATCGTGCCTTCGGCATGCGACGCCGCCTATCGTTGAGATGGCGCGCGTCGTGCTCGAATCGTGCGCGATCGACTCGCTGTGGACAAGCCGGTCTCGTCGCGTTTTGCCGGGTGCTTTTGATTCGCACGGCTCGTTTTCCGTCGCGAATTCAAAATTTTTCAAAAAGGATGTTGACGGGAATGGGCAATGCCGTTATTATTCTGACTCGCGCTTGAGATGCGATACGCACTGGGGTGTCGTCTAATGGCAGGACAGCGGTTTCTGGTGCCGTATGTGAGGGTTCGACTCCTTCCACCCCAGCCATTTTCACAGCGCAGAATATATGGCCTGGTCGTCTAGCGGTTTAGGACATCGCCCTCTCAAGGCGAAGATCGGGGGTTCGAATCCCCTCCAGGCTACCACGAATCTTCAGAAGCCCTCGTATGAGGGCTTCTTTGTGCATTGAAGGTCTCTTGTCGGCAGGGCGGCCCGTTGTTCGGTTGCGGGGCGGTGCCAACATCTCGAGTTGCAGAGCGGTGTCGACAACTCGAGGGGCGATTCCTCCTGTCTCCATCGGGCGGATCGATGGCATTCGGGGTGCACGTTTCGCCCTATAAGCCACGTTTTTGCCCTATAGGCAAACGCGAGGCGCGATTCTTTCCGTCTCATCAGGGAAATCGATGGGCATGTTTGCCCTATGAGCCTATTCGGCCTGTGCGTTTTTGCCCTGCAAGCCTATTCGGGGTGCGTGTTTTCCTGCAATCCCTTGGGTCTCAGGCAGACGGCCGCCCTGTCGTTCTCCGTTCCGTCCCATCCTTTCGGCGGGGCGGTTGCCGTGAAGCTGCGCGCTCGGTCTTGAGGCATCCGGCGGAGCCGTTTTCCGCCCCGCTTTCGATGGGGGCGATTGTCGCGAAGCCGCACTCGATTTTACCCTGCGACCTGCGATTCCATGTTCCCGCAACCTTGCGACCCCGCGTTCTGGCGACCTTGCGACGTCCGCCGCCGCTTTTTCTTATTGACGCTTTATCTCCCTTTCGTCGAAATCGCTTCTTGACCTGAAGCGAACTCCAGGCTCTAGGATGCGTGTTGCAGGGCGGCAGCCCTTGAGAGGAAAGCGAGGATTCCATGGTTACGCAGACGGCAGGCAGGGATGTACTAGGGGTATTCGCCCCCGAATTCGCCGCGCTCAACGACGACGTGTTGTTCGGCGAGGTTTGGTCGCGGGAGGGTGCGCTCGATTTGAAGACGCGGTCCATCATCACGATCGCGGCGCTTGTGGGCAAAGGATTGGTCGACAGCTCTTTCGCATACCATCTTTCGACGGCGAAAAACAACGGCGTGACCGGGGAGGAAATGGCGGAAATCCTTACCCATCTGGCATTTTACGCGGGTTGGCCGAACGCTTGGGCAGCCTTTCGCATGGCGGTGGAAGCGTATGCCGAAAAGCCGTCTGCTTCCGGTTGCGACGAAGGTCGTGCCGGAGCCGATATCCGCACCGGCGATTTTGCTTCCGATTCGTCTGCGGGTCCTCGAAGCTGCATGTTCGGTCTCGGCTCGCCCAACGAGGCATATGCGCGATATTTCGTGGGAAATTCGTATCTGAATCAGCTTACCGACCCCGCGCAGACCGTATCCGTTGCGAACGTGACGTTCGAGCCGGGATGCCGCAACAATTGGCATGTTCATCATGCCGATGTCGGCGGCGGGCAGATTCTGCTGTGTACCGATGGCCGAGGTTGGTATCAGGAGTGGGGCGGAGGGGCTCGCGAACTGCATCCGGGCGATGCAGTGTTCATTCCTGCAGGCGTGAAGCATTGGCACGGCGCGGCGAAAGACAGCTGGTTTTCCCATGTGGCGTTCGAGGCACCTGGCGAAAACTGCCGCAATGAATGGCTCGAGCCCGTGGAGGCTACGGTCTACGATTCGCTTGCATAATCGCTTTCGACCTCATGTAGATAAAGGGCGACGTGGTGCGCGTGCGGCGGTTTTCGATAGTTCCTCGAAGCGTCTCGTGTTCTACGCCGCTCGCTTCGGCCCTTTGAGCTCGATGCCTTTGAATTCCGCTGGATTTTACCGGATGCGATAGAGATTTCGGCAAGTGCGACGCGGGTTGCGTTCGCGGAGTCTGCCGGATTTGCGGGCAAAGCCTTCCTGATGCCTGCCGGGTTGGCTTGCTAACATCGAAATATATCGGATTCGTTCGTATTCGGCAGGAGCACGCCATGACGATTTTCATCGGCTATGAATCGGCGTACGAATTCTGGCGCCAGGCCGACGATGGCTGGCGCGTTCTTCTCGATTCGAGCCGATCGCAGTCGGCGTATAGGACGACGCGGGTCACGGCTAAAAGGGCGGCCATGCGCTCCGAGCTGGAACAAGTGCGCACGCTCGGATGGTTTGCGGAGCCCATTCACATTATGGTTCCCACCTGCGATGCGCGTCGCCGCCCTCGTGGTGTCGTTTGCCATGTTTGTACATCGATCTATCCCGCCGGTTCGTTCGTCGCGTTGGAGAAAGGCTTGGCCGTCGCTTCTCCCGCTCTTACGTTTTTGCAGATGGCGCGCTCTCTTTCAGTGGAAAGGCTCGCGGTTGCGGGCACGGAGCTTTGTTCCCGTTACGCCATCTCCGATGAAGGGTTTCTTTCGTCGCGCGAACCTTTGACGAGTCGTTCGCGTTTGGAGTCGTTCATCGAACGCGCGAAGGGCGCGTACGGCGTGGATAGGGCGCGTCGTGCATTGCGCTTCGTGGTCGATGACTCCGCATCGCCGATGGAGACGGTTTTGGCGTTGCTTTTGAGCATGCCACGTGCTTTGGGAGGCTACGGATTGCCCAAGCCCGTCATGAACATGCGAATAAACGCCGCAGAATACGAGAGGGGCATGCTCGGCTCGGCTGCGCGACCGAATTTCTTCAAGGGGGATATATGTTGGCCGAAAGCGAATGTGTGCGTCGAATACGACAGCGATGCCTTCCATACGGGTTCCGACAGAATTGCTCACGATTCTTGGCGTCGTAGCGAGCTTGGTCTTACGGGGTTTTCCGTGATAACAGTGACGAAGGGGCAGCTTTACGATTGCGACTCACTGGACAGGGTGGCTCGATTGCTCGCAAAGAGCATCGGCGTTCGGGTCAGAAAAGAGGATGCGGGCTACAAGGAGCGTCAAAGGCGTTTGCGCGAGGTGCTTCTTTACAAATAATCGGTTCCGAAGGCCAATTATTCCGACTTGTACCACAGAAAAGCCTGGCGGTCGTTTCCTCTGCGATTTGCGACCTGGGCAAATGCAACATAGCGGCAAGAAGATGCCTTCGAAACCGTTGGGCGGCAAGGGATTTTGTGGCAGAACTCGGGAAAATTGGCCTGACCGCTATCGATTTGTTCACCGTCGCCTTGCCGGAGCGAACGAATGCGGGTTTCAGGCATGATTGAAGCCAATCGACCAGGAAGCGCCAAGCGTTGCGGTTTCATGCAGGGCCGCGCGAGCATGCAAGAGGGGTTGGCGTTGCGAATCGGCATTACGACCGCCGGTGGAGAATCGGCATTGCGACCGCCGCCGGCACGCGGCGGCGTGGAATCCATGCAGGGCGTGCATCGGCTGCGGAGCGCAGTTGCGCTCATCGCGCACGGCGGTCTTGCGCCCGCGCTTTATCTTTGTTGCGCGAAACATCGAGCCTAACGGTTCGCATTGTGGCACAATGACGAAGTTATGCATAAATTGCGGCGACGCATGGGGCGCCGTCGCCCAGGGAGACTGTAGAGGGAGATTATGAAGCCTTCCAATTCCAGCTCTTCGAGCGCATCGAAGAAGCGGAGGAAAACATCTCAACACGTGAACCGTCGCAATGTGTGGCTGCTTATCGTCACCACGCTGCTTGTCGTCGGTTCGGTGTTCATGTTCACGCCTCCGCAAGAAAAGATCAATCAGGGCCTCGACATCCAGGGTGGTCTGTCGGTGGTTCTGACCGCGAAGGGCGATGACGGCTCTGCCGTTTCCGCCGAGGATATGGAGAAGTCGCGCGCCATCATCGAAAGCCGCGTGAATTCGCTCGGTGCGTCGGAGGCGACGGTCGCCCTGCAGAGCGCCGACCAGATTCTGGTGCAGATTCCCGGTTTGTCCGATACCGAAGACGCGCTTGCGACGATCGGAAAAACCGGCAAGCTGGAATTCGCGCGCCTCGATTCGTTTACCGACGAGGCGGTGCGCACGAAGATCGAGAGCGGCCAGTATATAGAGCAGCAAAGCGTCACCGATGCGATGGGCAATCGCTTCCCCACGGGCGAGCAAGAGCTCACGATGAATGTCGAAGAAGGCACCTACACGCCGATCGTCACGGGCGACGATATCCAGAACGTCACGGTGGGTCAGGCCACCGAGGCGGCTACCGATTACGCCGTCAACCTTAAGCTCGATGGCGAAGGAGCGAAGGCGTTTGCCCAGGCTACGAAGGAGCTTGCTCCCACCAAGGGCAAAATCGTCATCATCTTGGACGGCGTGGTGCAGTCTGCTCCCGCCGTGCAGGGCGAAATTCCCAACGGCGACGTTTCCATCACGGGCGGATACACGCTGGACGAGGCGAAAAGCATGCAGACCGTGCTCGAGTCGGGCTCGCTTCCGGTGAGCTTCGAGTTCGCCCAGAGCCAGACGGTCGGTCCCACCTTGGGCCAGGATGCGCTCGCTTCGGGCGTGCTGGTCGCGGGTATCGGTCTTGCCCTGGTCATGCTGTACCTGCTGGTCTTCTACAAGGGCCTGGGCCTGATTACCGCCGCTGCCATGGCGGTGTTCGCGGCGCTGTACCTCGGCATTCTTGCGGCGCTTTCGCATTTCGGACTGTTCAGCCTGTCTTTGGCGGGCATCGCCGGCATCGTGCTGACCATCGGCATGGCGGCCGACTCGTCCATTCTGACGCTCGAGCGTTTCCGCGAAGAGATCCGCATGGGCCGCAGCGTCCGTGCGGCTTCGAAGACCGGCGTCCGCCACGGCATCATGACGTCGATCGACGCCGACTTGGTGACGCTCGTTTCTGCGTTGACGCTGTTTTTCCTGGCGAGTGCTTCGGTCAAGGGCTTCGGTTTGACGCTCGCGCTTGGCATTCTGTGCGACATCGCGATGATGCTGCTGTTCAAGGCGCCGTTGATTCGTTTGCTCGCGCCGCGCGCCATCGCGAAGCACCCCGGCTTCTGGGGCATCTCCGACTCGCAGAAGGCGGCGCCGTATTTCGATGGTGAGAAAGAGCTTGCCAAGGGTGAGAAGCTGCGCGGCCGCTTCATCAAGCGCGATTTCGACATCCTGGGCCTGCGTAAATACTTCCTGACCGCGGCATGCGTGGTCATGGCGTTGATCGTCGTGGTCGTGGGCGTGCGCGGCATCAATTTCGGCATCGAATTCGTCGGCGGCACCTCCATCTCCTTCCACGGCACGGGCGACGTGCCGATCGAGCAGGTGCGCGATGCGTTCGCCGATGCAGGCGAGGGAGATGCGGTCGTCCAAACCACGACGACCGACGGCGAGGAGGGCTTCCTCGTGCGCACCGCCTCCACGTCGGCGGAAGACGCCACATCGGTTGCCAATCAGGTGGCCGATACGTTCGGCTGGTCGACGGACAGCTTCGAGGTGACCACGATCGGTCCCGACTGGGGCGCTTCGGTCATCCAAAGCTCCATTCTGGCGTTCGTCGTGTCACTCGTGCTGATCATCGCGTATATTTCGGTGCGTTTCCGCGACTACAAGATGGGCGTCACCGCGGTGGTCGCGCTGCTGCACGACCTGGTGATCGTTTTCGGCGTATACGCCATTCTGGGACATGAGGTCACGCCGAACACCATTGCGGCGTTGCTCACCATTCTGGGCTACTCCCTCTACGACACGGTGGTCGTGTTCCATCGCATCAACGAGAACATGAAGTCCGATTCGGTGAAATGCACGTTCATGAGCATGGCGAACCATTCGGTCAACGAGGTGCTCATCCGTTCGCTTAACACGTCGATCACGTCGCTTATCCCGGTTGTGGCCATGCTGCTGTTCGGCGGCGAAACGCTGAAGGACTTCGCCCTGGCGATGACCATCGGCCTGGTGACGGGCTGCTATTCGTCGATCGCAATCGCCACGCCGCTTTACGCCATTTGGAAGACGCGCGAGCCGAAGTTTTCCAAGCTGCAGAAGAAATACGGCGTCGAGGTGCAGCGCTTCTTCCTGAATAAGCTTCCTGTCGCTGCAAGCTCCGCCGCGCCCGTCGCTGCCGGCGCCGGTGCCGAGCAGGTTGCGGGCGAGGCGACGCAGACGTCGACCGACCAAAACCAGGACGCCCGCAACGACGCGGCCGTCAATCATAAGAAGAAGGGAAAATAGCCATGGCTGAAATTCGCGAGGGAAGCAATCCCAATTTCGCGCCGCCTGTCCAGGAGGGCATCGTGTTCGAGTTCGCCGACGAGAAGGGCGAGGTCGAGCAGCTCGAATTCCTGGGTCTGATTCTGCATAACGACCGCCGTTACGGGTTCTTTTTCCCGGTGGACGAGGATGCCCCTGCGGGATCTTCGGGCGAAGTTTTGATTCTCGAAGTGACCGAGCTTGACGAAGACGGCCAGCCTGCCGCTTTCGAGCTTTTGGTCGATGAGGGGATCGCCCAGGAGGTCTATAACGCATTCGTCGAGGCCACCAAGGATATCTATCGCTTCGTGTAAGCGCTTCGAGGAGGCCATCTGCTTGGCGCTAAGGTGCCAGGCGGATGGTCTCGTTCGATTGCCGGTCGGTTCGCGATTGCGCGGAAACCGGCTTCCGAAGTCCCGCTTCTCGACGTGGGAAGCGGGACTTTCGTATATCGTAAGGCGCTACCTGCGTTCGCTTCGGCATGCGTGCGACGTCGGAGACGCGCTGTGCTGAAACGCTCTAAGGCTTATTTTGTGCGGTATCTTGCAAAGGGGGAATGGGGATGACTTTGACGGCTGATGCGCATTGGTTTTTACGGAGGGCGATCGCGGTCGTTTTCGGTGCGCTGATTGTCGAATTGGTGCTGTTCAATCTTCCGAGTGTTGCAACTTTGTTTGCGAGCGAATCCGAGCTTTATTCTTCTGAGGTATCGTATGACGTTGAGGCTGGTACCGTTCGCTCGTTTTTTGAGATTCCCGATTCCGAGATACGAAGCGTTCTTGTTCCGCCATGCGGGGGGGGGTTACTCTCTACGCGACCGATGAGGGAAATGGACATCCTTACAAAATAGGAGAGATTGCTTCCGATTCGCAAAATTCCCAATCGGGTTATGCGCTTGTCGATTTGGCGGGCAAAGCGGACTCGCTTATTGTCGAAGCGCCATGTGACGAAAGCGCAGTGCAGGACTTCGCATCGATAAGCGTTAACGTTGCTATACCGTTCGATATGTCCGTGAAGCGGTTGGCAATAATCATGCTCGGAATTGCTATTCTTTCCGTGTGGGGAGGCAGGGCTTGCTCTTTTCTTTTGCGCCCGTTTAAAGGAGGCGCACTGGTTTATGTTGTGTTATGGGCTGCTGCAGCTATTCCGCTTCTTATATCGCTTCTTTTCTTTGCGTTTCCCTATAATGCGCAGGTTGCCGTTTATGATTCGTTTCAGAATCATGAGTATTTCGAGCTCGCAAAAGCGCTCTCACAGGGGAATGTCGCCCTTGATTTGCCTGTTTCTCCTGAGCTTGCTTCTATGAAAAATCCTTACGACACGGCCGCCAGGGAAATAGGAGCGGTTCCGTATTTCTGGGATTACGCTTATTTCGAAGGGAGCTACTACTGCTATTTCGGAGTGTTGCCGTGCCTTCTTTATTATCTTCCTTGGTATCTTGCGACAGGAGGGGAATTTCTTAACGAGTGGGCCGTTTTCATTTCGCTTTTGCTTTTAATTGCGGGAAGCATCGCATTGATGAGTGCTATTGCGAAACGATGGTTTCCTCGCATTTCTTGGGGTTCGTATCTTTTCGGCTATGTCGTTTTGCTAGTAGGAACATGGGGAGTTTTTCGAATTCGTCATGCGAATCTTTATTCCGTACCGATTGTAACGGGGCTTGTGTGCGTGTTTTTCGCTTTGGCGTGCTGGATATTGTCGACAAAGGGTAAAAAAATAAAAACTTCGCAAGCCGCCCTCGGCACGTTATTCGCATCGCTTACGCTTGCATGCCGACCGCAGTTATTTCTTGTGAGCATATTCGGATTGCTGCTTTTCGTTGAGGCTCTTAAAAGGGGAGCGGGTCGTGGGATGAAGACGCTTGCTGTGTTCGTCCCGCTTCTTGCAGTTGCTATGCTTGTCGGATACTACAATTATGCACGCTTCGGCTCTCCGTTCGATTTCGGCGCCAATTGCAATCTTACCACCAACGATATGACGCATCGCGGCTTTTCGCTTGTTCAGTCAATCGAATCCCTCTACTACTATCTTGTTTTTCCTCTATCTATAAGCTCGTCGCTTCCATACGTTAATCTCGGAATGCCGCAGTCGTGGTCTTTGGGGAACATGATTACTCAGGGGCTGCCTGGAGGCATTCTATCCATGACGCCCGTTTTAGTTGTGGGAGCGTTTGTCTGTTCGAAGTCCTTCGTGAAAAATGCGCTGGTCAGGTGCTTGGGTATTGTTTCTATGTTAGTCGCTCTTGTTCTTATTGTTTTTGATGGAATGGGGGCGGGCGTGCTTGTGCGTTATTTCAGCGACTTCGGTTTCTTCTTGGCGCTTCCGGTCGTTCTCGTTCAGGTCGCACTCTTTTCTCGGTGTGAAAATACAGGAAGGGCTGAAAGATTTACTCGTGTTTCGATGGCAGCGCTTCTTGCGCTATCGGTTGTTCTTCAGTTCTCCTATGCGGCGTTTTCCCCTGTCTACTGATAGCGGTGCTGTTTTCGGGAAGGACGGTGCGTTTTTGCGTTCGACCTCCCTCCAAACACCGCGTTGCTTTCGTCCGTTTCGTAGGATGCGCCATCGTCTTGCATCCGCCCCGATTGCTTGGGATACACTGAACCGAACCGACGAAAGGGGTTTCGATGACGAACAATGCGAGCGGGCGAGCGCCCAAGCCGAACACGCTCACGCACCGCGTGATGGTGGGCGATGTGCCCATGGGCGGCGGCGCGCCGTGCGTGGTGCAGTCGATGCTCAACGCGCCCGCCGATGATGCGGCGGCCAACCTCGCCCAGATCGACGCGCTTGTCGAAGCGGGCTGCGAGGTAGTGCGCATGGCCATTCCGCGCCGCGCTTGCCTGGACGCTTTCGAGGAAGTGTGTGCGAAAAGCCCGATTCCCGTGGTGGCGGACATCCATTTCGATGCGCAGATCGCCATCGAGGCCGCCCGCCGCGGCGCTGCGAAACTGCGTATCAATCCGGGCAACATCGGCGGTTGGGAAAAGACCGATTCGGTGATCGAAGCCGCGCGCGAAGCCGGCATCCCCATCCGCATCGGCGTGAATGCCGGCTCGCTCGACGAGGCGCTCAAGGCGCGCACCGATCTCACGCTTCCCGAAAAGCTGGCGGCATCGGTGCAGGAATACGTCGCGCATTTCGAAGAGCGCGGCTTTTACGACGTGGTGGCTTCGGCGAAGGCGCACGACGTCATGACCACGGTGGAGACCTATCGCATCCTCGCGCGCGAGATTCCCCGCGTGCCGTTGCATATCGGCGTGACCGAAGCGGGAACGCTTCTGCAAGGCGTGGTGAAATCGGCCAGCGGCCTGGGCATTCTTCTCGAAGAAGGCATCGGCGACACCATGCGCATCTCGTTGACCGACGAGCCTGCCGCCGAGGTGCGTGCATGCTGGATGTTGCTCTCGGCGCTCGATTTGCGCCGCCGCGGCCCCGAAATCATCAGCTGTCCCACCTGCGGACGCTGCCAGGTGGACCTGATCGACCTGGCGAAGCGCGTCGACGAGCGGCTGGCTCGTTGCACGGCCCCCATCAAAGTGGCCGTCATGGGCTGCGTGGTAAACGGCCCCGGCGAGGCCGCCGACGCCGATCTGGGCGTGGCGTGCGGCGCCGGCTCGGGCGTCATCTTCGCGAAGGGAAAAGTCTTGCGCAAGGTGGACGAGGGCGGTATCGTTGATGCTTTGAGTGAAGAGATCGAAAAGCTCGAGATAAAGGGTTAAGCACTATGAACAAATACATCAATCGTGCGGTATTGCGCATGAGCGATATCTACGCTCCCACGCTGAAAGAGGATCCCTCTGACGCCGACATCGCATCCGCGAAGCTTTTGACGCGCGCCGGCATGATCCGCAAAGAGGCCGCCGGTCTGTACACTTTCTTGCCGCTGGGCATGCGCGTCATCCGCAAGATCGAGAACATCGTGCGCGAAGAGATGGATTCCCACGGCGGTCAGGAAGTGCTCATGCCGTTCGTGCAGTCTGCCGATTTGTGGCACCGTTCGGGCCGTTGGGACGCTTACGGAGCCGAAATGCTGCGCGTCACCGACCGTCACGGCAACGAGTTCTGCCTCGGCCCCACGCACGAAGAGGTCATCACCGATTTGGTGAGCAACGAGCTTCGCAGCTACAAGGACCTGCCGAAGAATCTCTACCAGATCCAGGTGAAATTCCGCGACGAGCGCCGTCCGCGCTTCGCGCTTCTGCGCGGTCGCGAGTTCATCATGAAGGATGCCTACAGCTTCAACGCCGACCAGGCGAGTCTCGATGAAACCTACGACCTCATGCGCGACGCTTATACCAACATGTGCGATCGTATGGGCCTGAAGTACCGCATCGTGCAGGCCGACCCGGGCCAGATTGGCGGCAATGCCACCGAGGAGTTCATGGCACTGGCCGATACGGGCGAGGCCGAGCTGGTCTATTGCGATTGCGGCTATGCCGCCGACGTGGAGGTGGGCGAGTGCCGTCCGCAGCCTACGGAATATGCCGCCGACGCTATAGAAAAGGTCGAAACCCCGGGCGTCCATACCATCGCCGAATTGGCCGCATTCCTGAACTGCGAGGAAAGCGCCACCGCCAAGGCGTTTTCCGGCAAGGGCGAAGATGGCTCCATCTGGGTGCTGTTCGTCCCCGGCAACTACGAGGTCAACGAGTGCAAGGCCGATCGACTGGTGCCCGGCTTCACGCCGCTGACCGACGAGGAGATGGTGAATGCGGGTCTGACCAAGGGCTCCATGGGTCCTGTGGGTCTGCCTGCGGGCGTGAAGGTCGCCGCCGACGAGAGCCTGCGCGCCATCGAGCGCTGGGTCGTGGGCGCCAACGACGACGGCTTCCATTTCGTGGGCGCGAAGCATGGCGAGGATTTCCAGGTGGATGCTTGGGCCGACTTGTGCACCGTGCGCGAGGGCGACGCCTGCCCGCACTGCGGCCTGCCCCTGAAGGCTGCCCGCGGTATCGAGGTGGCGCAGATCTTCAAGCTGGGCGACAAGTATTCCAAGGCCATGGGCGCTACGTTCATGGATGAAGACGGCTCCGAAAAGCCGTTCATGATGGGTTGCTACGGCGTGGGCGTTTCGCGCACCATGGCTGCTGCCGTCGAGCAGAGCTACGACGAGTTCGGCATCGTGTGGCCTGCGGGAATCGCCCCTGCTCATGTGTGCGTCATTCCGCTGTCGGCCAAGCCCGACGAGGTGACCGAAGCCGCCGAGAATCTGGCGAAAGAGCTTGCCGCCGCAGGCCTCGAGGTGGTCATCGACGACCGCAACGAGCGCGCGGGCGTGAAGTTCGCCGACAACGACCTGATCGGCTGGCCGGTGCAGGTGGTCGTGGGCAAGCGCGGACTGGCCGAAGGCTCCGTCGAGGTGAAAAACCGTGCGACGGGCGAGAAAACCTCCGTCGCCCTTGCCGACGTGCAAGCTGCCGTGGAGGCGCTGCTCTAAAACCGGTAAGGCGAGTTCGAGGCGGAAAGATATAAGCAACGATGCGTGAGGGTGCGGTCGCATGGCCGCACCCTCGCTTTGTAAAAGGCGCAAATCCGGAATTTGACGCCGCCATCGTTGGTTTTGACAAAAGTAGGACCTCGTTGGTCAATTTTTTGGAGTTTTGCCACGAATTGACTCAAGAGCGATTTTCATGACCTGGGAAAACATGATTTTCGATGCGGATTTAGCCTGTGAAAGCCATATCGAGGCTGCTTTTTTGTGGCAGAACTCCAAAATTCCGGCATGAAAAGGCGGCTCGAATGCATGATTCGCTGCAATCGGGCCGCCTTTTCGAATGCGATGCGTTTGGGTAAGGTGCGATATCGGCCAGATGCCGCTATGATCGCACGGCGCTCCTCGACCAAAGGATGGCGAGTCGGGAATGCTGCGGTCGCAGCCGATGCGGACATTCGTCTAGCAGCGGCCGATCATGTCGATGCTCGCTTCGTCGATCACGTGTCCGCGTCCTGCGGAGACAAGCTCGCTCGCCCAAAACGGCTCCGTCAAATCGATGGTCGCATCAAGGGCGACAACGCGCAGCGTATACACGTGGTCGAGGTCGGGCGGGCAGGGACCGACGTATCCCGTGCCGCGTTCGGGCTCGGATTTCGCGGCGCTGTTGTAGCCCTGCGTCAGTCCGTCGGCGCCCTTGCGGCTGGCGTCATCGGCCAACGAGAACGTGCCGTCGAAGGGGCCGTTCGCATAGGCGCACCAGTGAATCCACGGAAAGCCGCATACGGGCGTGCTGTCCCAATCCATGAAAATGAATGCGAGCGCTTTCGCTTCGGCAGGAATGCCGTTCACTTCGAAGGGGAAGGAGCGCCGGCAGCTCCATCCGTGACAGTCGGCGGGATCGGCGTGTTTGCCGTATGCATCGGGAAGAAAGCCGTTTTGAAGGTCGATGTCGATATGCACAGGAATCTCCTTTCGTCGATGCCCTATTGTCGCATGCGCGAGAGGCGGCGTGCGGCAAGATGCGCGACGAAAATGGCGTTCAGGTCGAAAAGGATTGCGGTCCGAAAAAGCGCAGGGGGTTTGCCGACCAACATGAAAAGGCGGCGAATTTGCCGACCGGTCCTGAAAGGCGGCGGGAAAAGCCGACGAACGAGGCAAAGAGCCCGAAAGGCGGGGGAGTTGACGAGTAAGAAATCCGAAAGGCGAGGGCCGACGAAGGGGTGAGGGCGAGGAGCGAAGGTGCCTTGGGGAGAAAGCGGCGCACGGGCGAAAACGCGCGCAATGAAGAAGGCGCGCGACGTAGGCCCTCGGCCCGGTCCTTCGCCTGCGCTCTTTTGACGGATGCGCCGCGCGTGCTGCCGGCCTTCGCTATACTGAACCGCCGAAACAGCGAAATCCCGCGCCGACACGCGCGCCCTTCGATAGGAACAACATGCCCGCATCATCTTGCAAAACCATGGAATTGCTCGCGCCCGCAGGAGGTTGGGAGCAGCTCGAATACGCGATTCATTTCGGCGCCGATGCCGTGTATCTGGCGTCGCAGCGCTACGGCATGCGCCGGCGAGCGGATAATTTCTCCGAAGAAGACCTCCCGCGCGTGGTGGAGTATGCCCATGCCCATGGGGTGGACGTGCACGTCACGGTGAACACCATGATGACCGATGCCGATATCGACGATTTGCCGCGCTATTTCGGCGTGCTCGAGGCGGCGGGCGTGGATGCGGTCATCGTGGGCGATATGGGAGCGCTCGCCGCGGCGCGCGAGGCTGCGCCGAGCGTGGCGGTTCATCTGTCCACGCAGGCATCATGCATGAATGCGGAGGCGGCGAAGCTCTATGCGAGCCTCGGCGTATCGCGCATCGTGCTCGCGCGCGAGATGAGCCTTGCCGCCATCGCAGAGATGCGCCGCCGCTTGCCTGACGAAATAGAGCTCGAGGCGTTCGTGCACGGGGCCATGTGCATGGCGTATTCGGGACGATGCCTCATCAGCGATCATTTGGCGGGCCGCGGGGCGAACGTGGGCCATTGCGCCCAGCCGTGCCGCTGGAAATATGCGCTGGTGGAAGAAACGCGTCCGGGGCAGTATTTCTCGGTGGAGCAGGACGATCGCGGCACGTTCATCATGAGTTCGAATGACATGAACATGCTTTCCCATCTGCAGGAATTGGCGGATGCTGGTGTGAACAGCGTGAAGATCGAGGGTCGTGCGAAGGGCGCTTACTACGTGGCGTCGACGGTGACCGCGTACCGCCATGTGCTCGACGGCGCGCCCGCCGACGCGTGGCAGGCGGAGCTTGAAACCACGAGCCATCGCCCGTATTCGACGGGTTTCTACTTCGGGGACCCGGGGCAGAATCAGGGTACGGTGGAATATGCCCGATCGCATCAGATGGTGGCGCGCGTGGTGGGCTGCGCGGCCGAAGATGGGGCGCTTGCTGCCGGCCGCGCGCAAAATACGGCGTTGACCTCGGGCGATAAAGACGCTATGCTGCCGTTGCAGGCGGCTGGCGATTCGCTCGGGCAACGGGAGCCCGGTACGCCGTATCCAGCCGCCTGCTGTGCTTCCCGTATTCCTTCCAACAATGAAAACGAATGTATCGCAGCGTCTTTCCGCGTGGATGTGCTGTGTCGCAACCGCTTCTTCGAAGGCGAAGAACTCGAGGTCATCAGCCCCGATGCCGATGTGCGCACGGTGCGCGTGGAAAACCTGCTGTGGCACGCCGCGCCCGAGACCGACCTGGCGGATATCGAGCGCGACGGCATCGGGCGCATCGTCGGCTCCGACCCGACGTGCGAAGGAGGCATGTTGGTGGCGGTGGGCGTGGCGAACCGGACGATGGAGCGCTATTCGTTCACCGTGCCGTTCGAATTGCACGAACGCGATATCCTGCGTATCCGTCGCGAAGGCCAGGACGTGGGGCGCTCGCTGTAAGGTGTGTGAGCGGGTATATGTGAGTGCTTGGAAAAGCATTGCAGGTTTCGAGGGCGAGAGGAACCGGTATGGGAATTTCGATGGCGGAACAAAAGCGCGCGGCGAAGGCATTCGTCGAGCGGTGGAAAACGCTTGCGTGCGTGGAGGAGGAGCATTCCCGTTCGTTTTGGATCGAGCTTCTTCAAGACGTGTACGGCCTGAAGAACGCGACGCATGCGCTTGAATTCGAGCGCAAAGTCAAAGGCCGCAAAATCGACGTGTTCTATGAGGACATGGGCGTGTTGGTGGAGATGAAAGGCCGCGGCATCAGCCTTGACGAAGCCACCGTGCGCAGCAAGAAGGCGGGTCCCGAAACACCGTATCAACAGGCGAAATGGTACGCTGACAACCTGCCGTTCTCCATTCGTCCGCGCTGGATCGTCACCTGCAACTTCGACGAGTTCCGCATTTACGACCAGGAAAAAGAGCGCCAAGAGGAATATGTTTCGCTCGCTCTTGACGAGCTTCTCGAGCAGCTGCACCTGCTGGGTTTCCTCACCGACGCGAAAAACTCGCGCATCGAGCGCGAGAAGCAGCTGTCGGTGCAGGCGGGCGAGCTGGTGGGAAAGCTGTATACGCAGCTTTCGGGTCAGTATAAAAACATCGAAACCGATGCGCGCGAGCAGCGCAGCTTGAACGTGCTGATCGTGCGGCTGGTTTTTCTGCTGTATGCGGAAGACTCCGGCCTCATGCACGAGAAAGATGCGGTGCTGAATTACCTGAAGGACTACCGCGCCGATCAGATGCGTCAGGCGCTGATCGATTTGTTCCGCGTGCTCGACACGCCCGAAGAACAGCGCGATCCGTATCTGCCCGAGAATCTGCTGGCGTTTCCGTACGTGAACGGCGGTTTGTTCGGCGACGACATCGTGGTTCCGCAGTTCACCGACGATATCCGTCTTGATCTGTTGCTTGAGGCATCGCAGAAATTCGATTGGTCGGGCATCAGCCCCACCATTTTCGGCGCGGCGTTCGAAAGCACGCTGAATCCTGCCACGCGACGTGCGGGCGGCATGCACTACACGAGCATCGAGAATATCCATAAGGTGATCGACCCGTTGTTCTTGGACGATTTGCGTGCCGAACTTGCCGAAATCGAGGGCGAGAAAATAGAGAAGAACCGCAAGCTCAAGCTGAAGCGTTTCCAGAAAAAGCTCGGCAGCCTGCGTATTTTCGATCCGGCGTGCGGCAGCGGAAACTTCTTGACGGAAAGCTACCTGAGCCTGCGCAGGCTGGAGAATCGCGTGCTCGAAAGCTTGCAGGGCGATCAGATCGGCATGGGATTCGGCGACGAAAGCACGCCCATCGAGGTGTCGATCGATCAGTTCTACGGCATCGAAATCAACGATTTCGCGGTGAGCGTTGCGAAAACGGCGCTCTGGATTGCCGAAGAGCAGATGATGGAAGAGACGAGCGAGATTCTCCTGCAGCCGTTCGACTTCCTGCCGCTTAAAAGCAACGGCAACATCCACGAGGGCAATGCGCTTCGTATGGATTGGAGCGATGTTCTGCCGGCGGAAGAATGCAGTTTCATCGTAGGCAATCCTCCATTTTACGGAGCGAAGATGCAAAGCGATTCCCAGCGTGCCGATTTGTTCGAAGTATTTCACGGGGCGAAGAATTGCGGAACGGTCGATTATGTTTCCGGCTGGTATATCAAGGCTGCGGAATACATGTCGGATAGGACGCGCGCTGCGTTCGTTTCCACCAACTCGATCTGCCAGGGCGAACAAGTTGCCAGCGTGTGGAAGCCGGTGTACGAAACGGGCGTGCATATCGATTTTGCGTACGACACGTTCAGATGGCGCAATGAGGCGAGCGGGCAGGCTCATGTGTTCGTCATCATCGTCGGGTTCTCAAAATGCGGCGCGAAAGAGAAGACGCTTTTCCACCATGTTTCTCCCGATGCCGAATCCGTGGCATCTCATCCCGATGTCATCAATGCGTATCTTTCGCCTGCGCCCGACACGTTCGTTTGCAACAGGAAAAAGCCCCTTTGCGCCATCCCGTTGATTGGCATCGGTTCTCAGCCGATTGATGATGGGAATTACCTCTTCACGATCGAAGAGAAGGAGGCTTTTCTCGAGACCGAGCCGGCTGCGGCCAAGTTCTTTCGCGAATGGCTGGGATCACGGGAATTTCTCAACGGGTGTCCTCGCTGGGTTTTGTGGTTAGGCAATGCCACCCCTGAAGACCTCGATGGGCTTCCGGAATGTCGAAAAAGAATCGAGGCGGTTCGCGAGTTCAGGCTCTCCAGCAAACGATCCCAGACCGTGAAGGCCGCGGCGAAGCCCGAGCATTTTGGCACGGAGATAATCCCGAATAGCACCTCTATTATTGTGCCCAAGGTGTCATCCGAGCGTCGGCGGTATGTTCCGATGGGTTTTATCGGACCGGAGACTCTTTGCAGCGATCTGGTATTTTTGATTCCCGACGCCACTCTTTATCATTTCGGCGTGCTTCATTCGCAATTCCATAATGCCTGGATGCGAACGGTATGCGGCAGGCTGGAGAGCCGTTATCGCTATTCGGGAGGCGTGGTTTACAACAACTTCGCCTGGCCAGGTGTGACGCGCGAAACGTTGGATGCGCCTGTCGAAGAAGCAGTTGCGCCTGAAGTGCGCTCTCGCATCGAATCCTGCGCGCAGGCGGTGCTCGATGCTCGTGCGGCACATCCCGATAAAACGCTTGCCGATCTTTACGATCCCGACAAGATGCCCGCCGATTTGCTTGCCGCGCATCAAGCGCTCGATACTGCGGTCGAGGCGGCGTACGGCGTCGATTTCAACGGTGACGAAGAGCGCATCGTCGCGCATCTGTTCAAGCTTTATGCCGAGCTGACGAGCTAAGGCGGGCGAACGAACCTCTCGAAAGCCTCCGTCGTATTTTGCAAACGACGGAGGTTTTTTCGTGGCATGCGGCGTGCGACGAAAACCACTTTTGTTGCAATATTTCTGCCACGAAAGTCGTTTGCGTGGCGATCATCGTGCAGCGCAAATCGCTTCCGCTGTATTTTTCGTGTCACGCATGCGACGAACGGCGCCGGTGGGAGGGGGCGCCGCCGCATACGCTCGTCCTGCATGTTTCAAGCACGTTGCACTTCATCATGCTAAAGCGCATCGGCCGATTTAACGCTACAATATCGCGCGGCGACGAGAAAGGACCGACCATGCAGATTTCGCAGCTATTCGAAAACGACTCCCTGCCCGTCTCATTCGAGATCTTCCCTCCGAAGGGCGATCTTCCCGTGGAGACGGCCCATGCTCTTGCGGCCGAGCTCGCTCCGCTCGACCCCGCGTTCGTCTCCGTGACGTATTCCGCGGGCGGCAGCGGCAACAGCGAGCGTACGATCGACGTGGCCCGCATGGCGAAAGACGATTTCGGATTGAATATGATGGCGCATCTGACCTGCATGGGCGCAACGCGCAACGACGTGGCGCAGGTTCTTTCCTCCATGCGTGCGGCGGGCATCGAAAACGTGCTTGCGCTGCGCGGCGATGCCGTGCCGGGAAAAGAGACCAGCGATTTCCATTTCGCCAAAGAGCTCATTCCCGTGGTGCGCGAGGCGGGCTTCTGCGTGGGTGCGGCGGCGTATCCCGAGGGCCATATCGACTGCCTCGATTTCGATGCTAGCATCCGCCATTTGAAGGAAAAACAGGATGCGGGAGCGCAGTTTTTCGTGACGCAGCTGTTCTTCGACAACGAATGTGCCCTGCGCTTCCTCGATGCCGCCCGCAATGAAGGCATCACGGTGCCGATCACGTTCGGCATCATGCCGTTTCTTTCCAAAGCGCAGATTTCGCGCATGGTGTTCATGTGCGGCGCAAGCCTTCCGTCGCCGATCATCAAGTTGCTCGCCCGCTACGAAGACGACCCTGCGGCCCTGCGCGCGGCGGGCATCGAATACGCGTGCAAACAGCTCGAAGGCCTGGCCGATGCAGGCGTCGACGGCCTGCATGTCTACACGATGAACCAGCCCTCGATTGCGCGCGCCGCATGCGAGGCCCTTCGTGCGAGCGGGGCGGTGGCCTAGTGCCGGTCTATCGCGTGAACAAGGCCGAGGCGCTGCGCTACTTGGGGTATGCGGGCCAGGCGACCGACGGCCTGCTCGACGATCGGATCGACGAGCTGATCGAGTCGTGCGAACGCCTGTCGAAGCCCGACTTTCTCTACCGGATCTTCCCCGTGGAAGAAACCGAGGAGGGCGTGCGCCTCGTGGGAAGCTCGCTTCTGCTCGAGGGAGACGATATCCGCGCGCATCTGCACGGTGCGCGCGAGTGCGCCGTCATGGCGTGCACGCTGGGGCTTGCCAACGAGGTCGCGGCGCAGCGCATGAAGGCGAAAGGCGCGCTCGACGCGCTCGTGTTCGGCGCGGCGGGCTCTTCTTTGGTGGAATGCGCGGCCGATGCGTGCGAGGCGGCCATCGTGGCCGACGGCGCGCGTCGCGGCCTGCATACGAACTGGCGTTTCAGCCCGGGCTACGGCGATCTGCCGCTTTCGATCCAGCCCGCCATCGTACGCGCTCTTTCCGCCGATAAAAAGCTCGGCATCACGGTCACGAAAAGCGACCTTCTCATTCCCGTGAAAAGCGTCACGGCGTTCGTCGGCCTGTTCGACGAGCCTCGGGCGCATACGAAACGAACCTGCGCCGGCTGCGCATGCGCCGCGCATTGCTCGCTGCGAAAGGCAGGAAATCCATGCTACCGATAACATCTCATGCCGTTTTGCCCGATCGGCGCGCGCATATGCGCGTGGCCGACGACTATCTTGCGCGTGTTCTGGCGGGCGAGGAGTATCTCGTTTTCGACGGCGCCATGGGCACTATGCTTCAGGCGGCGGGCCTCGAGGCGGGCGCGCTTCCCGAAATGCTGTGCCTGAGCGATCCGCAGGGCGTCACGGCCATTCATCGCGCATACGTGGAAGCGGGCAGTCGGGCGGTCACCACCAACACGTTCGGCGCGAATGCCCACAAACTCGACGGCGCGGCGTCGGTCGAAGAAATCTTCGCAGCGGCAATCCGCTGCGCCCGCGCTTCGGGAGCGCGCTACGTGGCGGCCGATATCGGGCCGACGGGCGCCTTGCTCGCGCCGCTCGGTACCATGGGCTTCGACGAGGCGTACGACCTGTTCGCCGAGCAGATGCGCGCCGCCGTTTCGGCGGGCGCCGACATCGTTTTGATCGAAACCATGGCCGACCTGCTCGAAATGAAGGCCGCCGTGCTTGCCGCCAAGGAGTGCTGCGACCTTCCCATCTTCGCCACGATGACCTTCGGCGAAGACGGCCGCACGTTTTTGGGCACCGATCCGAAAAACGCGGCGCTGACGCTTTCGGCTCTCGGGGTGGACGCGCTCGGCGTGAACTGCTCGCTCGGCCCCGACGAATTGCAGCCTCTCGTGGACGACATACTTGCCGTGGCGCAGTGCCCGGTCATGGTGCAGGCGAACGCGGGCCTTCCGCATGTGGAAGACGGCGTCACCGTGTTCTCGATTTCCGCTGCCGATTACGCGGAAAGCGTCGCGCATATGGTGGAGGCGGGCGTGTCCATCGTGGGCGGCTGCTGCGGGACGAATCCGACCTATATAGAAGGGGTGGCGCGCATCGTTTCGGGCCGTCGTCCGCAACGCATGCTTCCCGAGCCGTTGTGCAGCGTGACAAGTGCCCAGGAGGCCGTGGTGCTGACGGGACGCGATGTCGCCACCATAGGCGAGCGCATCAATCCCACGGGCAAGAAGCGCTTGAAGGAGGCCTTGCGCACGGGCGATTTCGACTACGTGATTAACGAGGCCATCTCTCAAACCGAGGCGGGGGCCGACATTCTGGATGTCAACGCCGGTCTGCCGGAGATAGACGAGGCCGCCGTGCTGGTCGATTTGGTGGGAAAGATTCAAGGCGTCACGGGTCTGCCGCTGCAGATCGATTCGTCCGATCCGGCGGCGGTGGAGGCCGCCGTGCGCGTGTATGCGGGCAAGCCGATCATCAACTCGGTGAACGGCAAGCGCGAAAGCTTGGAGGCCGTTTTGCCGATCGCGAAGCATTACGGCTGCGCGATCGTGGGCCTGACGCTTGACGAAGGCGGCATTCCTCCGACGGCGGAGGAGCGTTTCGCCATCGCCGAGCGCATCGTGTCGGCCGCCGAGGCAGCGGGCATCCCGCGCCAGGACGTGCTGATCGACTGCCTGGTCATGGCTGCTTCCACCAATCAGAAGGAAGTGGTCGAAATCCTGCGCGCCATCACGATGGTAAAGGAACGTCTCGGCGTGCGCACGGTGCTCGGCGTGTCCAATGTGAGCTTCGGCCTGCCGCTGCGCGAGGTGGTCAACGCCACGTTTTTGGCGGCGGCGTTTTCCGCGGGCCTCGACATGCCCATTCTGAATCCGCTTTCGCAGCGCTATTGCGAAGTGGTCGATTCGTGGCGCGTGCTGTGCGGCCAGGACGCAGGGGCGGCCCGCTATATCGAAGGTTATGCGAACAAGACGATTGCCGTGGCAGCGACGTCCGCTCCCTCTGTGTCTGCGACGGCGGGGGCTGCCGCAGACGGCGAGCCGGGAAGCCTGCGCCACTGCGTGATAACCGGCCGGAAGGCCGCGGCGGCCGACGAGGTCGCCCGCATGCTCGACGCGGGCGTATCGGCCATGGAGGCGATCGACGGCCATCTCATTCCCGCGCTCGACGAGGTGGGCGCGCGTTTCGAGCGCGGCGCGTTCTTCCTGCCGCAGCTCATGGCATCGGCGGAGGCGGCCAAGGCGGGCTTCGACGTGATCCGTCGCCGCAATGCGGGCTCGGCGGTTGCCGATAAGGGCTCGGTCGCGGTGGCCACGGTGAAAGGCGATATCCACGACATCGGCAAGAATATCGTGCGCATGCTGCTGGAAAACTACGGCTACAGGGTCTACGACCTGGGGCGCGATGTCGATCCGCAGGTCGTGCTCGATTGCGTGAAGGAGCACGATATCAAGCTGGTGGGTCTTTCGGCGCTGATGACCACCACCGTGCGCGGCATGGAAGAAACCATCGCGCTTTTGCGCGAACAGGCTCCCGGCGTGAAGGTGTTCGTGGGCGGGGCAGTGCTTACGCCCGAATATGCGCAGATGGTGGGTGCGGATTATTACGCCAAAGATGCCGCCGAGGGCGCACGCATCTGCGCGGAGGTGCTGGGGTAGCTCCGTCATATGCGGGAAGGGTCGCCGCCCCCTTCCCGCACGCGTGCGTCTATACGAGCGATCCGCCTCTCTGCTCGTCGTCCGCCTGATTCGCCTCGTCTTTCAAAACGCCGCCGAAGCAGTAGTAGTCGTCCGCATCTATCAGCCGGTCGATGGCGAAAAGCCCCTGCCATGCACGCGCCGATTCGCGGGCGGATTCCAGATGCGTGCAGATATTTTCGGGCACGTGGCTGTGGTGCGCATTTATGGCGGCGCGCCCAAGGCCGTGGGCTACAAGGAAGCGTCCGTTTTCCGCGAGCAATGCTGCCGCTTTGCGCGCAAGGCCTTCTTTATCCATCAGGTGGGGATATGCGTTGTAGACGACGAAAGCGTCGAAGGGCTGCTCGTCTTCGAATTCGTAAACGCTTGCACATTCGAAGCGTACGCGCGGCTCGTGGGCGAACTTCCGACGCGCTATTTCGATCATGCCGGGCGCCACGTCGAGCGCCACGATTTCCGCAGCCCCCGCATCGAGATAGGCCTGGGCCATGATGCCGGTGCCGCAGCCCACATCGAGCACGCGTGCGCCGGGCTTGATTCCTGCGAGAAAGGCCGTCGCATCGTGCTTCGCCCCGCAGGGTTCGATGTTTTCCTCCCAGGTGCGGGAAAGGCCGTCGAAATATTGCGCCATGTGCGGTTGCGTACCGAATCGGCGAACGCAGCGCAGATGCTCGCGCCGCACGTTCTCGTCGCACGCTTCAGGCGTGCGGCAGGTTCGTTCGTCTGTCATAGGTCCTCTCTTCCCGCGTGGCGCCCATAGGGCACAACTACGCGCTTTCCGTTCCATTCGATGATGTCGGCGGTAATGCCGTAGACATCTTTCAGCAGGTCTTCCGTCACGACTTCGGGGCCGCCGTATGCCGCCGCTTCTCCCTGTTTGAGAACGAGGAAGCGGTCGCAGTAGGAAAGCGACAGGTTGATGTCGTGCATGACGGCCGCCGCCGCGATCGCTCGTTCGTCCACGGCGCGCCTGACCAGCTCCATCACCTCTATCTGATTGGCGATATCCAGGTTGTTCGTGGGCTCGTCCAGCAAAAGGACGTCGCGGCATTGCACGAGCGCGCGGCCGATGACGACCTTTTGGTATTCGCCGCCCGAAAGCTCGTCGACATAGCGGAATGCCAGATCGTCCAGGCCCATATCGGCTATGACGGCATCGACGATCGCGAAATCGTCTTCGGAGGGCCCTGTTTTGACGAAGGGCTTTCGCCCGAGGAGCAAAGCGTCGTAGACGACAAGGCGGTTGGCATGGCTGTGCTGCGCCACGTATGCAATCGATTGCGCCCTTGTTCGCCGATCGATGCTTTCCAGGTCGACGCCGCCGAGCCTGACACATCCGCGTTGCGGCGCGAGCATGCCGTCGAGACAGTCGAGAAACGTTGATTTGCCGCACCCGTTCACGCCCAGAATGGCAAGAAACGAGCCTGGCGCGATATCCGCCGCCACCGCGCGCAATACCTGGCGGCCGCCGTGTCCGTACGCGAAAGCGATGTCGCTGGCTTCGAGATTCATCGGCGGCTTCCTTTCATCAGCAGATAGAGGAAGATCGGCGCTCCGACGAACGAGGTGATGGCGCTGATGGGCAGAATGACGGGCGCAAGCGCCGAGCGTGCGATCAAATCGCTTGCCAAAAGCAACCCCGCCCCCATGATCGCCGATCCGGGCAGAAGATGACGGTAATCGCTTCCTATCAAGCGGCGTGTGATATGCGGCGCCGCCAGGCCGATGAAGTTGATGGTGCCGCAGAATGCGATGACGGTGCTGGCGGCGGCCGAACCCGTGAACATGGATGCAAGGCGCACGGAGGAAACGTTTACGCCGAGTCCGTGGGCCGACCCTTCGCCCGACTCCATGGCGTTGAGGTTCCATCGATTCAAGAGGAAGAAGACGGCTGCGGCGGCGGTGACGATTGCTATGATGGCGAGTTCGCGATAGGTGACGCGGCCCAGGTCGCCGAAGGTCCAAAACACCACGGCCGCCACCTGCGTATCTTCGGCGAAGTATTGGACAAGCGCCGTTCCTCCCGTGAAAACGGCCGAAATAGCGACGCCTGCGAGCACGATGCTTTCGGGCGTCATGTCGCGAAAGCGCGAAAGCGCCAATATGACGATCGTCGAAGAAAGGGCTCCCGCAAAGGCGCAGATGATGGTGATGTACGGATTGCCGAAGCTGACCCCTTCGTGCATGGCCGCCCCGCCGCCGATGACAACGATGGCTATCGATGCGCCGAAGGCCGCTCCTTGCGAAATGCCCAGCGTGCTGGCGGATGCCAGGGGATTGCGCAGCACGCTTTGAAATGCGCATCCCGCCAACGCGAGCGCTGCCCCGCCCACGAGCGCCGTCAGAATGCGCGGCATGCGCAGGTTCCAAACGACGATGCGCGCATGCTCGTCGCCTGTCATGAAAAGGCCCGAGAGCACCTCCCGTATGCCCATATCGGACGACCCTGCCATAAGCGAGGCTATTATCAGCGAGAACGTGATGGCCGAAATGCCTGCGAGGGCAAGCATTTTGTGGCGGATGTAGCCTTGGTAGCGCTGCCTGCCGTTGCGCACGGGCGATCCGGCGTGGCGCGTTTTGAGGGATTCTTCTTCCATTGCTTCCTAAAAAGCCTGCCGCGCATGGCGGCAGGCTGTTCTATCGGGGTATAGGCTGACGATTCTAGAAAGAGATCTGTTTGAAGTCCATGCCGGCGGCCTTCATGTCTTCGTAATAGTCCTTGCCGAGCATGGTGCTGAAAATCTCGTCGTACATGGTGGGCATGTCGAGGTCGGCGAATGCTTCGGGGTAGACGACCGAACCGACGAAGTATGCGTCGCAGATGCCCATTTCGATATTGGTGCCGTTGAAGTTGAACGCAGGCTGCGTGTACAGCTTGTCGTTTTGGAATGCGGAAAGCGAATCGAACAGGGCGGCGTTCGCCTCGTAATCCTGCTTCATCAAGTCCATGTTGCCGGCATTGAGGAACATGATGTCAGGGTTCCATGCGGCAAGCTGCTCAAGGTCGACGTCGAAAGATCCCTTCTGGCCGGTTTCGTCGGCGACGTTTTTCACGTTCGCGGCCATGAACGGCGCATACTGGGCGTACGTGCCGCCGAAGCTTTTGGCGCCCTTGAAGTTCACAGCGCCGGTGTAGACGGCGGGCTTTTCGGAATCGGGGATCGAGCCGGTGCGCTCTTGCAGGTCGGCCTGCCAGCCTTTCATGGTGTCGACCACCTGCCGGGCGTGTTCTTCAGTGCCGAGTGCCTGTCCGACTGCCAGGATGGATGCATATACGTCGTCGGCGAAGAGCTGATCTTGGTACGAGATGCCGATCACGGGAATGCCCGTCTGCTCTTGCAGCTGGTCGCATTCCTGAGCACTTCGGCTGGAGACGATGACGTCGGGGGCAAGCTCGAGCAGCTGCTCGGCATCGACGCTCGTTTCCATGAGATGGTTGCCGTTGCTCGTGGACGGAAGGGCGCTGAACTGCTCGGCGTAAACCATGGTGTAGGGACGCACAGGCGCGGGTTCGGTTTCCTTGTCGGTGGCCGCGATCAGCTTGTCTTGACCGCCTGCATATACGACGAAACGCGCGCCGGATCCAACCGTCGCCACGCTTTCGACGCTGTCGGGAAGTTCGACGGCGCGGCCGTAGGCGTCGGTCACCTGATTGGACGCGGCTTGCGCGGGCGCTTCGGGAGCGGCCTCTTCCTGCGGTTGCGATGCGCAGCCCGTCGCGACGAACGCAAGCGAGAGCGCAAGAACGCACGCGCTTATCGCTCGCATGAGGGGTTTTTCGATGCTCATGGAGCCTCCTAGATGTTACGAATTACAATTCCGTAACATCAGTATGGCATAGCTGCGGCAATTCTGCGGTGCGAATATCGCAATGCACTGCATTCGGTCGGAAGGCCGTCTTCTGCGGCGGGTGTTCGCATCCGCCGCCATGCGCCGCCGGCTTCACGCGGGCGCGTGGTGTCGAGACGGAAAGAATCGCAGGTGGATGCGCCTGCCGTTATAGTAAGATGCAGGTATCGCACCGATGGCGCAGGAAGCGCCGTTATCCGAGTCGGAAGGAGAGCAGCCATGGGAGTTCAAGCTGAGGAGGCGCTCGAACTGGCTTCGTTCGACGAGTTCGTGAACTATCTTCGCGCCAACACGCGCGTGTTCATGGAGGTCGGCGAGAAGACGTACTATCTCACCCATACCGATGAATACTGGCGTGTGCAGGATTGCTCCGAGCTCAACGAAAAAGGCCATTTCACCGATTGTTCCGAGCTGGTGGCCACGCTCAATGACCTGCTCGGCCTGGCTTGCCTCGACGGCAAGACCATCGAGGATGCGTTCGCCGACGCGAAGTTCTATAAGAGCATCCAGGAATAAGCAACATATATATGAAGCAGGCGGCCGCAAGGCCGCTTGTTTTTTCGGCGGCGATGCCGGGTAACATGCGAAACGGCCGGAAGGCTCCTCGGGGGGCTTTCCGGCCGTTTCGTTTCGAAGTCAGGCGATGTGGGTGCCGGTCTCGCTTGCGCGCAAGGCGGTTTTCCGGTGCGGAAGAGCCGCCATCATCGGAGCGGAAACGCCGTCGTTTTCCAGGCGTTCGTCACGGAAAGCTGACGCTATGCTTTCGTGACGTAGGCGAATCCGAAAGCGCCCGGTCCCAGGTGGGCGCCGATGGTTCCGCTGACTTGGCGGAAGCGGGTGTTTCGGGCATCGAATCCGAATTTGTCGATCGTTTCGGCATGCAGCTTTTCGGCCGCCGCACGGTCGCTGGTGTAAGGGAAATACACCGGCCATTCCGGGTCGAGGTCGGCGGTTTCGAGGTCTTTCCAAATGATTCTTTTAGCTGCAGCCGTGCCCTTCGCCTTGGCGGGGCCGACCAGCTCGCCGCTATCGATGCTGATGGTCGGCTTGATTTTAAGCAGGTTGCCGATCGCCGCCGCCGACGCCGGAATGCGTCCGCCTTTGCGCAGGTAGGTCAGCGTTCCCAGAATGCCGTGCACGTGCACGCGCTTGGTGAATTCGTTCACCAGCTCGACGATTTCATCGAGTGATTTTCCTTCGTCGCGCATAGCCGCCGCATAGCGCACCACGATGTATTGGCAGATGATGGCCTGGCGCGTGTCGACGACGGCGATGTGGTCGTCGTATCCGGACAGACGTGCCGCCATGCAGGCCGATTCGTAGGTTCCCGATATTTCCGACGTCATCGTAAGCACGAGCACGTCTTCGCCCGCATCCTGCGCTTCGCGGAAAAGCCCGAGCCAGGTATCGGGCGCGGGCTGGCTGGTTTTGGGGAATTCTTCGGAGGTCGTCAGTAGGCGGTAGAATTCGTCGAGCATCTCGGGCGTATTGCGCGAGCAATGCACGTCGCCGAATGCGATATCGAGCGGCGCAAGCCGTATTCCGAGCTCGGCGGCTTCGCTTTCAAGGATGTCCGACGCGGTGTCGGTGACGATCATCATAATTTCGTCCTCTTTATGCGTGTCGATGGGGCTGCATGATACAAAATGACTCATATTCCATCTATCTTAAGAAGTCGTTTGCCGTGCGGCAATACGGGCCGCATTACAAAAAGGCAACGGTTGGACGTTTCGAAGGAGGCGGCGATGGACAAGCGCGTCGAAGCGAACAGGGACACGCGGTTGCGCATCATCAAGGCGGTGGTGCGGCTGCTTGAAAGGAAGAACCTTTCCGACATCTCGGTGACCGACATCGTCGAAGAAGCGGGGGTGGCCCGTGCGTCGTATTATCGAAACTACGACTCGAAAGAGGAGGTGCTTTCCGAAGCGGGCCGCATGATCATCGATGATTTTCGACGGAATAGGGAAGGCGTCGAGGAGGCGTGCTGCGATTACGAAGAGGTTGCAAGGACGTTTCGCTATTTCCTGCAATACCGCGAACCGATGCTCGCCCTGCATCGTGCGGGATTCACGAGCATATATGAAGGGCTGTTCGCCGATTACGTGCAAGAACGGATGGGCGTCGCGGGCTCGGATGCCGCATCGAGCTATCGTGCCTCGTTTTTCGCGGGTGCGCTTTTCAGCGTTTATGTGAAATGGCTCGAGCGGGGGATGGACGAATCCCCCGAACAGATGGCTCGCACGTTCTGCTCGATGGCTGCGGGGGTGTTCGAAGAGCGTTCATCGTGAATGTGCCGCGGATGCCTTCGCCGCTGTTTTATAATCCGTCCGCATTTCAGCCTCCGCCGTATGCCGAGGCGCAGGGTGCGGATTCGATGCGACTTGCGATGCGTGGAAGGGTTGCGTGCAAAACATCATGACAGCAAAAGAGCGGCTTCCTTTGGTCGGTATCGCCGTTGCGGCATTCGTGTTCAATACCTCCGAATTCATGCCGATCGCCTTGTTGGTGGACATTGCGGCCGATTTCGGAATTTCCGAATCCCGGGCGGGCGTGCTGGTCACGGCATACGCATGGGCGGTGTGTCTGCTTTCGCTGCCTTTGATGGTGTTCGCCTCCCGATTCGGTTTCAGGAAGATCCTGCTGTTTTTGACGGCGCTCTTCGGGGCCTGCCAGGTCCTTTCGGCCGTCGCTCCCGGCTACTGGACGCTGATGGCGGCGCGTATCGGCGTGGCATGCGCCCATGCGGTGTTCTGGTCGATCGCATCTCCGGCCGCCGTGCGTGTGGTTCGCCCCGAGCATGCCTCGCTTGCGCTTTCGGCTATCGTCGCGGGCTCGTCGGTCGCCATGATATGCGGCTTGCCGCTCGGGCGCGTCGTGGGTTTGGCGCTCGGCTGGCGCATGACGTTTCTCTGCATCGCGGCCGTGTCGTTTCTGGTGCTTGCGTATTTGTTCTTCGTGTTTCCGAAGCTTGATGCCGGCGAGCGTTTTTCGGTGCGCGATCTTCCCGCGCTGTTGAAAAACCGGGTGCTTTTGGCGATTTATGCGGTGACGGCTCTCATCGCCACGGCGTATTACACGGGTTACAGCTATATCGAACCGTTCCTGCAGCAGGCGGGCGGCTTTTCCGACGGGTTCATCACGATTGCGCTTTCCGTTTTCGGCGTTGCGGGAATCGGCGGCAGCATGTTGTTCGCGCGCCTTTACGAAGGGCGCCGTCGTCGGGTCTTTCTATCGACGGTGCTGGCGGGAATCGCCGTTTCTCTCGCGCTCATGGCACCTGCATCGGCGAGCGCGCCGGGTGTTATCGCCGTATGCGTGCTGTGGGGTGCTTGCGCCACGGCGTTCAACGTGTCGCTGCAGTCGGAAATCCTCAGATATGCGCCCGAAGGGGGAGCGTCGGTTGCCATGTCCATGTTCTCGGGGATTTTCAATCTCGGCATCGGGGGTGGTTCGGCGATCGGGGGCGCGGTGGCGTCGGCCGCATCGGTTGCTTGGGTCGGTGCCGCAGGCGCGCTTATCGGCGCAGCAGGCGTGGCGGCATGCGCGTTTTTCCTCGTTCCCGCCATGCGCCATGCGAAGGCGCATTCTTAAGGCGACGCCCGCACGGCCAGGACATCGCGCCGCATGATTTGGCGGAGCGCGGCATTCCCTTGAAAGGTTGACGGGGGCTTTCGCCGCATTCGCGTCGGTTCGTGCGGTTTGCAAGAAAGATTCGGCGAAGTGCAATCGGGAGGCGGCCGGTTTCTATCCGGATTTCGTGACGGGTTCTCACGAATATCGGCCGGATGCCAGGAGTATCGTTTTTCCCGGAAGCGACGCCTGCGAAAGGGGAAGCGATGCCGACGCTGAGCATGTTTTACGGAATCGTCATCATGATGTTCAAAGAGGCGGGGCAGCGGCATAACGTGCCGCATTTCCACGCACGATATGCGGAATACGAAGCCGAGTTCGATTTCGATGGATGCCTGTTGGCAGGGGATTTTCCCAGTCGTCAAACCAAGCTTGTCGTGGCGTGGGCGTCTTTGCATCGGGACGAACTCGAAGCGGATTGGCATCTGTTATCATGCGGTGAACGTCCTTACCGGATCGAGCCTCTTCGCTAGGGGGTATCATGGTTGTCACGGCCGATTCCAAAATCGCAAGCGTTTCCCCCGCCGACGGCTACAAGGTGGTTTTGTCGTATGAGACGGGCGAAAAGCGTCTGTTCGATGTCTCCCCTTATATAGAGGGGGATTGGTTCGGCGAATTGGCCGATCAAGGGTATTTTCGCCAGGTGAAGGTGGAGTCCGGATTCCGCGACTTCATCGTATGGCCGCACGGCCAGGATATCGCGCCGCACGATTTGGCGGAGCGCGGCATTCCCTTGAAAGGTTGACAGGGGCTTTCGCCGCATCGGGGAAAATCGTGTATGCTATCGACCCGTTGAATCGTTGTCGGGCTCTTTCGAGCCGCGCATCCGAAGATAAAGCATATATTGACCCGTATCGGAGGAAACACCGTGAAACTGGTCGTCACAGAGAAGAACATCGCCGCTCAGAAAATCGCCGATCTGCTCGGCATCGGCAAGCCGAAGGCCGACAAGGTCTACAACACGCCCGTCTATCGTTTTCAGATCGAGGGCGAAGAGTGGGTGACCATCGGTTTGCGCGGGCATATCCTCGAACCCGATTTCATGCCGTCCATCGTCTACAAGAAATCAACGGGATGGCGGGGCGTGACGGCCGACGGGGAAGCGGTTCCTGCCGATATTCCCGATTTCCTGCCGAAGCCGCCGTTCAAAACCAAACGCAAGCCGTTTACGGCAGACGGCGTGGAGATGGGTGCATGGAAGATGGATGCGCTGCCGTATCTGGCGTATGCGCCGATCGAGAAGCGCCCGAAGGAGAAAGACATCATCCGCAGCCTGAAGAACCTGGCGAAAAAGGCTGACGAAATCATCATCGCCACCGACTTCGACCGCGAAGGCGAGCTGATCGGTTCGGATGCGCTGAGCTGCATGAAAGAAGTCAACGACACGGCTCCGGTATTTCGCGCGCGTTATTCCGCCATCACCAAAGACGAAATCGAGCATGCCTTCTCGAATCTGGTGGAACTCGACGACGACCTCGCCCAAGCGGGCGAGAGCCGCCAGGATATCGACCTTATCTGGGGCGCCGTGCTCACGCGCTATCTGACGATCGTGAAGTTCGCGGGCTATGGCAACGTGCGCTCTTCGGGCCGCGTCCAGACGCCCACGTTGGCATTGATCGTGGCGCGCGAACGCGAGCGCATGGAGTTCGTTCCCGAAGACTACTGGGTGATCAAAGGCGCGTTCTCTCACGGCGCCGATTCCTTCGACGCTCCCCATGCCACGGCGCGCTTCAAGGCGGAATCCGATGCGCAGGCCGTGATGGCGCACGTGGAGGGCGCGACGCAGGGCGTGGTGTCTTCCATCGAGAAGAAAAAGCGCACCGTGGCGGCGCCTGCGCCGTTCAATACCACGAGCCTTATGGCCGCCGCCGCATCCGAAGGCCTGTCGCCCGCGCGCACGATGCACATCGCGGAAAGCCTCTATATGGACGGCTATATCAGTTACCCGCGCGTCGACAACACCGTCTATCCCGAATCGCTCGATTTGAAGGGCACGGTGAAAAAGCTTTCCGACGTGGCCGTATATCGGCCGTATTGCCAGGAATTGCTGGCGAAAGGCGAGCTTGTGGCCACGCGCGGCAAAAAAGAGACCACCGACCATCCGCCGATCCATCCCACCGCGGCGGCAGATCCCGATAAGCTGGGCGCGCCCGAATGGAAGCTCTACAACTTGATCGCCCGCCGTTTCCTGGCGACGCTTTCCGAATCCGCCGTGGTCGAGGGCACCAAGGTGACGATCGACGTGAATGCCGAGCCGTTCGCCGTGAAAGGCGACGTGCTCGTGAAGCCCGGCTTCCGTGCCATTTACCCGTACGGCCTTAAGAAAGACGGGCAGCTGCCCGTGCTTTGCGAAGGGCAGGCGATTGATTTCGGCGGCGCCACGTGCACGAAGAAGCAGACCGAGCCGCCCGCGCGCTATTCGCAGGGAAAGCTCATCCAGGAGATGGAAAAGCTCGGGCTCGGCACCAAGGCTACGCGCCATGCGATCATCGAGCGCCTCTATACGGTGAAATACGTGCAGAACGACCCGATCGAGCCGAGCCAGCTCGGCATCGCGGTGTGCGATGCATTGGGCAAGTTCGCCCCGCAGATCACCAGCCCCGATATGACCGCCACGCTCGAAGAGGATATGAACAAGATCGCGGCGGGCGAGAAGTCGCGCAAGGACGTGGTCGATCTGTCGCGCGATATCCTGCACGACGTGCTCGACGAGCTGCTGCCGCATCAAGAAGAGGTCAAAGACGCCCTGGCCGATGCCGTTGCGGCCGATGCTTATGTGGGCCCGTGTCCGAAGTGCGGCAAAGACCTGCAGCTGCGCGCGTCTTCGAAGACGCGCTCGATGTTCATCGGCTGCGCAGGCTGGCCCGATTGCGACGTCACCTATCCTTTGCCGAAGGGCAAGGTGGAGGCGCTTGAGGAGAAATGCCCCACGTGCGGGATGCCGCAGATCAAGGTGACGGCATTTCGCTCGAAACCGCGCGTGCTCTGCATCGATCCCGGCTGCCCGACCAACCAAGAGCCCGATGTGGTGGTGGGAACGTGCCCGACGTGCTCCGAGAAGGGCCTTGAGAAAAAGCTCATCGCCACGAAGAATCCGCGCACGCTCAAGCGTTTCATCCGTTGCGAGAACTATGACGAGTGCGAGACGAGCTATCCGCTGCCGCAGTACGGCGAGCTGACGGCGACCGACGAGGTATGCGAACACTGCGGCGCTCCCTTGGTTATCGTGAAAACCGCCCGCGGTCCCTGGAAGTTGTGTCCGAACTTCAATTGCCCCGGCAAAGAGAAGGAGGCGCAGGAGAAAGAAGCGAAGGCCGCCGCGAAGAAGTCCGCTTCGAAGGCGAAGGCCCCCGCCAAGAAGGCCGCGAAAAAGACTTCCGAAAAGAAATAAGAGGAGGCGGGGCTTCGATGCCGTCATCGAAATCTTCGCAAGCGCCCAAGCGCGCCGTCTTCGTCGGCGTTTTGGCGCTTGCGGCGTTCGCGCTGGGTCTTCCCGTGGGCTTCATGCTCTGGACCCTTTTGAGCATCGCGTATGCCTTGTGCGATCTGGTATGGAAGGGCGCGGGCGCGATGACGGGCTGGACGTTGTTCCCGCTTATCGCCTGCGGATCGGGCGGTCTGCTCATCGGTTTGTGGAACGCCCGTTTCAAAAGCGCCCCGATTCCGTTCGACCGGGTGATGGCGCGCGTCAAGCGGGAAGGGGGCTACCGGCTCGAGCGGCCCGCCGCTTCCGCCGTATCGTTCTTCCTGCCGATAGCATTCGGGGGCTCCGTCGGGCCGGAGGCGGGCCTTATGGGAATGATCGCCGCCGGCTGCACCTGGGCGGGTTCGCGTTTGCGCGCTTTGGCGGAAAGGTTCGGACTGCAAGCGGACGCCCGATCGTCGCGCACGTTTCTGACGAAGGGTGCGCGGCGTGTCGTTTACGCCGCGGGTGTCGCGGGCGGCATCGCCGGCGTCGCCGCGTATACGTCGTTTCTTCCAGGGGGCATGGCGCTTCCTCGCTTCGCTGCGCCTGCGGCGTTTTCTCCGTATTCGGCGCTGTGCGCTTTCGTCGGCGTATTGGCGGGCTGGGCGCTTGTCGTGCTGTATCGCTCGGCGGTCATCGCAAGCAAGCGCATTGCCAAGGCGTTCGGCACGCGCAGCGTGCTGCGCACGACCGTATGCGGATTGGTGCTCGGCGGCATCGCGATTTTTCTGCCCTATGTCCTTTTCCCCGGAACCCAGCAATTCGGCTCGCTCGCGCAATCTTGGCAGAGCATGGCGGGCTGGATGCTTTTGGCCACCGGAGTCGCCAAGACATGCTTGGTGGCGTTCTGTCTGAATATGGGATGGAGCGGAGGGCCGTATCTTCCTTTGGTGTTTTGCGCGGCCGTTTTCGGCTACGGCCTGGCGTCGGTGCTCGGGGCGGATGCCATGGTGTGCGTATGCGCGGTCGTCTGCTCGCTCATGGGCGCTTTCGTGGGAAAGTTTTTCGGGGCGTTTCTCTTCATGATGCTTTTATTCGCTCCGCAAAGCATTCCGCTCGTGGCCGTATGCACGGCTGCCGGCGCATTTCTTCCCATGCCCGAAGCGCTCAGGCCGAAGGGCATGATGTAGGGCGCATGCCGCCGCGTCATCTCAGTATCTCCACAAGCGAAAAAACCTTCTTGCAACAAGGCTGACCGGGCTTTATAATCCTGCAATTGCGTCTGATGGTGAATGGATACACCCGGGCGCGTGGAAACGGAGTCGAGGCTGCGCACTCCCTTTTGCAGCCCATTCGGCAATCGTTTCCCAGAATGCAAGGGGAGCGCCTGGTACGTGCAAGGAGTGGCACGCGAGCAGGGCTCCAAGGAAGAAAGGTTGTTTGATGGGAATCAAGCAATACAAGCCGACTAGCCCCGGCCGCCGCTTCCAGACGGTTTCGGACTTCGCCGAAATCACCTGCAGCAAGCCGGAAAAGTCGCTGCTTGCGCCGCTGCCTAAGAAGGCCGGTCGCAACAACAACGGTCGCATCACCACCCGCCATCAGGGCGGCGGTACCAAGCGTCGTTACCGTATCATCGACTTCAAGCGCAACAAAGACGGCGTGCCCGCCAAGGTTGCCACGATCGAGTACGATCCCAACCGTTCCGCCCGCATCGCCCTGCTGCACTATGCAGACGGCGAGAAGCGCTACATCCTGCACCCCAAGGGCCTGCAGGTCGGCGACACGGTTCTTTCCGGTGTGGGCGCCGACATCAAGCCCGGCAACTCCATGCCGCTGTCCGAGATTCCCGTCGGTACTCTGATTCATGCCGTCGAGCTCCAGCCTGGCAAGGGCGCCGCTATCGCCCGTTCCGCCGGCACCTCTATCCAGCTCATGGGTAAAGAGGGCAAGTACGCCATCCTGCGTATGCCTTCCTCCGAAATGCGTCGCGTGCTTCTGACCTGCCGTGCCACCATCGGCGAGGTGGGCAATGCCGAGCATTCCAACATCAAGATCGGCAAGGCCGGCCGTAACCGCTGGAAGGGCATCCGTCCTACCGTCCGCGGTACCGTCATGAACCCCGTCGACCACCCGCACGGCGGTGGCGAGGGCAAGAACAAGTCTTCGGGTCGTCATCCCGTCAGCCCGTGGGGCGTTCCCACCAAGGGCCATCGCACCCGCAACCCGAAGAAGGCTTCCAGCCGCCTGATCATTCGTCGCCGCAAGAAGTAAGCGACTCAACGTTAAGGAGAAACTGTGAGCAGAAGTTTGAAGAAAGGTCCTTTCGTCGAGCCGCGTCTTCTCGGTCGCATCAATGCGATGAACGCTGCCGGCGAAAAGAACGTCATCAAGACGTGGTCTCGCTCTTCGACCATCTTCCCGGAAATGGTGGGTCACACCATCGCCGTTCACGATGGCCGCAAGCATGTGCCCGTCTATGTCACCGAGTCCATGGTCGGCCACAAACTGGGTGAGTTCGCTCCCACCCGTACGTTCAAGGGCCATGCCAACAAGGGCAAGAAGTAAGGAGGTAAACACACATGGAAGCAAAAGCAACTGCTAAGTACGTGCGTGTGACCCCCCGCAAAGCACGTCTCGTCATCGACCAGGTTCGCGGCAAAGACGTCGTCGCCGCCCGCGAAATCCTCCGCTTCTCCGAGCGCGCTATCGCCGAGGTCGTGGAGAAGGTCCTGAACTCCGCCGTCGCGAATGCGGAGAACAACCATCACATGCGTTCCGCCAATCTCGTCGTCAAGGCCGCCTATGTCGACGAGGGTCCCACTCTCAAGCGCATTCGTCCGCGTGCTAAGGGCTCCGCTTCGCGCATCCGCAAGCGTACCAGCCACATCACCGTCATCGTTGCGCCGCGAGAGGAGGCATAAGCATGGGTCAGAAAATCATGCCCACCGGCTTCCGTCTCGGCATCACCGAAGACTGGCGTAGCCGCTGGTATTCCGACAAGGATTACGCCAAGAACCTGGAAAACGACCTCGCTATCCGTCGTTTCCTGGACAAGTACCTGGCCAAAGCCGCCGTCTCCAAGATCGAGATCGAGCGCGCCGGCGACAAGGTCAAGGTCATCATCACCACGGCTCGCCCGGGTGTCGTGATCGGCAAGAAGGGCGCCGAGATCGAGAGCCTGCGCAAGCAGCTCGCCAAGGTCGTCGGTGCTCCGGTCAACATCGAGGTCGTCGAGGTCAAGCGCCCCGAGCTGGATGCGAACCTGATCGCCCAGTCCGTGGCCGAGCAGCTCGAGGGTCGCGTTGCTTTCCGTCGCGCCATGCGCAAGGCCGTCCAGTCCGCCCGTAAATCCGGCGCTCTGGGCATCCGTATCCAGTGCTCCGGCCGCCTGGGTGGCGCCGAGATGAGCCGCCGCGAGTGGTACCGCGAGGGTCGCGTGCCTCTGCACACCCTCCGTGCGAAGATTGACTACGGCTTCGCCACCGCTGCCACCACCATGGGCTCCATCGGCATCAAGGTTTGGGTCTACCACGGTGAAAAACTTCCCGGCGGCAAGATTCCCCAGCCTGCTCTCGAGGGCAACTCTCGTCCGTCTCGCGGCCGTCGCGGCGACCGCAACGATCGCAACGAAAGGGGTGCTAAATAATGCTAGCTCCTAAGCGCATTCGTCACCGCAAGGTGCAGCGTGGCTCTATGAAGGGCAAGGCCAAGGGCCATACCACCCTCAATCACGGCAGCTACGGCATCCAGGCTCTCGAGGCCCATTGGATCACCAACCGTCAGATCGAGGCCGCCCGTATCGCTATGACTCGTTACATGAAGCGTGGCGGTAAGGTTTGGATCACGATCTTCCCCGACAAGCCGATCACCCAAAAGCCCGCCGAGACCCGCATGGGTTCCGGTAAGGGTAACCCCGAGGCCTGGGTGGCCGTCGTGAAGCCGGGCCGCATCATGTTCGAGATCGACGGCGTCGATGAGGCCACTGCCAAAGAGGCTCTCCGCCTGGCTATCAACAAGCTGCCCATCAAGTGCAAGATCGTTTCCAAGGAAACGGAGGTGGCTGAATAATGAAGCCCGTAGAGATTCGTGAACTCTCTTCCGACGACCTGAACGTCAAGCTGAAAGAGGCTCGCGCCGAGCTGTTCAACCTGCGTTTCCAGATGGCCACCAGCCAGCTGGACAACACCGCTCGCGTCAAGCAGGTCAAAAAGGACATCGCGCGTCTTCAGACCGAGATGCGTGCCCGCGAGATCGCCGCTGCCGGCGCATTGAAGTAAGGATTCGGGGAAACAGATGACTGAAGAAATCCGTAACTCCCGCAAGGTCCGCCAGGGCGTCGTCGTGAGCGCTCCCGGCAACAAGACCATTGTGGTTCAGATCAAAGAACGCAAGCCGCACCCCGTGTACGGCAAGATGATGACGAGCACCAAGAAGTTCCATGCTCATGATGAGAACAACGTGTGCGGCGTGGGCGATACCGTTTCCATCATGGAAACCCGTCCGCTGTCCAAGACGAAGCGCTGGCGTCTCGTCGAGATCATCGAAAAGGCCAAATAGTCTACGCTTTTCTGCGTAAGCTAGTATCGGAAGGATTGCACAATGATTCAGATGCAAACCATGCTGAACGTTGCCGACAACTCCGGCGCACGCAAGGTGCAGTGCATCAAGGTTCTCGGCGGCTCGAAGCGCCGTTACGCGGGCCTTGGCGACGTCATCATCTGCAGCGTCAAGGAGGCGGCTCCTAACGGCAACGTCAAAAAAGGCGATGTCGTGCGCTGCGTTGTCGTGCGTGTGAAGAAGGAAGTCCGTCGCAACGACGGTTCTTATATCCGCTTCGACCAGAACGCCGCCGTGTTGATCAACAACGACGGCGCTCCCAAGGGCACCCGTATCTTCGGGCCCGTGGCTCGCGAACTGCGCGATAAGAAGTACATGAAGATCGTGTCTCTGGCACCTGAAACGCTGTAAAGGAGGTCAGAACATGAAAATGAACATTCGCAAAGGCGACAAGGTCGAAGTCATCACCGGCAAAGACAAGGGCAAGCAGGGCGTGGTCCTGCGCGGCATCCCCCAGAACCAGCGCGTGCTGGTCGAGGGTGTGAACATGGTCAAGAAGGCCATGCGCCCCACGCAGCAGAACCCGCAGGGCGGCATCGTCACCAAGGAGGCTCCCATCCACGTCTCCAACGTCATGCTCATCTGCCCGAGCTGCGGCAAGCCGACCCGCGTTTCCAACAAGCGCGTCGACGGCAAGAAGGTCCGTGTTTGCAAGAAATGCGGCGCCGACATCGTCGAGGCTAAATAGTTTGATTTTTGTGAGCGGGGGTTTTATAATCCCCGCTTGCTTGGTACAATGACCCTCCCTGCGTGTCTTGCGCGGGGGTAGGGACGTAGGGTCGGAAATCCTGCGTTTAAATCATCGAAAAGGAGAAATTTCAAGATGACCACTCCTCGTCTGAAGGAAAAGTACACCAACGAGATCGTCGCTCAGCTCGAGCGCGACCTGAACATCGACAACATCAACAAGGTTCCCCGCCTTGAGAAGATCGTCGTCAACATGGGCGTCGGCGCCGCTGCGTCCGACTCCAAGCAGCTCGACGCCGCTATGGCCGACCTGCGCGTGATCACCGGCCAGCAGCCCTGCATCACCCGTGCGAAGAAGTCCATCGCAGGCTTCCACATTCGCCAGGGCATGGCTATCGGCTGCAAGGTCACCCTGCGTGGCAACCGCATGTGGGAGTTCCTGGACCGTCTGCTGTCCATGGCTCTTCCTCGCGTGCGTGACTTCCGCGGTATCCCCACGACCTCTTTCGACGGTCGCGGCAACTATACGCTCGGCATCACCGAGCAGCTGATCTTCCCCGAGATCGAGTATGACAAGGTCGACCGTACCCGCGGTATGGACATCACCTTCGTCACCACCGCTGAAAACAACACGGACGCCAAGGCCCTTCTGGATGCCCTGGGCTTCCCGTTCAAGAAGAACTAGGTTTCTACTCGACATTCGTTGAGTGAAGAAATAAGAAAGAAGGAAAAGCATGGCAAAAAAATCGATGATCGCCAAGGCTGCGCGCGAGCCGAAGTTCTCGACTCGTAAGTATTCTCGCTGCACCCGCTGCGGCCGTCCGCACTCTGTGTATCGCAAGTTCGGACTCTGCCGCGTGTGCCTGCGTGAACTCGCTCACAAAGGCGAACTGCCCGGTGTGACCAAGGCTTCCTGGTAAGACTTCGCACATCGGCGTGTGCCGGTCGGTAAGGCGTACGCGCTACGGGCGCCATTACGTACCTCCGACTCCGCTCATCACGAACCAAAGGAGAAAACATGAGCATGAACGATCCCATCGCAGATATGCTTACGCGCGTGCGTAATGCAAATTCTGCCGGTAAGGCTACGGTTTCCATGCCGTCCTCGAAGAAGCTCGTCGAGATTGCCCGCATCATGACCGAAGAGGGCTACGTCCAGGGTTTTGAGATCACCCCGGCCGCTCCCCGCGACATCCTCGAGATCACCCTCAAGTACGGTGACAAGAAGGAGAAGGTCATCCGCGGCATCAAGCGTATTTCCAAGCCCGGCCTGCGTATCTACGCTGGCAAGGATGAGCTGCCCCGCGTTCTGGGCGGCCTGGGCACCGCTGTGGTGTCCACCTCCAAGGGTGTTATGACCGACCGCGACGCCCGCAAAGCCGGCGTCGGCGGCGAAGTGATCGCGTACATCTGGTAAGGAAGGAAGGAGCTAGATATGTCTCGTATCGGTAAGCAGCCTATTCCGGTTCCTGCCGGAGTCGAAGTCGCTATCAACGACAACAACATCACCGTCAAGGGCGCCAAGGGCGAGCTCTCCTATGAGTTCAATCCCATCATGAATGTCGCTCACGAGGGCGATGAGATCATCGTCACCCGTCCGGACGATTCCCGTGAGGCCCGTAGCTTCCACGGCCTGACCCGCACCCTCATCGCCAACATGGTCGAGGGCGTTTCCGCTGGCTTCGAGAAGAAGCTCGAGCTCGTGGGCGTCGGCTACCGCGCCGCTCTCAAGGGCACCGACCTTGAGCTGCAGCTGGGCTTCTCCCACCCGGTCACGGTCACGGCCCCCGAAGGCATCACCTTCGAGGTTCCCGACCAGACGCACATCACCGTCAAGGGCGCAGACAAGCAGCTGGTCGGCGAGACCGCCGCTATCGTGCGCAAGTGGCGTAAGCCCGAGCCTTACAAGGGCAAGGGTATCCGCTACGCCGGCGAGCAGGTCCGCCGCAAGCTGGGCAAGGCCGCCAAGGGCGACAAATAGCGACTCAGGTGTGAAGGGATTTTAAGATGAAGAAACTTCAGAAGAAACAAGCTGCGCTGGCTCGTCGCCATCGTCGCGTGCGCGGTAAGATTTCCGGCACCGCCGCTCGTCCGCGTCTTTGCGTCACCCGTTCCAACTCCAACGTCTACATCCAGTTCGTGGACGACGTTGCAGGCAAGACCCTGCTCGGCGTGAGCACCCTGGGCCCCGATTTCAAGGCGACCGGCAAGTCCGGCGCCAACGTCGAAGGCGCTGCTGCCATCGGCGAAATCGCAGGCAAGAAGGCTGTCGAAGCCGGCATCACCGAAATCGTCTTCGACCGCGGCGGCAACCTGTACCATGGCCGCATCAAGGCTCTGGCCGACGCCGCTCGCGAAGCCGGCCTGAAGTTCTAGGAAAGGGTAGGGTAAATGACTCCTCGCAAAGAAGAAAAGAACCAGTCTGCCGTTCCTGAGCTTCAGGAGCGCGTGGTTTACATCAACCGCGTTTCCAAGGTTGTCAAGGGCGGCCGTCGTTTCGCTCTGACCGCTCTGGTCGTCGTCGGTGACGGCAACGGCCGCGTGGGCGTGGGCATGGGCAAGAGCCAGGAAGTGCCTGTCGCCATCAAGAAGGGCATCGAGGATGCCAAGAAGAACATGTTCAGCATCCCGCTGACCGAGGCCGGCACCATTCCCCACGAGATCATGGGCGAGTTCGGCGCAGGCCGCGTGCTTCTCAAGCCTGCCACCCCTGGTACCGGTGTTATCGCCGGCGGCCCGGTTCGTGCTCTCATGGAGCTGGCTGGCGTCAAGAACGTGTTCGGCAAGTCCCTCGGTTCCGACAATGCTATGAACATCGTCAAGGCAGCTGCCGAGGGCCTCAAAGAGCTCTCCAACGTCAATGAGGTTGCCGCCCGCCGTAACGTGAGCGTTGCTCACATCTATGGCTGGTCTGAAAAGAAGGAGGCATAAATCATGGCCGAGGCTCAGAAGACCCTCCATATCACCCAGACCCGTTCCGCTATCGGACGCAAGGCCGACCAGGGCGCTACCCTGAAGGCTTTGGGCCTGGGCAAGATCGGCCGCACGGTCGATCACGTCGACTGCCCGACCATTCGAGGCATGATCTTCAAGGTCAAGCACCTCGTCGAGGTCGTCGAAGACTAACACGGAAGGCCGCTCGCATGAGCGGCCTTTTTTATGCTCGGGTCCGCGGCTGCGCATGCATTTTCGCCGGTATTCGGGTTTGCGGGCGGAATCGAACGCACGATGAAGTGCGTCGAGGGAAAGATTTCTTTGGGACAGGGCGTCGATGTCGATCGGCGTCCTGTTCCGTATCTCTGGATATTTTCTTTGTGATCCTGGCAAGAAGGGGAGCGAATCGCGCAAGGTTGCCGCGTTCTACGCGTTGGTCCGTGTTGCCGAGCGTGAAGATGCATACGGCTTTTCGCAATGCCGTAGAGCTTGCGCGAAACATGCCTGACGAGGGTTTCTTGCGTGATTCTTCGAAGGTCGCGTTATTTCCACTAGCCGACGGGCTGCTTTCCGTGTATTCTAGGAAAGCTTGTATTTCTCGGCGTGATTTGCCGAAGCAAGCATCGTATCCAGAGTGAGCCGACGAGCGAGCTGTCGGCTGAGAACGGGCTTCCCGTCCGAAAAAAGCGAAAGGAAGAAACATGGAACTCAAAGACTTGGTCCCCGCAGAGGGCTCTACGAAAAACCGCAAGCGCGTCGGTCGCGGTCCCGCGTCCGGTCATGGTAAGACCTCCGGCCGCGGTATGAACGGCCAGAAGTCCCGCTCCGGCGGCGGCAAGCGCCCCGGCTTCGAGGGTGGCCAGACTCCTCTGGCGATGCGCCTTCCGAAGCTCCCCGGCTTCCGCAACTTCAATCGCGTCGAGTACGTTCCCGTCAATGTCGACCGTCTCGAGCTGAAGTTCGAGGCCGGCGACGTCGTCGATCACGAGGCTCTCGTTGCCAAGGGCATCATCAAGAGCGTCGACGCCCTGGTCAAGGTTCTCGGCAACGGCGAGCTGACCAAGGCTCTGACCGTCAAGGTGGACAAGGTTTCCGCGAGCGCTGTTGCCAAGATCGAGGCAGCCGGAGGAAAGGTCGAGCAGTCTTGCTAAGAACCATCATCGATGCGTTCAAGGTGCCGGAACTGAGGAATAAGATTCTGTTCACCTTGGGCATCCTGGCGCTGTACCGCTTCGGCGCGTACGTGCCGGTGCCCGGCATCCCCTTCAACGAATTCGCGAATGCATTCGCGACAAGCGGTGTGAGCATGGTCATGCTGGACCTGTTTACCGGCGGTGCGCTCTCGCACTTCTCGGTGTTCTCGCTCGGCATCATGCCCTACATCACCGCGTCCATCATCATGCAGCTCATGCAGGGCGTCATTCCCGCCGTGGGTCGCTGGTCGAAGGAGGGCGAGACCGGTCGCAAGAAGATCACCCAGGTCACTCGTTTCCTGACGCTCGGTCTGGGCCTGATCAACGCCATCGGCTATCTCTTCCTGTTCAAGAGCAGCCAGTACGGCGTGGTGTTCTCGAGCGAGATTCCCGAGATCGTCACCGACATCGTGATCGTGTTCACGCTTGTCGCCGGCACCGCCTTCATCATGTGGATGGGCGAGCTCATCACCCAGCGCGGTATCGGCAACGGCATGTCGTTGATCATCTTCACCTCGATCATCTCCCGCGTTCCGTCTGCTATTTTCAGCAGCGTGAACCTGCAGGCCGATCTGGGCATGGGTATCGCCGTGACGATCGTCATCGTGGCCATCGTGCTGCTGTGCATCCCCGCGATCATCTTCGTGGAGCGTGCGCAGCGTCGCATTCCGGTCAATTACGCCAAGCGCGTGCAGGGTCGTCGCATGATGGGCGGCCAGTCCACCTACATTCCCATCAAGGTGAATGCGGCGGGCGTTATCCCCATCATCTTCGCAAGCTGCCTGATTTACTTCCCGGCTCAGCTTGCCGCCTTGTTCAACGTCGAGTGGCTGACCGCTGCCGCTAACGCGATGAGCACGGGCTGGATCAACTGGATCTTGACCATGGTCCTCGTCGTTTTCTTCGCGTATTTCTACACCTCCATGGTGTTCAATCCCGAAGAGACGAGCGACAACCTGCGCAAGCAGGGCGGATTCATCCCCGGCGTTCGTCCCGGCTCCGCTACGACCGATTACGTCAAGCGCGTGATCAACCGTATCACGCTGCCGGGCGGTCTGTTCATCGCCCTGATCGCCGTGGTGCCCTCGATTCTGTTCTACTTCACGGGCAACCAGCTTATCCAGGCGTTCGGCGGCACGTCGATCCTCATCATGATCGGCGTTGCCTTGGACACCATGTCCAAGATCGAATCCCAGCTGAAGATGCACAATTACGAAGGCTTCTTCAAATAGGCGTTCGCAGCATCTCTGTGCTTTTGAAATCCCCCGCATCCTGCGGGGGATTTTTTGTTGCACAAGCGATGTGCGATGGTATGCGGCGGCGTGTGTCGGCGGTCGTATCGTACACGGGATGCTTGCGCCGAGGCGAATGTCGGAGCGCCTTATCGATTTGCCCAGTCGGGAATGCGATCGCATGCGGCGCGGTCTGTTTGCCGGGGCGAGAGCTGCATCGATGCGCCGCCGTTGCGGATTCGTTCGCCGCGGCTTCGATGCGAATCGGATTGCATAAGGGCGGCGGCGTTTATGCGGCGTTACAATGCAGTCGATTTATCGTTTTCGGAAGAGGAGTTCACGATGGCGGAAAATACAGCGCGCAAGCGCATCGCGTTGCTCGGCTCGACGGGATCGATCGGATTGCAGACGCTCGATGTGGTGCGTCGCCATGCCGACGAATTGGAGATAGTGGCGCTTGCCGCCAATACGAGCGTCAAGGATGTGATCGCGCAGGCCCACGAGTTCAAGGTGCGCCATATCGCCTTCGGCGCCGAGCGGTTGAAAGACGACGTTCGTCTTGTGAATGCCCATGGAGGCGTATCGGTGGGGTTCGGCCAGCAGGGGCTTTTGGACCTGGTGCGTCTCGACGATGTCGACGTGGTGGTGAATGCGCTTGTCGGAGCCGCTGGCATGCGCGCATCTTACGAAACGCTCGCATGCGGAAAGCAGCTTGCTCTTGCTAACAAGGAAAGCCTCGTGGTGGCGGGCGATCTGATCATGCCCCTTGCGGCGAAGGTCGATGAGCAGCGCGTTGCGGCGGGCATCGCTCCCGCATTCGGCCCCGCCGGCGCCTTGATGCCGATCGATTCCGAACACGGCGCCATCTACCAATGCCTGCTCGGCGAGCGTCACAAGGAAGTGACGGCCCTGTGGGTTACCGCCTCGGGCGGCCCGTTCCGCGGTAAGAGCCGCGCCGATTTGGCGCATATGACCGCCGAACAGGCGCTTGCTCATCCTACGTGGAAGATGGGACCGAAGATTACCATCGATTCCTCCACGTTGATGAACAAGGGTCTCGAGGTGATCGAGGCGCATCATCTGTTCTCTATGCCATACGAGAAAATCAAGGTGGTCGTGCAGCCGCAAAGCGCCATCCATTCGATGGTAGAGTTTTCCGATGGCAGCGTGAAGGCGCACCTCGGCACCACCGACATGCGTATTCCGATTCAGTTCGCCCTGAGCTATCCCGACCGGTGGGATGCTCCTGTGGAACCGCTTGATTTCACGCGACTCGGATCGCTTGAATTTTATCCCGCGGATACCGAGACGTTTCGCTGCCTCGACCTTGCCTATCATGCGGGCGGCGTAGGAGGAACGCTTCCGTGCGTGATGAATGCGGCGAACGAGGTGGCGGTCGCGGCGTTTTTGTCGGGCGGGTGCGGTTATCTTGATATCGACGCCTGCGTCGAGCATACGATGGAGCGCCATGAGGCGGCGGGGGTCGAGCGCGTGGAAAGCCTCGACCAGCTGGCGGACGTGGACGCGTGGTCGCGCGCGGCGGCGGCCGATTTCTTGGCATCGCGTCGATAGCGCACCTAAACGCGTCGAAAGGCGTCCTTCGACGCGGCGTCGGCTTTGCGAGGGCGCCGCTCGATACGGCGCAGGCTCTGTGATGGCGGAATGCGAGCGTCCGCTCGGTCGCAGGGAGGACGCGTCGGGTGAAATGCCCGTTGCGTGCAGCATATAAGGAAGCGCGCCGCCGCATCGGTTGTGCGGCGGCGCGGCTGGTCTTCTTGCCTTATGCCGTATGAGCCGCGCGTGCGGTCTGTTTCGGATAGCGCACCATGCGCCGCTCGTAGACGTCGAACCCGTCGGCGTGCAGTTCGTCGATCAGTTCGAAGCCGAGATGTTCGTACATGCTTTGCAGCCTGTCGGCGTAACATTCCAGATAGCAGTTCAACTCGTGCTCGTCGGCGTAGGCGAAAAACGGATCGAGCGCGCGGCGAAGCGATCCTTTGCCGCGCGCCTTTTCATCGACCGCCCATGCGAAGAAATTGATATGGTCGCCGCCCGCATGTTCGCGCGCCCAGTCGAACGACGAGATGGGCTCCATGTCGCGTTCGCGCCGCTCGAGCAAAGCAGCCTCCTGTGCGCTTGCTTCGGCGAGGAAATGCCTTCCCGCCTGCCTGCTCTCGATCGAGCTGAGGGTTTCTCCCTGCAACTCGCTGAAGCGGTATCCGCCGACGGCCGCCGTCATATCCTCGAGCAGATAGATGCTTCCATAGGGCGAAAATGCTTCGACGTCGTCGGCGAAGACGGCGCGCAGCAGGGTTTTCTTGCGTTCGTCATCGGCTCCCGTCTCGTCGATCGCTTCGAGCCACGTGGCAAACCACATTTCCTCAAGGAAGCTGTCGCCGAGCAGCGCGATGGCATGTTCGATGCGTTCGCGGTCGGTCGGTTCGACGGTTATCAGTCCGGAAAGATTCATCGGCGTTCTCCTTTCGCGATGTCGTATCGATGCCAACACGCGCGCGTTGCGGCCTCGACGGGCGGCAATGCTCGATTTGTGTGCGTGTTGTGGCGCGGGTACGCTTGCCGACGTATATCGGGCAACGCGGCGGTGACGAAGGCTTCGACCGCCGTTTTCCCATGCCGAAAGGATGGTAGAGTGAACCGCGAAAAGAGCAACTGAGAATGAAACGAAAAGCGAGGGAACGACATGACTGAAGAAAACAAGAATGCTTTCGAGAACGGCTCCGTTCAACCGCAGGCGAATGCCGCATCCCCGTCCCAGACGTATCCGCAGCACGCGGCCCAGCCCGATTCCTACGCGCAGCAGCAGGCGGCTTACCAGCAGCAGGTGTATCAGGCATATGCGACGCAGGGGGCGGCCCGCCATGTGAAACCCGCCAAAGATCCGTCGGCGAAGAAGAGCCTTGCGAAGACCTTCGGAGTGAGTTTCGCCGGCGCGGCCTTGGCCGTGGCGCTCGGATTGGGTGGATTCGTCGGCTTCAACGCCATGAACGGCGGGGGCGTTGTCGATCTGGGGTCTTCCTCCAGCACGAACGTGAGCGCGTCCGATACCGAGGCCACGCTGGCCGAAGCGGTGGCGGCCAAGGCGCTTCCTTCCATCGTGAGCATCGACGTGTATCAACATGCCGCATCTTCGTCGCAGTCGATGTTCGGCTTCGAAGTGCCGGGCGCAGGCTCCGACGATGCGCTCCAGCAGGCTTCGCTCGGTTCGGGCGTGGTCATCTCCCAAGACGGTTACATCATCACGAACAATCATGTGGTCGAAGGCGCCACGGCCCTGAAGGCGACGGTCAACGGGCAGGAATACGACGCGCAGCTCGTCGGCAGCGACGCATCGAGCGACATCGCCGTGATCAAGGTGGACGCGACGGATCTGGCCCCTATCGAAATCGGGTCGTCGTCCGATCTGCAGGTGGGCGAGTGGGTCATGAGTCTGGGCAGCCCCTTCGGCCTTGAGAACTCGGTGTCCGAAGGCATCGTGAGCGCCTTGCAGCGTTCCACCACCATGCAGGACGAAACCACGGGCGAAACGGTGATCTATCCCAACATGATCCAGACCGACGCCACCATCAATCCCGGCAATTCGGGCGGCGCGCTGGTCGACGCCGACGGCAAGCTGATCGGCATCAACTCCATGATCCAGTCCGCCTCGGGTTCCAGCTCGGGCGTCGGATTCGCCATCCCCGTCGATTATGCGATGAACCTCGCCCAGCAGATCATCGACGGCAAGGCGCCCACCCATGCCCAGCTCGGCGTGTCGATGGCTCAGATCGACGAGCAGATGGCGCGCTATTACGGCCTGCCTACCGCCGAGGGCGTTTATGTGGCCAACGTCTACGAGGGCACGGGTGCCGCGGAAGGCGGCCTGCAGCGCGGCGACATCATCACGGGCTTCGACGGCAAGCCGATTGCATCGCCGTCCGATCTGCAGCTGATGGTGCGCGAGAAGAATCCGGGCGATGTCGTGGAGGTGACGGTCAACCGCGACGGAAGCGAGCAGACGCTTTCGGTGACGCTCGGATCCGATGAAAACGCCCTGCCTTCGGGCGAGCAGACCCGTCCTTACGGCAACGGCGGCTTCGGCCACGGCTCCGGCGACGGATACGGCCTGCGCGGTTTCGGCTACTAGGCCATCCGCGCGTCGAATGCCGTCGCATCCGAGCAATTTCGGTGAACATGCGAAAAGGGTTCCGCCTCTTGTAGCGGGACCCTTTTCTTATCGTACAATGATGCGAATACCACGATTCTTTCGAAAGGGGTTTTCATGCCTGCAGAAGGGTACAAATACCATCGCGTGCTGTTGAAGCTTTCGGGCGAAGCTCTGATGGGCGACGCCGGCTACGGCATCGACCCGAAGGTCATCGACGAGCTCGCCGAGCAGATCAAAGAAATCGTCGATGACGGCGTCCAGGTGGCGATCACGGTCGGCGGCGGCAACATCTTCCGCGGGGTGGCGGGCAGCGCCGATGGCATGGATCGTGCCCAGGCAGACTACATCGGTATGCTGGCGACCGTCATGAACGCACTCGCGCTTCAGGACGGCCTCGAGCGTCATGGCGTTTCTTCGCGCGTCCAGTCGGCTATCGAGATGCACCAGGTAGCAGAAACCTACATCCGCCTGCGCGCCATTCGCCACATGGAAAAGGGCCGCGTCGTCATCTTCGCCGCCGGCACGGGCAATCCGTATTTCACCACCGACACCACGGCGGCTTTGCGCGCATGCGAGATCGATGCCGACTGCATGATGAAGGCCACCAAGGTCGACGGCATCTACGACAGCGATCCCAAGAAGAATCCCGACGCCAAGAAGTTCGACAAGATCAGCTATCTCGACGTGCTCACCAAAGAGCTGAACGTCATGGACGCCGCCGCCATTTCGCTGTGCAAAGACAACGAGATGCCGCTGCTCGTGTTCGACATGACCGCTCACGGCAACATCGGCCGCATCCTCAAAGGGGAAGACGTCGGAACGCTGGTGTATTAATAAAAGGGAAGTCCGCTTCGGCATGGTTGCCCTGCGGCACGTAGGATAAAGGCCCGACCGGCCTTCGGGGCGGTTCGGGAGAGAAAGGGAAGATATGACTGCTGAAATCATGACTGCGGCCGAAGCCAACATGGACAAGGCGCTCGACAATCTGAAAGAGGCCTTCGCCGGCGTGCGTACGGGTCGCGCCAATCCCATGATGCTCGATAAGATCAGGGTCGATTACTACGGCGTTCCTACGCCGATCAACCAGATGGCCGCCGTGAAGACCCCCGATGCGCACATGCTCGTCATCGAGCCGTGGGACAAATCCGCTCTGCGCGGCATCGAGGCTGCCATCATGGCGAGCGATCTGGGCATCACGCCCTCGAACGACGGCGCCGTCATCCGCCTTCCCATCCCTGCGCTGACCGAGGAGCGCCGCAAGGAGATGGTGAAGGAATGCAAGACTTTCGCCGAGGAGGCCCGCGTGGCGGTGCGCAACGCCCGCCGCGACGCCAATGCCAAGATCGAGCGTAAGAAGAAGGATTCCGAGATTTCCGAGGACGACGCCCGCCGTGCTGAGGAGCAGGTCCAAAAGCTCACCGACAAGTTCGTGGCTACCGTCGACGAAATGCTGAAGAAAAAAGAAGCCGAGGTTATGGAAATCTAAGTTGCGTCGGCCGGCTGCGAGGCGCCCTCGCCGTCCATCTGCTCGCTCCAGGCTTCGCTTACGTACCGAAGTACGCTACGCGAAGCCTTCGCGGCATCTGAAAGGCGAGGCCGCCTCTCGCCTACGCTTCGGTGACCAGTGGGTGAGTTGTGGTGCCGCTGCTGTTCGGGCGTTTCGTCTCTATCCGGGGATGTCGCTTTCCGAGATGCGGGCGGGGTTCCGCGCGCAGTTCCGCATGAGCCGAAAGCCGCCGAATGTGGCTTTCGCGCGAGTTCAGGACTGTTTGAGCACGGGGCCTCGCCCGCACTCTCGCATTGATTTGCCGGCCTGCGTTGCGGCGACCTGGAAGATTTCCGGCTTCTTTCGCCCGTGCCGCCTTTTGGCGGCCGGGCTGGAAATGCATCGAGAAAGCCGTCCGCATGGTGCGGGCGGCAGCTGTTTTTTCGGTCTATTTCCAGCCCGTGTTCTCGCCATTTCGCATCGATGGAAAGGGGTGCTCATGCTGCACAAGCCTCTCGACGTCATATTTCCGAACCCTCCCGAGGGGCTCGATCCCTTCGCGCTCGATCCCGACCGCGTTCCCGCGCATGTCGCCGTGATCATGGACGGCAACGGCCGTTGGGCGAAAAAGCGCGCTCTGAATCGCTTGAAGGGCCACAAGGCCGGCATCGGCGCGGTGCGCGAGACCATCCGTTGCGCAAGCGATGCGGGCGTGAGGTATCTGACCATCTATTCGTTTTCCACGGAGAACTGGAAGCGTCCCGAAGAAGAGGTCGTCGGACTGATGGACCTGTTCGCCAAAACGATGCTTGCCGAGGTCGACGGCCTGCATGAAGAACATGTGCGCGTGCGCACGATCGGCGATTTGTCGACGTTGCCCGAAGAGACCCGCGCCGCCTTCGATGAGGCTTGGGAGAAAACGAAAGACAACGACGGCATGACGTTGATCGTTGCGGTGAACTACGGCTCGCGTCAGGAAATCATGCGTGCCGTGCAGGCGTGCATGCGCGAGGCGGTTTTGAAGGGCGAAGAGACGGGCGAACTTGCCGTCCTTACCGAGGAAATGTTCGAACGCGGTCTCTACACCGCGGGCATTCCCGATCCCGACCTGGTCATTCGCACTTCGGGTGAGATGCGCATCTCCAATTTCTTGTTGTGGCAGATGGCGTATTCCGAGCTTTATTGCACCGATGTGCTTTGGCCCGACTTCGATCGCTACGATTTCCTGCGTGCCCTGCTCGACTACCAGGCGCGCGACAGGCGTTTCGGGGCGGTGAAGGCGTGAGCGGAAAGCGCGAAATGAAGGAGCATGCCCACCAGGCCTATGCCTCCGCGAAATCGACGGTCGTCGATAAAAAGAATGCGGCCAAGAAATTCGTCTACGAAAAAACGCCCGATAAATTCAAGAATGCCAGCGATCTGCAGGTGCGCTTCCGGACGGGATTCGTCTACGTGAGCGTTTCCATGCTCTGCGTGCTTACGAGCGAAATCACCACCGTCTTGCTCTTGTGCGTGCTGTCGGGAATCGCGGCCGCGGAGTTTTTCTACATGCTGCGCAGCGACGCGAAGCTTCCCAACGAATTGCTCGGCATCCTTGCGGCGATCGCATATCCTGTGAGCGTTTGGCAATTCGGCCTGGCAGGCGCGCTTATCGTGACGGGAACCTTGCTGGTCGCATTGCTCGTGTGGTACGTATTCTGGTCGCGCGCCCGCATCGGCGATGTTGGCGTGTCGTTTTTCGGGGCGGCGTATACGGGTCTGCTCCTATCGAGCCTGATCGTAGTGCGCCAGGCGGTTCCTGGGTTTTGGGGCGGCGTGCTCGTCGTGGGGGTTTTCTGCAGCGTATGGGCGAACGATTCGTTCGCTTATCTGGTGGGAAGCAAGTTCGGCAAGCACAAGCTCGCGCCGCGCATTTCTCCCAAGAAGAGTTGGGAGGGATTTTTCGGCGGTCTTGCCGGATCGGTCGTCATCTGGCTCGCCATGTCGTATATACCTGGCGTTGAAATAAGCCTTGCGCAGGCCGTTTTGTTCGGCATGGTCTGCGGTCTTGCCGGCGTGCTGGGCGATTTGGCGGAAAGCCGTATCAAGCGCAATTCGGGCGTGAAGGATTCGGGAACGATCATGCCGGGCCACGGCGGTATCCTCGACCGGTGCGACTCGCTGTTTCTCGCATCGGTGGTTTCCGCCGTGCTCATGGTGGCGGGCGGCTGCATCCCGTCTGTTTTGTAGAAGCGGAAGATGTTCGGCGATCGCGTATTCGATGCGGCCCGCTCGGATGCGCAGGGATGCCCATGCTGTGAGCTTCCGCTGTTTTGCCGGTGGTTCCCCCGCACGTTTTCGGCTAGACTATCCGATGGCGTATTCGGCATAAAACCGACGTTTTATATCGAATCGATGAATACGATAACTCTAAGAGATAGGATGGACCGATGTGCGAACACGATGCAGCCGTCCCTGGCGAGGCCGTGTCCGAGCGAGATTTGGAGGGCAGGCGCATCCTGGTGACCGCCGGTCCTACGCAGGAGGCCATCGACCCGGTCCGCTTCATCAGCAACCATTCCACGGGGCGCATGGGCTATGCGATTGCGCAGCGCGCGCATGAACGCGGTGCCGAGGTGGTGCTGGTGACGGGCAAAGTGTCCATCGAGCCGCCTGCGGGCGTCGAGGTGGTGGACGTCGTCAGCGCCCAGGATATGTTCGAAGCCGTTTCGGCGCGTTACGGCGATTGCGATGCGGTGATCAAGGCCGCTGCGGTTGCCGACTATCGTCCGAAGCATGCCGCCGCCGACAAGGTGAAGAAAAAAGACGGCGACATGGTCATCGAGCTGGAGCGCACGGTCGACATCTTGTCGTGGCTCGGCGCCCATCGTGTGGCCGGCCAGCGTCTGTGCGGCTTTTCGATGGAAACGCGCGATGTGCTGGAGAACTCGCGGGCGAAGCTCGAGCGCAAAAACGTCGATATGATCTGTGCGAACTGCCTGAAAGAAGAGGGCGCGGGCTTCGGCACGCCGACCAATCATCTGACGCTGATCACGCGCGAGGGCATGACCGATCTGCCTTTGATGGACAAGCTCGATGCCGCCGATCGCGTGCTGAGCGCGCTGTTCTCGCTTGCGGCGAGGGAGGGCTGACGCCATGCTTCTTACGGTGGATATCGGAAACACCAATGTGGTGATGGGGCTGATGCCCGAGCGCGGACAGCTTGCCTCCAATCTGCGCTTTCCTACGGATAAGCGCCGTACGGTCCAGGAATTCATGGAGGGGTTCGAGGCGCTCGTCGCCATGCACGGCTTCGATTTCTCCAACGTCGACGGTGCGATCGTCAGCTCGGTCGTGCCCGAACTGACCGACTCGGTGGTGGCGTCGGTGCGCGCGAAAACCGGAGAAGACCCGCTCGTGGTGAACCATCGCATGGACCTGGGTCTGACGATCGATATGGACACCCCCGAAAAGCTCGGCGTGGACATGATCGCCGATGCTGCGGGCGCGGTCAACGACTACGAGGGCAACCTCGCCATTTTCGACATGGGCACGGCCACCACGTGTTCGGTGGTCAACGCCGAGCGCGTATACGTGGGGTCGATCATCATGCCCGGCGTGGTGATTTCCCAAGATGCCCTGACGGCGAAGGCCTCGGCGCTGCCGTTCATCAAATTCGAGCAGCCGAAGCGTCTGATCGGCCGCGATACCGTCGATTGCATGAGAAGCGGCGTGATCTATGCCAACGCCGCCATGATGGACGGGCTCGTCGATCGGATTTCAGACGAGCTGAACGGCCCGGTGCTCGCCATCGCCACGGGCGGCATCTCGCGCCTGATCGTGCCGGCGTGCCGCCGCTACGTGGTTCACGACCCCAATCTGCTGCTGAAGGGGTTGTGGGATCTGTATCACCGCAATCATCGATAGAATCGGCGTGCGCAAGGCTGCAGGCATGCGCCCGAAAGGCCCCGTCGCCGTTCAGGCGCGCCTCTTGCGCCGCTCGGTTTCTTCTCCCGATGCGCACTGATACAATGATGCTGCTGTTTTGAACGAAAGGAAGTTCTCATGAATATCGTGTTGTTGGGCGCCCCCGGTGCCGGCAAGGGAACCCAGGCCGCCAAGCTCGTCGAAGAGTACGGCACGCCCCATATCTCCACGGGCGACATCCTTCGCGCCGCCGTGAAGAATCAGACCGAGCTGGGTAAGAAGGCCAAATCGTTCATGGATGCGGGCGACCTGGTGCCCGACAGCCTGATCATCGACCTGATGAACGAGCGTCTGCAGGAGCCTGACGCGCAGGTCGGCTTCATTCTGGACGGCTTCCCCCGCACGACGGCCCAGGCCGTCGCCCTCGACGACATGCTCGCCCGCCTCGAGCGCCCGCTTGATGCCGCACTGCTCGTCGACGTGGAGTCCGAGGTCATCGTGAACCGCCTGACCGCCCGTCGTTGCTGCAAAGAGTGCGGCTACATCGGCACCGCTGCCGATGCGGCTTGCCCGAAATGCGGCGGCGAGATGTATCAGCGCGACGACGACAACGAGGCCACGGTGCGCAACCGTCTCGATGTGTACGAGAAGAGCACCAGCCCGCTGATCGATTACTACAAGGGCAAGGGTCTGCTCAAGGCCGTCGACGGCGATCGCCCGGTGGACGAGGTTTATGCCGACGTGAAGGCCATGCTCGGTCTGTAGCGTCCATGCGGCTGCGTGAAATGCGCAGTTCGACAGGCTGTTTGCGGGGGAGGGGCATAGCGCCCTTCCCCCGCTTTGCGTTTCCGGCCATCTCGTCTCGGCCATGCGGGCGCATTTGCATCTCGGCTATAATGTCGGCCATGCGTGCATTCATGACATTGCTGCGGGAATTCGCGGCCACCCACCATTCGGAAATACGCCGTTTTTTCAAAGCGGCGTGCATCATCGTGTCGCTTGCCGTCGTGCTTGAGACGGCGGTGTTCAACTTCAATCATTGGCGCAGTCTGACGTGGCAAACCGTGACGCTCGATTCGCGGATTGATCTGCCCGAGGCCGCCGACGGCCGTTTTCGCATATCATCCGTGGATAACGATATCGAATTCGAGCATTTGGGCGTGCCCGTGCATAATGTGCGGCTCGATTTCAGCTGGAATCAGGGGGCGCAAAACGTTCCGGTGAAGCTATGGTTCACCGACGATGCCCATTCGACGTATTTCGACGATACTGAATACACCTCGGGCGTTCCCGTGACGAATATCGCCACCAACTGCGACGAAAGCGAGTATCTCAATCTGAATTCGTCGGGCGAGATCGGCAAGCTGCGCATCGAAATCGGCGGAGACGATACGGTGTATCCGCTGTATCTCGACGGCGTTTCGATCAATGCGCCCGAGCCGTTCGCGTTCTCCATGATGCGCTTTATGGCGGCGCTTGCCGTGATGACGTTCGCGTATGCGTTCCGCCCTCGTTCCGGCCTGTATCGCATTTCCATCAAGCAGCATCCCCATCGTTCGAAGATCGCCGCCATCGGCATCGTGGCAGTTGAAGTGTGGCTGTGCTCGTCGTTTTTGTTCATGGGCTCGAATCTCGTGGGCGTTGCCACTTCGTCGTACAACGCGGGTTCGTGGGACGGCGTGAGCTTGGCGAACACCTTCGAGGTGGGCGGCGACAATGCGCAGCAATACGCCGAGCTTGCCAAAAGCATGGCGCACGGCAAGCTCTATCTCGAAGAGGAACCGCCCAACTGGCTCCAGAATATGGAAGACCCCTACGACCGCGGCGCCCGCGATCAGCTGGTGAAAGAGACCGGCGAGAACTATCTGTGGGATGTGGCGTATTACGACGGCCATTACTACGTGTATTTCGGCGTGGTGCCCGTGCTGCTGTTCTATCTGCCGTTCTATCTGGCTACTGGGGCGAATTTCCCCACGGCGATCGGCGTACTCATAGCGATGGCCGCCTTCATCGCCGGCATCTCGGCGCTGCTCGACCGCTTTGCGCGCTACCATTTCAAGCGGGTGAATCTGGGCCTGTATCTGCTTTTGCAGATGGCGGTGGTCGTATGCAGCGGCACGATGTATCTTCTGAAGTTCCCGACGTTTTACTCGCTGCCGATCATGCTCGCTTTGGCGTTTTCGGTGTGGGGGTTGTACTTCTGGATGAAGGGCCGCATGAGCCGCCGTCCGGAGCTTTTGTATTTCGCGGGCTCGCTGTGTATGGCGCTTGTCGTGGGATGCCGCCCGCAGATCGTGATGCTGAGCTTTTTGGCGTTTCCTTTGTTCTGGCGCCCGTTCATCACCGAAGGCCATATCAAGACGGCGGCGGGCATCCGGCAGTTCATATGCCTGGTCGCGCCGTACGTGCTGGTTTTGGCCTGCGTGCTGGGATACAACTACGCCCGCTTCGGGTCGCTGTTCGATTTCGGCGCCAATTACAACCTGACGGTGAACGACATGACCAAGCGCGGCATGGCGGTCGGGCGCATAGCGCCGGCGCTGTTCGCGTACTTCTTCCAGCCTCCTGCGGCAACGGGGGTGTTTCCGTATCTGCAGCCGGCGCCGTTCGACACCACGTATCTGGGCCAAACGGTGAAAGAAGCCACGTTCGGCGGCATCTTCGCCTGTCTGCCGCTTTTGTGGGTCCTGCCGTTTTCGGGTATCGCGCTTAAAATGCGCATCGCGCAGCGCAAGACGCGCACGATTGCGGGCGTGGTAGGCGTCTTGCTGGTATCGGGCGTGGTCATCGGCATCGCCGATGCGGAGGTGGCGGGCATTCTGCAACGCTATTTCGCCGATTTCAGCATCATGTTCTTGATGGCGGCGGTGCTCGTCATATTCGTTTTGAACGAGAATATGACGCCCGGAAGCGCTCTTCATGCGCTGATGCTGCGCGTTCTTCCCGTTGCGGTGTTCGTCGGCCTGGCCTATACGGCCCTGCTCTGCCTGACGGCGGAATCGGGCTGGTGGAGCGATGCGTATCCGTGGGCCCATCAGGCGCTTTTGGAGACGTTCCAGTTCTGGACGTAGGGAGCATGCTCGCGGGGGACGCGCGGGGCTCCATGCTCAAGCAATCCCGAGCTCGCGTAATCGCCCCGCTGGGGCGATCGGCTCGTGCGGGAGTTGCGCGCGGAGTCTCGTGCGCCCCTTCTGTGGGGTTCCCCTTACGTCCACGGGGATGATTTCTTGGTGCCCGATGGAACCGGGCCGGCGTCCTGGAAGGGTGGGGCGTCGCCGGGGGTTCCGGTGCTTCGCTGCGAACCCGACGACCGCCGCAAACGAGCCGCTGCGGATGGCGGGCCTCTTGCATTTGGAATGATTCGCGATACGGAAGGTTGCTATGAAGAAGCTTTTCGCTCAGTTCATGAAATTCGGCGTGGTCGGCGCGCTCGCGTTCGTGATCGACTACGGTCTTTTGGCGTTTCTGACCGAAGTGTTCGGTGTGAATTACCTGATAAGCGCGACTATCTCGTTCACGGCATCGGTCGTGTTCAACTACGTTGCCTCGATGCGCTATGTTTTCACGCATAAAGAAGGAATGAGCCGCAAGCGGGAATTCGTCATCTTCGTCGTGCTGTCGGTCATCGGCCTGCTGATTAACAACGCCTGCATGTGGGCGGGCGTCGAGCTTCTCGGCGTGCATTATCTGCTGACGAAAATCGTAGCGACGGCGATCGTCATGGTGTGGAACTTCGTGACGCGCAAGATCTTCCTCGACGGGGGAGACGGGCGATAGGCTCGGGTCGTTTCCGTCGTTCGGGTCGTTAAAACTAAGCGACCGATCGATTGCATGGCGTAACGGGGCTCAAAGAAAAGCGCCGACGAATCGTCGACGCTTCGATAATCGGATTCCAATCGGGCCGCGCTTCTGCGCGGTCGATTTTTCGGCGTGCCTTTCGGCGAGCGTGCTACGCGAAAGACTTCGTTGCGCGGAGCAGGTCTTTGAACATGCGCGGGCGCGTCATGACCTTGCGCTTCGTGCGGAGGTCGCATCCGGCTCCACGGCCCTGGGCATCGGTCAGATACTCGGGCTGGTGCGCTTCGATGGCGTGTCCGACATGCTGGGAAACCTCCCACGCGTTTGCTTTCGCTGCGATGAGATAGGCATTCATGGGAATGCCCCCTTCCTTTTTTCCGAGGCGTATCTGCTTCGTTCGTCGATGTTTCGTTTCGACGATGGCGAAAGATTATCACACCGCGCGGCGATGATGTTGAGATGTACACAGATTTGTAACATTTGTCAACGATTTAACATTCCGTATCGGCATATGGTTCTGTTCGTCAAACGGGCGGTGTATTCGCTACCCGAAGTGTGAAGGAATCATGGCGAAATTGCCAAAAATGGCGGTTAACCTGGGCATACTTTTACCGATTGCGAATATGCGCTCTTTCGAAATTACCCCTTATTCGTGCGTTGCTTGTCGCTTTGCGTTCTTCTCGACCCTTCATGCGGCGGGTCATTGGTAGAATCGTTTCGCCTTTATCAGTAGTGGAGCTCGCGCGATGCGGGCGCGTCATAATGGGGGACGGATTATGGGCGAAATCGATGTGCGTGCGGCTTTCGCGCGCTGGGTCGAGCATGCGCAAGACGAGGACACGGCGGCCGATCTGGCGCGTCTTGAGCAGGCGGGCGACGCCGCTATCGCCGATGCTTTTTTCCAGAATCTCGAATTCGGCACGGCGGGTTTGCGCGGCGTCATCGGCGCAGGCACGAATCGCATGAATGTCTATACGGTCGCCCGCGCCACGCAGGGCCTGGCGGATTATCTCAACGACCGCTTCGACGATCCTTGCGTGGCCATCGCGCGCGATTCGCGTCATAAGGGCGAGCTGTTCGTGCGCACCGCCGCGCGGGTGCTTGCCGCCAACGGCGTTCGCTGCCATATCTATCCGCGGGTCGAGCCGACGCCGGCGCTTTCGTTCGCCGTGCGCTATCTGGGATGTTCTGCCGGTATCAACATGACGGCAAGCCATAACCCCGCGGCCTATAACGGCTACAAGGTCTATGGCGCAGACGGGTGCCAGATCACAAGCGATGCCGCCAAAGACATCTCCGCCCGTATCGCGCAGCTGGGCTATTTCGAGTCCGACGAACGCAGCGCGCGCATGATCGATTTCGACCGGGCTGTCGATGCGGGCATGGTGTCGATGATCGACGACGAGGTTCTCGACCGCTTTGTCGATGCGGTGCTCGACCAGTCGCAGGAAGCTCCCGGCGATTCAGACCTTCCGCTCGACGTGGTGTATACGCCCCTATGCGGCACGGGCTTGGAGTGCGTGGGCGCGGCGCTTGCGCGCATCGGGCTTGCGCAGCTCGACGTGGTGGATCGTCAGGCGCAACCCGACGGAGATTTCCCCACCTGCGAATATCCCAACCCTGAAGAACGTGCGGCGCTCGAAGAAGGCATCGCGCGCTGCCGCGAACGCGCGGCCGAGGGTCTCGCCCCCGATCTGCTGCTTGCCACCGACCCCGACGCCGACCGCGTGGGCGTCGCGTGCGAAGACGGCGACGATTATGCGCTCATCACGGGCAACGAAATGGGCATTCTGCTGATGGACTACCTCGCCCGCATGCGCGCATCGCGCGGGCAGGATCTTGCGCGCTGCATCGCCGTGACCACGATCGTCTCTTCGGCGATGGCCGATGACGTGGCGCGCGCCCACGGTTTCGAGCTGCGCCGCACGCTGACGGGTTTCAAGTACATCGGCGAG
>JAUNDR010000099.1 GCA_030525985.1 Slackia sp. | reverse complement strand
TCGGCCGTTCGAATCGGCCCGGGGGCACCATGGAATACGAAACGGGCCGGAGGGGCTGAACCCTCCGGCCCGTTTTTCGTGGATGCGCCGATCGATGCAGGCGGCTGCGCCGTTTTGTCGAATGTTTTCCACGGTGGGCATACATCGCGGCTGTAATCCCACACCTCGCTATAGCGGCATCAAGCGCAGCACAACATCGAGCGGCATCGGCATACCGAATGCCGAATACCTACTCCTTGGCGAAGTATCGGAAGGACCTTCCCTCCTTCGCACGCGTCAAAACACCCGCATCAACCAAGGCCTTGAACTTTTCCTGCGCCGTTCTTTCCGAGATTCCCAAGGCAAGATGCGCTTCTTTCGGCGTCATCCCCTCAGGCGACAGGGAAAGCGCATCGACCAGCACGCCATCGGATACGACCCGCCTCGCTTTGCCGGCGTTCGACCCCGGCCCGGAAGCCTTCCCATGAACCAAGGGCAACGTTATTTTCACGGAAGAAGGTCCGTAAGCCTCCTCGAGCAAAGGCTCCTTTCCGAATTCGTCGCGCCACGTAGACCATATGTCGAACAGACCGCTGCCTGCTCTGTCGCTCGCCCCTATGAAACTGAAAATCCTCATGAGAGTCGGATTTCGCATCTCGGACACGCCACCCGCAAGAGCAACTTCCCTATCCATAAGCATGCTTCCCGAGTTCGTCACTTCGAGAGCGTTCTCCTTCAGGATGATGCGGACTTCGCTTTCTTCACCGTAATATGCGTGGACCAAAGCGTTCACGACAGCCTCGTTGGCGGCCTCCGTCACGACATTGCGCGATCCATGCCTTGTTCCCGTCTCATCCGTCGAATACGGCGCCTTGAAATAACGCCTGATCCTATCCGTAACCGCCAAATAGAAATCGATAAGATTGCCGCTCCAATCTCCGCTCTGAGAAACGATGCGGTCGTCCCATCGCAGGTCGACCGAGGTCTCTTCCCGATAGTCGAGCAAATAGCGAGGCAAATGATTCGTTATTTCATATTCGTGACCGAAGGCAAGAAGGCCCGCTTGAGTAGGGTGAAGACGGTTGTCGCGGCCTTTTGCGGAGGCGCCGATATGGTAGAGAAAGTCTTCGGTGGAATCGTTGTTCCATGGGCTGAGGGGCTTGATGTTCGAAAAAACCGACCGATAACGCGCAATCGTTTTCTCGTCGAGGCATTCCATCCCGAACCGCTCAAGAGGGCTCCTGTCTGCACCTGGAATGCAATCGTAATGCATGCGCGCCAAATCCGATTCCGATGCCTTGAAATCGCCCGAACCCCGGCGAATAAAGGAGACGAGCCTTTTCTCCGATTTGTCATACACCCGAACAGGCTTTTCTCCTCTATTCGCGCGCGGAACACTCACGATGACGAAATCGGCGCCTTCGATACGCTCCGATCTCACGCCATCGAACAGCATTGCGTCGCAACTTACCTTCTGAGGATTTCTCACCGTGCTCCAAAACTCGGCGATCAAGCCGTCCGCATCTGCAACCCCGTCCAGGTAAAAGCGGTGCGACTCCTTGTCTTCGCGCACGCCGAGAACGATATCGCCGCCTTCCGTATTCGCGAAGGCGGAATATGTCTCCCACATATCTCTTGGCAGGCTGAAAGAAGCCTCCTTGAATTCAAGATGCTGATTTTCATGGAGATCGCTCACGTTGTCGAAGCTATCCAGAAAGCCCACCGCGTCCTCCTCCTTTAAACCATGCGACCATCTTCGTCGTTTCCATGGTTGCACATTACGCGATAAGACCCTCGGTATCCACCACGAAAGAATCGCTCCAAACGATGCCCACCCCTCCCATGCAGAGTACGAGCGAGTTACGCGCTCCAATGCGCGCGGGCCGCGTCCATTCGGCGCGAGTTCGGCGCGGCGCGTCCACTGCGCGCGGGCCGCGTCCA
>JAUNDR010000002.1:66630-72846 GCA_030525985.1 Slackia sp. | reverse complement strand
GTATGGCGCGCAAGCCGTTGCGCCGTCGAAGAAGAGCAAGGCCCCCTGGATCGTGGGCGGCGTGTTCCTGTTCGTCATCGTGTTCATGTTCACGATCGGCGCCCTGTCGTGCTCTCATATGTATTCGAGCATGGCTTCTTTCGGAGCGACGGACGATACCGCGGTCACGATGGGCGACACCGTAGGCGTGATCGACGTCGCGGGAACCATCCAATACGACGGCACGTCGTGCAGTCCGGAAGGCTTGCGCGATGCCTTGCAGCAAGCGGAGGACAACCCCGACATCAAAGCCGTGGTGCTGCGCGTCGATTCGGGCGGTGGCGTCGCCACGGCGGGCGAGGAGATGGCCGCTTACGTGCGCGATTTCTCCAAGCCCATCGTGGTGTCGAGCGCCTCGATGAACTGCAGCGCGGCATACGAGCTGTCAAGCCAGGCCGATTACATCTTCGTGAACGAGACCACCGCCATCGGCGCCATCGGGACCATCATGCAGACGACCGATTTGTCGGGCCTGATGGATATGCTGGGCATTTCGGTGGATAATATCGCTTCGGCGGAATCGAAGGATTCGAGCTACGGCACGCGCCCGCTGACCGATGAAGAGCGTGCGTATTATCAGGACCTGGTCGATACGATCAACCAGACGTTCATCGAAAACGTCGCCGAGGGCCGCGGCATGTCGGTCGACGAAGTGCGCGCGCTCGCGACGGGCATGCAGTTCGCAGGCACCGTAGCGGTGGAAAACGGCCTGGCGGACGAAGTGGGCATTTATGACGCGGCGCTCGACAAGGCTGCCGAACTGGGCGGTATCGAATACGATTCCGTCAACGACGGCCTCGCTTACGACGTGGTGCAGCTGGCTCCGTCGTCTGCCGATCTGGGCACGCTGATGGATTTGTTCGGCTCGTCGGCTTCTTCCCAGGAGCTCGAAGAGCTGCTCGGTTTGTTGAAGCAGGAAGGTGTTCTTTCGTGAGTTATGTAAGCACGGTATCTTGGCCGAAGCGCGCGGTCGTCACGGCCGGCATGCCTTACGGCAATAAAAAGCTGCATTTCGGCCACGTGGCGGGCGTGTTCGTTCCCGCCGACGCCTATGCGCGCTTCTTGCGCGATCGCTTGGGCGCCGAAAACGTCCTGTTCGTTTCGGGCACCGACTGTTTCGGCTCTCCCATTCAGGAGGGCTATCGCAAAGCGTGCGAGAACGAAGGATTCGAAGGCACGATCGAAGACTACGTGCGCCGCAACCACGATGCGCAGAAGGCGACGCTCGAGGCGTATGACGTGGCGCTTTCCATCTACGAAGGAAGCGGCCTGGGCCGTGCGGGCGAAGTGCATCGCATGGTGACCGACGCGGTGCTTCGCCGCTTGCACGAAAACGGCCACCTGAACACGATGGAAACGCTGCAGTTCTACGATACGCGCGAGGACGTGTTTTTGAACGGCCGTCAGGTTTTGGGCCATTGCCCGGTGCAGGGCTGCAAGTCGGAGAAGGCCTATGCCGACGAGTGCGATCTGGGCCATCAGTTCAATCCCGAAGACCTGATCAAGCCCGTCTCCACGCTTTCGGGCGAGGTTCCCGAAATGCGTCCGGTGCGTAACTGGTATTTCGACCTACCGAATTTCCGTGCGCAGCTTCAGACGCTCGCCGAGGGCTTGGAAGCCGATGAAGAGGTGCGTCCCGTGGTGGTGAAGGGGGCCAAGGAGTTCCTCGTGCCGCCTGTGATGTATATCAAAAACGAGCTGGAAGACGACTATCGCGCCATTGCGGACAAGCTGCCCGCGCATACGTTCCACGAAGCGGAGAAGGGCAAGCAGTCGTTCGAAATCGAGTTCGAAAGCATCGAGGACCGCGATGCCGCCCGCGACGTGCTTTTCGAGGCGGGCGTGCGCTTCCGTACGGGCAAGGCGCTCGTGCCGTTCCGCATTTCAGGCAATGTGGAATGGGGCGTGCCCGTTCCCGAGATGGACGGCGTGGACGGATTGACCGTATGGTGCTGGCCCGAAAGCCTGTGGGCGCCGATCAGCTTCAGCGCCACGGCGCTCGAGGCGCGCGGCGAAAGCCTCGATTCCGTGCGTGATTGGTGGTGCTCGCCCGACGCATGCGTGTATCAGTTCATCGGCCAGGACAACCTGTATTTCTACGGCGTGGCGCAGCCTGCGTTGTGGGTCGGCCTGGAAGAGGGCGACGCCATGCAGGCGCATCCCGCCGCCGGTCAGCTTCAGCAGACGCGTCTGATCGCGAACCATCATATCCTGTTCGGCAAGACCAAGGCATCTTCGTCGGGAGCGGTGAAGCCCCCGTCGGCGGACGATCTGCTCGAACACTATACGGTGGAGCAGCTGCGTGCGCATTGGTTGGGCCTTGGGCTCGATCAGAAATCGGTGGGTTTCAAGCCCAAGCCGTTCGATCCCGACGAGGCGAAGCGCACCGACCCGCGCGTGGCGGACCCGGCGCTGAAGGAAGGCGCGCTGCTCACCAACGTGTTCAATCGCTTGGCGCGCAGCTGCTTCTACGAGGCGCAGAAGAGCTTCGACGGCTTCATGCCGCTCGGTGCCGTGAGCGCCGAGGCGATCGAGCGCGCCCATGCCGCCATGGCGGAATACGAGCGCATCATGCATCGCAGCGAACTGCATTCCATCATGACGCTGCTTGACGAGTTCATCCGCTGGGCGCAAAAGCTTTGGGCCGACGGCATCAAAGCGGCGGATACCGCCGACGACATGGATGCCCGCCGCCAGGTGCTGATTGACAGCTTCTATCTGCTGCGCGTCTGCGCGCTGCTCATGCATCCGGTGGCTCCTGCCGGCTGTGAGAAGATCGCCGCGCACTTGAACATTCCCGCCGAGCGCGTGTTCTCGTGGAACGAGCCGTTCGAGGGCATGGAGGAGCTGTGCTCTGCCGAAGAGCGGGCTGCAGGCCGCCATGCCGTGGTGGAGCTGCCGCCGCGCACCGACTTCTTCGAGAAGCACCCGAGCCAGTTCAAGTAGGCCTCGAGCCCCGCGCGCAAAGCGCCGCCTTGCCGAAGCGGCCCTATCGCCCCGTGCGTTCGTTCGCACGGGGCGTTTTCATGCGTGCGCGGCGTCGATGCTCGGGGCGTGCGGACGCATCCGAACGGCGCGGGAGCGCGCAAAGCGTTGCGTCGCTTGCACGAGGCGCCCCGGCTTTCGGAGCGACGTTCTTCTTGCAGCGTGCGGCTTCGTGCCGTCGCGATGCTGCGGCCACCCTGCCTTTCTGCGGCAATCGAACGGGGTATCAAACCTTCCTCCGTCGGCTGCCGTATGCGCGCTGCATCGTGCGTTTTGTTTGCGCGTTTCGTAACGACGCGGCATCCGTGCGGGCCTGCGCGCGTGGAGCCGGTATAAACGCAGGCGAAAGGAAGAAATCGTTCGCAGGGGCCGTATGCTGTCGGCAAAGCGGCCGCGCCACGGTGCTTTGCCGCTGCGCGAAGTGCGTTTTCGGCGATTTTCGCCCTGTCGAAGACGGATGGCGCCATTACCGCTGCGTGCGGATGTGCGAAGGCGTTCCATCTGCTTTTCTCGGGCGCCTGCGATGCGCTTTGAGCGTTCGAGCGGCAGGCTGCCGCTCGGCGCGCAATGACGAAAAGGATGTTCTCATGGATATCGTGATGATGATCGTCTATCTGGCCATCGTGCTGTCGATTCTCGTGTTCGTGCACGAGGGCGGGCATTACCTGGCTGCGCGTGTGTTCGGCGTACGCGTGACCGAGTTCATGATCGGTCTGCCGGGGCCCAATATCGGCTTCACCTGGCGCGGCACCCGCTACGGCGTGACCGCTATCCCGCTGGGCGGCTACGCCAAGGTATGCGGCATGGAGCCGGGGCCTGAAAATCCCCATATCGAGCGTGCGCTGGCGTTTTCTTACGAGCGCGGCACGGTGTATGCCGACGATCTGGCGACGGAGCTCGGCATCACCGTGGATGAGGCATGCGAGGTGCTATACGTGCTCGAAGACTGGGGGTGCTTGGTGGGCCCGAAGAAGAGCGATGAGCACAATATCTTTCGCACGCGCGCCTATCGGAACAAGAAGCGCGGCATCGATCGCGCCGAGGGCGCCCCGCGCGCATTCTCCGATGCGCACGAGCTTTACCTTGCCGAGCGCGCGCAGACGTATCGCGCGCTGCCGTTTTGGAAGCGGTCGGTCATTCTGCTTGCGGGCGTCTTCGTGAATCTGATCGTCGCCATCGTTCTGCTCGTGGTCGCGTTTTCGGTCATCGGCGTGGATATCGTGGATGCGACGGGCGCGGTGCAACAGCATATCGTGCTCACGCCGCTCGAATCGATTCAGGGCGGTCTGAACTACATCGTCTTGGTGGCGCAGGCGGTGGCGGGGCTGTTCAATCCGCAAACGGCGGCGCAAACCGTGGAGGGCTCGACGTCCATCATGGGCATGGCGGTTATGTCCAAGGCGTACGCCGACGCGGGCCTTGCCATGTTCCTGCAGTTCATGGCGATGATTTCGGTGTCGCTCGGCATCATGAACCTGCTGCCTATCCCGCCTTTGGACGGCGGCCGTTTCGTCATCGAGGTATTCCAGAAGGTATCGCGCAAGGTGGTCGGCTGCAAAGCCATGAACTATATGAGCATCGCCGGTATGGTGCTTTTCGTCGGGTTCTTCGTGATTATGCTGAACCAGGATATCCAGCGCTTCGTGTTCGGAAATTGGTAGGGCTTTTTCGCTACTCCAGCGGGCATTCGTAGAGGATGGAGTCGAACGAACCGTCGGGGTAGTGCAAGACGGTCTCCCTGATGCGCACGAAGCCTTCCGACTCGTAGAGCTTTTGGGCGGGCAGATTATCGGGCAGCACGTCGAGGCGCACGCAGCGGTCGCCGCGGTTGCGCGCGATGTCGAGCGCGCCGCGCAATAGCGCGCGGGCAAGCCCGTTGCCCTGCAAGCGGGGCAAGGTGCACAGCACGTGGATGATGGATGCCTCGCCGTCGGCGGCGCTCACGTTCCACGGCGTTCCCTCGTAGCCGTCGGCTCCTTCGCGATTCAGCACGAGCGCTCCTGCGAACTCGCCGTCGTGTTCGCACACGATAATCTGCCCTTGGTCGAGCGCGCTTTTGAGGAAGTCGTCGCCGGGGTGTTCGTCGCGGTTCCAGTGTGGGTCGAACGCCGAATGCGCCATGTCGGCGATCATTTCGTCGTACAGCGCGGCAATGCGGTCGAATTCGTGCGGATACGCAATGCGGATGTTCGTCATGGTTTGCTCCTGCGGCTCGAAAAGGCTTCGTCGGACCGCGCTCGAATGCGTCTTGCCGATTCCGCCCGAACGCGGTTTTCGTCATAGTAAAGCTTCTTGCGCCCGTGTGCGGAAAGGACGGCTCATGCGGGACGTTTTTTCTCGGTCGGCGCAAGGCCTTTACGCCTCGGTCGCTTATTTGCATTCATGACGAAACGTTCCGCTCGCGTCGTTCGGGACTTTGCGCGCATGCGTTCGGCGCGGATTCGTTTCTCGTACGGCGATGGGTGCGCGGGGCGTTCTCTCGCGCAGGCTTGACCCGTTCGCCGCGCTGCGATGTCGATTTTGCGGCGGATTCGCGCCGTCGGGATATTTCTCCGAAGGCGGTCTTGCGGAAATGACTATAGTGGGCGAATGCTCCTATCTTGTGTTTGCCATTGCGTCATCCACAACCTTTTGTTGTTTGCATGAGGCGATGCGCAGTGCAGGATGGACGCGCCCGCTGATTCATGTGTTGCATTGCGAAGGAGGCTGCTGTATGGCGTGTCTTGACGATTCCGAGGTGAAAGCCGTAAGGCCCGATGCCCTTGCGCCGGCGGAAATCGAGGCGAAGGCGGAAACCATTGCCGTAGGAAAGGCGCGGATGTCGACGGCGAAGACCCTCGTGCTTGCTATGCTCGCAGGCGCGTTCATCGCATTCGGCGCCTTGTATTTCTGCATTTTCCTGGGAGATCCTGCCATGCCGTTCGCCGTGCAGCGCGTCGTCGGCGGATTGTGCTTCTGCCTGGGGCTCGTGCTGGTGCTGTGCTGCGGCGCGGAATTGTTCACGGGCAATATGCTTATGGTGACGGCGTTGGCCAGCAGGAAGATAACGCTTGCCGCCATGGCGAAGAACTGGGCGCTCGTGTGGGCGGGCAACTTGTGCGGCGCCCTTTTCGCCGTCTTTTTGGTGTATATGGCGCATATCGCCGACATGAACGGCGGCGCTGTCGGCAGCGCGATGATTTCGGTGGCGGT
>JAUNDR010000002.1:53260-66620 GCA_030525985.1 Slackia sp. | reverse complement strand
GTCACGCTGTTCTTCAAAGGAATCTTGTGCAACATCTTCGTGTGCTTGGCGGTATGGATTGGCTTCGCAGCGCGCACGATCGTGGACAAGGTGGTGGGCATCCTGCTCCCCATCTCGGCATTCGTCGCTTGCGGCTTCGAGCACTGCGTCGCGAACATGTTCTTTCTGCCCATGGGTCTTCTTGCTAAAACCGCAGGTTACACGGCATTCGTTGATGCGAGCGCGCTCGACTGGGGCGGTATCGCCGCGAATATCTCTGCCGCAACGTTGGGCAATATCGTCGGCGGCGCTATTTTCGTGGGGCTTGCCTATTGGTTCGTCTACGCACAAAGGAAAGACCGCGCCTGATTCAGGATATCGGGCGCTGCGGCGGTCCGACCGGTCGGACCGCCGCAGCGAATTGGTTTCGCGAGAGGGTTTTGCAAGGAGAGAAGCCTTCGAGGCCGAAAATCGGCGGCTATGGCACGAATTCAGGCGCCATTTCGGTGCATATGGACGAATCGGGTCGCTGTCGGTTGTGTTTTCCCAGCTCGCCGATTCGAGGACGCACGACCTTCGTGCCATAGCCGCAAAAAATCGTCCTCGAGGCCGCTCCGTTTGTCGAATGCGAGGGGTAGTGCCTTCGCGTAACGTCCTGACTCGCCTCTACAGCTCGACAGGCATCCATTCATCGTGGTTGCAAATCCACGCCTGCGGCTCTTCGACGCTGAAGAACACGAGCGTTTCGTCATGCGGGCCGTCGTAGTGTTCCCCCAGGCTTTCGAGGTGCTCATAGCCCGCGCGGCGCACCTCTTCACTTACCTCGTCGATCAGGCCCGCCGTGCCGCGCAGGATGAGCCAGCCATGGCCCGGCCACCACGACGTGGCTTCGAAGCGCTGGTTGACGAGCAGCTCCTGCCAGACGTCTTTGGTGGTTGCCGTGCAGAACCATATCTTGCCGTTCTCTTCGGCAGCGAAGCTGAACGGGCGCACGTGGGGTTGGCCGTCGACGCTGGTGGCGAGATACCATGCGGGCACGGCGTTGAGGTAGCTGAGGATGGTTTCGGTTCCGGTCATGGATGCCTCCGTTCTTCATGATGCGAACGCCGTAATCTGTCGGCGTTTCTGCTGCTTTTGCGCCTGATGTCGTCGCGGGCCGTCATTCGCATTTCCGGTTTTCTGCTTCGACGTGGTTTCCCGCGTTGTCGGGCGCCTCGTGCAGGGATTCTAGAGCGCGGAAGAGACGCCCGCGCAGGCTACGATCATCGCCGCGACGACGATCGCCGCTGCGGCATCGCGCTTCGTGAATGCGAGCGGATGCAGCCGCGTGCGCCCGTCGCTTCCGTGGTAGCATCGGGCGTCCATGGCGGCGGCAAGCGTTTCGGCGCGGCGCAATGCGCTTGAGAACAGCGGCACCGCGAGCGACGAGAGCATGCGGACGCCTCGTGCGGGGCTGCTTGCCAATCGGGCGCCGCGGCTGATTTGGGCACGATAGACATTCACCAGCTCATCGGCGAACTGCGGCATGAAACGCAGCGCGATGCCCAAGATCATACCCAGCTCATGGGCGGGAAATCCTATACGGGCAAGGGGGGAGAGCAGTCGCTCGAAGCCCTCGGTCAGATCCATCGTCGTGGTGGTCATGGTGACCAAGCTCATGCCTGCCATCATGATCAGCAGACGGCACGCGATGAAGGCGCAGGCGTACACGCCCGCCTCGCTGATGCGGATGAACCACCATTGAATAAGCGTTTCTCCGCCTTGGACGAGGAAGAGATTGAACATCGATGCCAGCACGACGATGGCGAGCAAAGGCGCAAGCGAGCGGATGCACGATCCGAAAGGGATGCGCGATATCGCGTAGAAAAACGCGATGAAGCCCGCCGCCACGGCAAGGCCGGAGAAATCGGCGGACAGCAGCGCGGCGGCGATGACGCCCGCGCCTGCTATTAGCTTGGTGCGCGGGTCGAGCTTATGAAGAACGCTTTCGGCGGGGTAGTAGCTGCCGAAGGAAAACGAAGGATTCATCGGCCAGATGCCTCCTTTGCGGATTGCGCTCCATCGGCGTCGCATTGGCATGCGGAGACGATCGCGGCGACGAGCTCGTCTTCGCTGTACAGCGTAGAGAAGACGTCGGGCAGCCCTTGCGCTGCCAGAGCAAGGGCCATGCGCCGCGCCGCCGGCAGACCGAGCCCGACGGCGTCGAGCTTGTCGCCGAGCGCGAAGACTTCGCGCGGCGTGCCCTCGGCGAACAGTGCGCCCTCTTTCAGCACCACGATGCGGTCGCACAATGCCGCCAGGTCGTCCATGCTGTGCGACACCATGACCACGGTCATGTCGGTTTCTTTTTGCAGCGACGATACGAGCGAAAGGAACTCCCTGCGCGCCGCCGGGTCGAGTCCCGCGGCAGGTTCGTCGAGCACGAGCACGCGCGGCTCCATGGCAAGCACGCCCGCGAATGCGACGCGCCGCTGCTGGCCGCCCGAAAGCTCGAAGGGGCTCGATTCGCGCAGCTCGTCGCAGTCAAGTCCTACAAGGGAAAGCGACGAGGCGACGCGTGTTTCCACCTCGTCTTCGGAAAGCCCTATGTTGCGCGGACCGAACGCCACATCGTCGTAGACGGTTGCGGCGAAAAGCTGGCGTTCGGGATATTGGAAGACCACTCCCACGTGTGCGCGGGCTTCGTCGGCCGCTTTTTTGTCGGCGATGTCGCGTCCGTCCACGAGCACGCGCCCGCTCGTGGGCTTGAGGATGCCGTTCATGTGCGCGATCAGAGTGGATTTTCCCGATCCGGTGTGTCCGGCGATGCCGAGGAATTCTCCTGCATAGACGGCGAGGTCGATGTCGTGCAGCGCCCAGACGGCGTGGGGGTCGTTGCCCCATTTCGCCGTTTTCTTGCGTTTGCTCGCGCGGTTTTTCTTCGCCTTGGATGCGTCGAGATAGGTGTGGCTGACGTGCTCGAAGGAGATGACGGGCATTCTGTTTTCTCCGGTGGATCTTTGCGTGCCTCCGTCGGTTTCGGCGGACGCGCCGCCCCGCTTCGCGCTTGCGCTTTCGGTGCTTCCGTGTACGGCTTCGGCCGTCTCTTCGCACGCGTCCTCGGCGAAATCCGCGCGTCCTTCGCAGGCGGGGCATTGCGCGGCATCGGCTATGGCGCGCGCGAGCTCGTCCTCTCGGATGCAGACGGGGATATCGATCCCCTCGTCGCGCAGCCGCTGCGAAAGCGTGCAGGCGAAAGGCGTTTCGAGGTTCAGCTTCGCCAGCATGCCGGTGCGCGTGAGCACTGCATCGGGCGTGCCGTCGCAGGCGATGCGCCCGCGATCGAGCACGATGACGCGATCGGCCTGTGCCGCCTCTTCCATGAAATGGGTGATGCAGACGATGGTCATGCCGCGCGCGTTGAGCGTTTTGCAGACGCGCATGAGGCCGCGCCGCCCGCGCGGGTCGAGCATGGCGGACGCCTCGTCGAGTATCAGTATCTTCGGCTCCATCGCCAGCGCTCCCGCGATGGCGACGCGTTGCTTCTGGCCGCCCGAAAGCGCGTTGGTCTCGTGTAATTCGAATCCGACGAGCCCCACTTCGGCAAGCGCTTCGCGCACGCGGCGGGCTATCTCCGGCGTTTCGACGCCGAGGTTTTCGGGGCCGAATGCCACGTCGTCTTCGACGATGGATGCCACCAGCTGATCGTCGGGGTTTTGGAACACCATGCCGGCGGTCGAGCGGATGGCGTAGAGCGCTTCGTCGTCGGAGGCGTCCATGCCGTCTATGCGCATGGTTCCCTCATCGGCGATAAGCAGGGCGTTCATATGTTTGGCGAATGTGGATTTGCCCGATCCGTTCCCGCCGAGGATGCAGACGAATTCTCCCTGGCCGATATACAGGCCGATGTCGGAGAGCACGAAGTGTTCGCCGTCGTAGGAGAATCCGAGGTGTTCGCAGTCGATCATCGCAGATGGCTTCTTTCTCGAGGGGTTTTGCAGGAGTGCGAGGCGTCGTGCGCGTTGCTGGGCTGCACGACGGTCTTTAAGCGGAGATATCTTCTATGCGCTTCGGCGTTTCGCCGCCCGCACTGCCGTTTTGCCGCCGGTTGCGGCGAGCGTGCCTTCGAGGGAGCGATAGATGACCAGGGTAAGCGTTGCATTCAGGATGGTTTTCACCAGGTTGAACGGAATCAGGGCGGGAAGGATGAGGGGCAGGATGGCATCGATGCTGCCGTACCAGAACCACACGCCGATCGTCAGGTTGGCGAAAACGGCGCCCGCGATGGCAAGCGCGCTTGCGAGCACGAGGCCGATGACGCTGCCTTTGAAGGTGTGCATGCGGCGGTAGACGAGCGCGGCGGGCACCACGAAGAACAGCGTGGCGAGGATATTCATGATCGAACCCACCCATTCGCCCAGGATAAGGCCGTGGATGACGGCGGCCATGGATCCCACGACGAAGCCCGCGCCCGGTCCGAAGGCGAGTCCGCAGATCATGGCGGGCACAAGCGAGGGGTCGTAGGTGAGAAAGGCCACGCCGGGAATGAGGGGAATCTGCACGAACGAGAACAGCGCGGAGATGGCGCACATAAGCGCCATGGTGACGAGCTGGCGGGTGCTCCAGCGGTTCGTATTCTGCAAGGTGCCGGGCTTTGCTGCCATGACAAGCTCTTTTCTGCGAGACGGAACGGATGGAAGGTTCGTTTCTTCGCCTCGCTGAAAAAGAAACAAGCCCGTATGAATTCCAATACGGGCTTGTCATTCGCAAGAGGGGCGTTTCTGCGCAATGCGGCGAAACGCGGCGTCGTGCGAACCCTGCCTCTTTCATCCGGACTGTGACCGTTGGTTTCGGATTCTCACCGAATCGACCCGAGGAGCCGCGTGGCTCGATCGGGGTCGCGGACTCTCGGCGCTTGCAGCCGATTACCGCCAGTGGGGAATCGCACCCCGCCCTGAAACAGAATTCATGGAAAGCATTGTAGCACCGGCATGCGCGCGACGAGCGTCGTGCGCCCGCCTTCTTGGAAAACCGTGCATTTCGAAAGAATCCATCGCATAAGGCTATCGGTCGTCGGGGTGTTCCGACGAATCGCGGGAGAGCGCGGATCGGCGCTGTGGCGTTGCTTTGCCGTGCTTTCGGCGAGCGGGGCCGGTACGCTTCGCGCGCGTGATGCACGTGCGGTGGTTTTGCAAGTGCGTGCGAATAAATCGAACCGAGAAATCGGCGAGCGGCTTTGTATGCACGGTCAAAAGCTTTTTGCCTGTCAGAGTTCTGTTTTTATGCGCGAACCCCGACTTTGATTCACTTCTCATGCACGAATGCGTTCGCCAGGCGTACAATTCATCGCTACGGATTAACCAGGGGAAGGTTGTTTCATGGACATTGTCGGCATACTCAACCAGATCGATGCCGTGGTGTGGGGCCCGTTGATGATTTGCCTCCTTCTCGGCTCCCACGTCTTTCTGACGATTCGCACGGGTTTCATCCAGCGCAAGTTGCCGCAGGCTATCAAGATGTCCGTCGTCAAAGACGAGGACAGCGAAGGCGACGTAAGCCAGTTCGGCGCGCTCGTCACGGCGTTGGCGGGCACGATCGGCACGGGTTCGATCGTCGGCGTGGCCACCGCGATCATCGCGGGCGGTCCGGGCGCGGTGTTCTGGATGTGGCTTACGGGCGTGTTCGGCATCGCCACGAAGTACGCCGAGGTCTACGCCGCGGTGAAATACCGCGTGAAAGACCACAAGGGCGAGATGCTCGGCGGCGCGATGTATGCATGGGAGCGCGCCTTCAAGCGTAAGGACGGCTCTATTCCCTGGTGGGCCAAGCTCGGCGCCGTGTCGTTCGCGCTGTTCGCGATCGTGGCCACCATCGGCACCGGCTCTGCGGTGCAGTCGGCGGCTATGACCGGCATCATCGAGTCGAATTTCCCGGGCATTCCCACGTGGCTTATCGCCCTGGTCATCACCATTTTGGTGTCGCTCGTCATCTTCGGCGGCGTGAAGACCGTTTCCAACGTCTGCGAGAAGCTCGTGCCGTTCATGGCAATCGCTTATACGGTGGGCTGCTTCGTAATCATGGCTTACAACTGGGAATACATCGGCCCTGCGTTCGCGTTGATCTTCGAATGCGCCTTCACTGCCAAGGCGGCTTTCGGCGGCGCGGTGGGCAGCGGCATCATGGTGGCCTTGCAGTTCGGTTGCGCGCGCGGCCTGTTCTCCAACGAGAGCGGCCTGGGCTCGGCTCCGATCGTGGCGGCTGCCGCGGCTACGAAAAACCCCGCGCGTCAGGCGCTCGTCGCCATGACGGGCACCTTCTGGTCCACCGTGGTCATCTGCGCCATCACGGGCATCGTGCTTATTTCCACGATGCTCGCCCATCCCGGCATCGTGGAGGGCGGCAGCATCAAGGAAGGTGCGGCTTTGGCAAGCGCGGCATTCGCCACCATTCCGTATCTGGGCACGCCTATTCTGGTGATCGGCATGATCAGCTTCGCGTATTCCACCATTTTGGGATGGAGCTATTACGGCAACCGTTGCGCTACGTATCTGTTCGGCCGCAAAGCCATTCGTCCGTATCAGATCCTGTACGTGCTCGTGGGCTTTTTGGGTGCGATCGGCGTGGGCGATGTGGTGTGGACGGTGTCCGACATCGGCAATGCGCTCATGGCCGTTCCCAACATCATCATGGTGCTGCTGCTTTCGGGCATGATCGCGCGCGAGACGAAGCACTACGTTTACGAGGACCATCTCGACGAGGCCTACGAGGAGGAAATCCCCGTTATCGAGGCCAAATAATGGGATGTCGCGCGTGAAGCGCGCGCAATCCGACGCATCCGAAAGCGGCGGCGAATCCGGAATGGTTCGCCGCCGCTTTTCATATGGACGGGCGCCGGCGATGGGCGCGAGGTCTCGCATCCTGCGTGTTCGAGGGGGCGCTTCGTCTCATGATGGGCGCCTGCTGAAGAAAATGCGCAAATCGCCCTCTGGGCTGTCATTTTTTGTCGACCTTGTCGCGCTCGGTCGGCGCTTTCCCCGGCCGACACGCTGTGTTTTGATGCATCATCGCCTTTCGCCGCCGCTCCGTGCGCTTTCGCATGCTAAAGCGCATCGCCGTCGCGACCTCGTTGCGCATGCCCCGTATAATTCGCCCATTCGCTCGCGGAAGACGGCTTTTCGCGAATCGGCTGCGCCGTGCGGCGCGCGACACGAGGGGGCGCCATGGATATCGTCGGCGTTATCAATCTGGTGGACAGCTGGGTGTGGGGTCCGCTGACCATCGTCATCTTGCTGGGATCACATATCTTTCTCACCATTCGTACGCGCTTCATCCAGCGCAAACTTCCCCAGGCCATCAAGCTGTCGGTCACGCCCGATCCCGATGCCGAGGGCGACATCAGCCAATTCGGCGCGCTGACCACGGCGCTTTCGGCCACGATCGGCACGGGCAACATCATCGGCGTGGCCACCGCGATCATCGCGGGCGGTCCGGGCGCGGTTTTGTGGATGTGGCTTACGGGCGTGTTCGGCATGGCGACGAAATATTCCGAGGTCTACGCCGCGGTGAAATACCGCGTGAAAGACGCCAAGGGCGAGATGCACGGCGGCGCGATGTATGCGTGGCGTCGTGCGTTCAAGCGCTCTGACGGCTCCATTCCCTGGTGGGCCAAGCTCGGATCGGTGGCGTTCGCTCTGTTCGCGGGCATTGCATCGCTCGGCATCGGGTCGGCCGTGCAGTCGAGCTCCATGGCGGGAGTGATCGACTCGAATTTCCCGGGCATTCCGATGTGGGCGATCGGATTGGCTATCGCGATCATGGTGTCGATCGTCATCTTCGGCGGCGTGAAGGTCATCTCGCGCGTCTGTGAGAAGCTCGTGCCGTTCATGGCTATCGCCTATGTGTGGGGATGCGTTGTTATCATCGGCATGAACTGGGAGTATGTTTGGCCTGCCATCTCCCTTATCTTCGAATGCGCCTTGACGCCGAAGGCGGCTTTCGGCGGCGCGGTCGGCAGCGGCATCATGCTTGCGCTGCAATTCGGCTGCGCGCGCGGTCTGTTCTCCAACGAGAGCGGCCTGGGCTCGGCGCCGATCGTGGCATCGGCCGCAGCGACGCGCAATCCCGCGCGTCAGGCGCTCGTGTCCATGACGGGGACGTTCTGGGATACGGTGGTGATCTGTGCGCTCACGGGCATCGTGCTGGTGTCCACCATGCTGGCGAACCCCGACATCGTCACGGCGGGCAATCTGAGCGAAGGCGCTGCGCTTACGAGCGCCGCGTTCGCTTCGATTCCGTATGTGGGCACGCCCATCCTGGTGATCGGCATGGTGTTGTTCGCCTACTCCACGATGCTCGGATGGAGCTATTACGGCACGCGCTGCGCGACGTTCCTGTTCGGCAAGCGTGCGCTGCGCCCCTATCAGGTCGTTTATGTGCTGGCGGCGTTTCTCGGCGCCATCGGCGTCGGCGGAGTGGTATGGACGGTGTCCGACATCGCCAATGCGTTCATGGCATTGCCGAACATCATCGTGGTGCTCATGCTGAGCGGCCTCATTGCCCGCGAAACGCGTCATTACGTATGGGACGGCAATCTCGATGAGAAGCTTGCCGAGCCGACGCCGTTCATGGACGACGCTTTGCGCTGATCGAGGCGAATGCACGGCGCCGCGATTCGTTTCGGATCGCGGCGCGTCGTTTTCGGCTTCCTTCGAAGAAAAACAACATCCAAGCTACGGATGGAGAGCGCGGGCCCTTTCGCCTGCGTGGGCGGATACAATGTGCGCGCCCGTCCGAACCGATAGGAGCATCGATGTCTGATACCGCCCGCCCGTCCGAGCACGCTACGCACGCCGCATGCGGTGAAACCGCGCACGCGAATATGCGGGAATCCGATTCCGGCAAGCAGCTGCTTTTCGCGTCCGGTGGCGTCGACGATGCGATCGAGGCGTTCGAGCAAGGCCGTGAAAGCCGCAGGCGCCATCGCGAGCGCAAGCTGGTCGGCTATTCGCGTTTCATCGCCATCGTCCCCAGCATCGGGTTGTTCATCGCGTCGATGGCGTTGACCATCTCAACGCTGCTTTCGACGATCGGCGTCACGTTCGAAGCGGCATGCGGGCGTCTCGAGATGCAGGACATGCTTGTCGACTATATCGAGTTCGCCGACTTCTTCCTGCTTTCCGTCGTGCTCTATATCATGTCGGTCGGCCTGTACTCGCTGTTCGTCGACGACGGCATCGAGATGCCTTCGTGGCTGCAGATCCACGACCTCGACGACTTGAAAGAGAAGCTCGTCGGCGTGGTCGTGGTGGTCATGGGGGTGTATTTCCTCGGTCTGCTCATTCATGGAACCGAGCCCGTCGATTTGCTTTTGACCGGCTTGGGAATCGGCGCCGTGGTGCTTACTCTGACCTATTTCGTCCGTCATGTGATGGCGGCTCACAAAGAAAAATGACGCATGCGAAGGCGGCCGCAAGGCCGCTTTTCCTTTGCCGTTTCCGATAGCCCCGACACGCGATCGCCTTAAATGATATAGTGAAAGTAACAATTCATTTTTTGTTGCTCGCGTCGAATCGCCGCGATACAATGACCCTATTGAACAAAGTGTTCATTAATGATCATATTGTTCAAAATGTTCATTGTTTGCAAGACTGCGGGAACAAGAGGGGAGCGGGCCGCTTTGGTTGCTGTCTCTGAATATGTCTCCGACGCATGCGCCGGCGCGCGACCGGAATCGCCCTGCCGCCGCACGTCGGCGGCGAAATCGTCGTCTGCCGCCGATCAAGGCGCTGCAATCGTCCGCGATCCGCGCATCGCCCGGTCGCGCGCCGCTTTGCGCGAGGCTCTGATCGACCTGATGGAGGAGCGGGGCTTCGACGGCTTCACGGTGAACGACCTGTGCCAGCGCGCCGGCCTCAACCGCGGCACCTTCTACAACCATTTCAAGGACAAAGACGCCTTGTTGCTTGCGTTCGAGAACGAGGTGCTTGCCGATCTGGACGATTTCAGCCGCAAGATGGGCGCGTTCTCCATCAAGGACCTCGCGGGTTTCCGCCTGCGTAAGAAGCCCTTTCCCGTGCTGGTCGAGCTGTTCGATTACGTGCGCGCGGAAGGCCCGTTCTTCCACGCGGTGCTCGGACCCGGCGGCGACATGCGTTTCGCGCCCCGCCTGCGCGAGGCCGTGTGCAACGAGCTGATCATGTCGCTTCTTCACGACCGTTATCGCGAAGATCCGACGCCGTTCGTCAATTACTACATCGCCTATTTCGCCGGCGCCTACATGTCGGTGATCGTCCGTTGGATCGAGACGGGAATGCGCGAAAGCTCCGAAGAAATGGCGCTGATCGCCGTCCGTCTGTTTTTCATCAAGCCGGGCGAATCCATCACGCTCTAGGTTAGGAACGACCATGACTCAAAAGGAGACCATCGTGGCTGCCGAAACCGCGAATCACCTGCCCGAAAACGCAACGGCTCCATCCGTCGCATCCGCTGCGTCCGCTCCTGCCGCCGAGCGCGCGCCATTGCATATCGGCATCGATGTGGGCTCCACCACGGTGAAGGTGGCGGTGCTCGACGATGCCGATGACATTCTGCATTCGTGCTATCGCCGCCATCATGCCGATATCCGCGCCACGATCATCGAGGTGGTGGCCGATGCCGCCGCTCGTTATCCCGATACGCCCATGACCATCGCCATCACCGGTTCGGGCGGTCTGCTTTTGGCCCAATGGCTCGGCATCGAATTCGTGCAAGAGGTCATCGCTTCGAAAACGGCGGTTGAAACCTTCATTCCCCAGACCGACGTGGTGATCGAGCTGGGCGGCGAAGACGCCAAGATCATCTATTTCGACAACGGCATCGAACAGCGCATGAACGGCACGTGCGCCGGCGGCACGGGCGCGTTCATCGATCAGATGGCGGCGCTGCTCGACACCGATGCCGGCGGCTTGAACGAGCTGGCGAAAAGCCACACCACGATCTATCCGATCGCGAGCCGCTGCGGCGTGTTCGCCAAAACCGACGTGCAGCCGCTGCTCAACGAGGGCGCGCGCAAGGAAGACATCGCGGCGTCTATTTTCCAAGCTGTGGTGACGCAGACCATCTCGGGTTTGGCGTGCGGCCGTCCCATCCGCGGCAACGTGGCGCTGTTGGGCGGCCCCCTGCAGTATCTTTCCGAGCTGGACAAACGCTTTTGCGAAACGCTCGATTTGGATGACGAGAATGCCATCCGTCCTGAAAACGCGCATCTGTTCGTGGCGAGCGGCGCGGCTTTGTGCGGCGCGGAATCGACGCCCGAGCTGCTCTCCGACGTGCTCGAACGCCTGCGAAACCTGGGCGATATCCAGGGCAGCGAGGTCGTGCGCCTCGATCCGCTGTTCGCGACCGAAGCGGAGTTCGACGAATTCAAAGCGCGCCACGATAAGGAGAAGGTCGCTCGCGGCGATCTGATGGCATATACGGGCACCGCCTATCTGGGAATCGATGCCGGCTCCACCACGTTCAAGGCGGCGCTCATCGGCGAAGACGGCGAGCTTTTGTGGAGCTCGTATGCCAACAACAAGGGCGACGTGCTGGGTACCGCGAAGCGTGCGATCGCCGCAATGTACGGCGCTTTGCCGGTGAACGCCACGACGGGCGAGCCGTTCGTAAGGATCGGCCATGCCACCGTGACGGGCTACGGCGAAGGGTTGCTGCTCGAAGCGCTGCGTGTCGATTCGGGAGAAATCGAGACCGTGGCGCATTTGCGCGGCGCGCAGGAGATGCTTCCCGGCGTCGAGTTCATCTTGGATATCGGCGGCCAGGATATGAAATGCCTGCGCGTGCGCGACGGCGTGATCGACCATATCATGCTCAATGAGGCGTGCTCGTCGGGCTGCGGCAGCTTCATCGAAAGCTTCGCGAGCGGCTTGAACCTGGATGTGACCGAATTCGCCAAGACCGCCAATGCCGCCGAGCATCCGGTCGATTTGGGCAGCCGCTGCACGGTGTTCATGAACAGCCGCGTGAAGCAGGCGCAAAAGGAAGGCGCCACGGTGGGCGATATCGCCGCTGGCCTCGCTATCTCGGTCATCAAGAATGCGCTGTTCAAGGTCATCAAGATCCGCGACCCGCGCGAAGTGGGCGAGAAGGTGATCGTGCAGGGCGGCACGTTTCTCAACGATGCTGTGCTGCGCGCCTTCGAGCAGCTCTCGGGCGCGAATGCGGTGCGTCCCGACATCGCGGGCAATATGGGCGCTTACGGCGCGGCGCTTTTGGCGCGCGATCGTGCGGCGGCGGCACGTCGTGACGGAAAAGAACCCGTGTCCGCGATGCTTTCGCTCGAGCAGATCGACGCGCTTGCGCCCACGCATAAGACCGTGCGCTGCAAGGCATGCTCGAACCATTGCCTGCTTACCGTGAACGATTTCGGTAAAGACGAGAAGACGGGCAAGCACCGCCGCTTCATCACGGGCAACCGCTGCGAGAAGGGCGCGGGCGTGCTCGACGAATCGAATGCGGTGCCGAATCTCTATGAATACAAGAGCCATCGCTTGTTCGATTACGAGCCGCTTTCCGCCGAGGCCGCTTCGCGCGGCACGGTGGGCATCCCGCGCGCGCTCAACATGTACGAGAACTATCCGTTCTGGTTCACTTTCTTCACCAAGCTCGGGTATCGCGTGGTGCTTTCGGACGCGTCGTCGAAGAAAACCTACGAGGCGGGCATCGAGAGCATGCCATCGGAAAGCGTATGCTATCCGGCGAAGCTTTCGCACGGCCATGTGATGAACCTGCTCGGCAAAGGGGTCGACTTCATCTGGATGCCGTGCGCGAAATGGGAGCGTCAGGAAGATGCGGGCGCGGGAAACCATTTCAACTGCCCGATTGTGGCCAGCTATTCGGAGGCGTTGCGCCTCAACATCGACGAGCTGCGCACGTCCGAGACGAAGTTCTTGAATCCGTGGCTGCCCTACGACCAGAAGGACAAACTGAAAGAACGCCTGTTCGTTGAGTTGTTCGAGAACTTCGCCGATGCCACGTGCCGTCATGCGGCCGCGCCCACGCGCGCCGAAGTGGCGCAAGCCGTGGAGGCTGCATGGGCCGAAGACGAGGCGTTCAAAGACGACATTCGCGCAAAGGGCGAAGAGACCCTGCACTGGATGGAGGAAACCGGCACGCACGGCATCGTGTTGGCGGGCCGTCCGTATCACAACGACCCCGAAATCAATCATGCCATCCCCGAGCTTTTGACGAGCTTCGGCTTGGCGGTGCTCACGGAAGATTCCATCGCGCATCTGGGCACGCTCGAGCGGCCGATTCGCGTGGTGGACCAGTGGATGTATCATACGCGCCTTTACGCTGCCGCCAAGGTTGCCACGCAGCGCGACGATTTAGACCTCATCCAACTCAACAGCTTCGGATGCGGCCT
>JAUNDR010000002.1:0-53250 GCA_030525985.1 Slackia sp. | reverse complement strand
CGTCGGGCAAGGTATATACGGTGCTCAAGATCGATGAGGTGTCGAATCTAGGCGCCGCGCGTATCCGCGTGCGCTCGCTGCTCGCCGCGCTGAAGGACAAGGCCGACGAGCGCGCAGAGGCCAAGCGCGTGCCGATGGCGTGTCCGACGGTGGCTATGAACAAGGAATACAGCACCGAGGCGGCCGTTCCCGAAGACGAGATGCGCGACCATGCGCGCCATGCCAAGATGCGCATGGACGGCAAGACGGGGTTGACCGAGGCCGAGGCGGCGCGCGTGGTGGCGCAGGCCGACGCCTTGATCAAACAGCGTTCCTGCGCTTCGACGGAATTCGAGAAAGTCCAGTTCACCAAAGAGATGAAAGAGGCGGGCTATACCATTTTGTGCCCGCAGATGGCGCCTATCCATTTCGACTTGCTGGTGGAGATTTTCCGCAAGAACGGTTACAACTTCGAGCTTTTGCCGAGCGTCGACCACGGCGCGGTGGACGCGGGCTTGAAATACGTGAACAACGACATCTGCTATCCCTCCATCCTGGTGACGGGCCAGATCATGGAAGCCGTGATGAGCGGGCGCTACGATACCGACAAGCTGGCGGTGATCATCACGCAGACGGGCGGCGGATGCCGCGCCACGAACTACATCGCGCTCATCCGCAAGGCGCTTGCTGCGGCGGGTCTGGGGCATATCCCGGTGATCTCGCTGTCGTTCAAAAAGCTGGAAGAGAGCAATCCCGGTTTTGAGATGACGCCGAATATGCTGCTTCAGGCGGTTTACGGCGTGCTTTACGGCGATCTTTTGATGACGTGCCTGTACCGTACGCGACCCTACGAAGCCGAGCCGGGGGCTGCGCAGGCGCTGTTCGACCACTGGATGGCGGTGTGCAAAGGCCAGCTGGCGCAGGGGCTGAAGCGTTCCGAATGGAAACGCACCGTGCAAAAGATCGTGGAGGATTTCGACACGTTGCCGCTGGTGGGCGAAGGAACCAAGCCGCGCGTGGGCGTGGTGGGCGAGATTCTGGTGAAGTTCCACCCTACGGCGAACAATCAGATCGTGGACGTGATCGAGCACGAAGGCTGCGAGGCCGTGGTGCCCGGTTTGACCGAATTCTTCCTGTTCGGCCTGGCGGGTGCGATTTTCCAGAAAGACCCGCTGGGGCGTTCGGCGAAAGGCGCGATCGGCAGCCGTATCGCGCTGGCGGCGATCGATAGGTTCCGCAAGCCCGTCAATGATGCTTTGCGCGCGTCGCATCGCTTCGAGGCGCCGGCGAATATCTATGAGCTGGCGGAATACGCAAGCGAGATTCTGAGCCTGTGCAATTCGATGGGCGAGGGGTGGCTGCTTACTGCCGAGATGGTGGAGCTTATCCGCACGGGCGCGCCGAACGTGGTGTGCGCGCAGCCGTTCGCGTGTCTGCCGAACCACGTGGTGGGCAAGGCCGTGATCAAAGAGCTGCGCCGCCGCTATCCCGAAAGCAACATCGTGGCGGTCGATTACGACCCGGGCGCTTCCGAGGTCAACCAGCTCAACCGCATCAAGCTCATGATCAGCGTGGCGAAGGCGAATCTGGAGGGCAAAGAGGCCGAAGCGCGCCGCATGCGCGATGTGGCGCACGCGGCCGATAAGCTGACGGCGCAAGCCGTGTCGGGTTGCGGCTGCGGTTGCGGTGATCCCGAGCAGGTGGGCGCCTTGGAAATCGAAGAGAGCCGCGCCGAGCGATAAGGAAGGCCGCCCATGCATCGTGCCGAAGGCATGAAGCGGCAGATGGATATGCACAATGAGAAGGGTTCGCATCTTCGGATGCGAACCCTTCTTTCATACGGGGCGAGTTCAGGTCTTTATTCGCACCCTGCCGATAATGCGGGCGTCCCGAAAGCGCGGCAGCGATTAACGCAAAGGCGGGATTCTTCAGGCGCCGGTCTTTCTCGGTATTAATCACGGCTTCGCATGTTCCGTTCGGTTTTTCCAGCTTACGCAACGTGCGAAAACGGGTCTTTCACCGTGGGGCATTCCTCATACATCGAGCAGGGGTCGATATCGATGCACGTTCTGGGATTCCTCATACCTTCGATATCCCAGGCAACGGCATGATTTATGACAGTGAGAGATTTCTCGAAAAGTCCGCTGTCGGCAAGTTGCGCGAATACGCCGCCTTTTTCGATGAGTGGCTTGATGTCGGCATGCTTGATGGTTCCGTCAGAGAAATACGCATACACGGTGAAATCGTCTCCCGGCAACGCCTGGATGACTTCTGCAAGATAGTTCATGATGCGCCTCCTTCTACATGAGCGGATCGATGTTGTTGAGGGGAAGATTCGTTCGCGAGCTCCCAGTTTTGCATAAGTTCGTCTTTATGGAGCTCTGCCCACGCGAGAACGAATTTGAGCTGTCTTGCGGGAAGCGCGCCGCTTATGACGTAGCCTTCCTGGATGTCGACGAGAGCTCTTTTCCCGGAATACTCCGCATGGAAGTGGGGTGGATTATGGCCGGCATAGTACATGGTGATTCTGATTCCGAAGAAGAGCGCTATTTCGGGCAGAAGGTCTCGTGCTCCGTATGCTATCCGAGCTAGTTTGATTTTGTTCCATTATAGGCGCGCCTGAACTTGATGTGGCCGTTTCTTCGTCCTCAAAAGTTAATTGACACTAACTTTATAACAATTATGCGGTATCATGGCGGCGAAACAAGAGAAGGAGTTGCCATGTCTGCCAAGAAGAGCAAGAACGCCGAGAAGAAATCGACCGAAAAGAAGGCGAAGAAGCTTTCGAAAAAACAGTTGAAGAAACAGATAAAAAAACAAGGTAAAGCGGCTCATAAGATTGCGAAGAAGCAGGAGAAGGCCATTCGCAAGGCCGCGAAGAAATTGGAGAAGAATCTTTCGCGTGTCGGCGGCACGAAGGAGGCCAAAAAGACCAAGGGGCTTTCTTCCGGAAAGGCCGCCGTCGCGAAGACTCCGAAGGCCGCGAAAGCCGGCGTGCCGAAGAATGCCCGGAAAGGCGCGGGCGTCCCTTCGTTCGAGCTCAACCTGGGCACCTGTCCTTGCTGCAGCAAGCGTTGTCCGCTTACGAAACCGAAATGCGGAAAAGGTCGCGCCGTTGCCCGCAAGAAACGCGAACGCCTGATGGGGGAAGCTGCGGCGTAGGCGCTTTCGCTGACACTGCGATAGGCGGGTGCGGGAATGCTTCCGCGCCCGCCTATCTTTTCGCTGCAGGACTTCGGCTCTGCTTCGCGGCCGTGCGATACGATTCGCCGCGCCGCATGCATTCGGCATCGGCGTTCGCAGCATGGGAGCGGAGGGCGCGATGGTTTCGGTTCCAACGTCATCAAAGAAAGTGCTCGGCATCGTCACGCTGGTCGTGTTGTTTGCGGCGTTCGGAATTCTGTTCGCAGGGGAGTGGGCGCCTTCCATCGGATATATGGGCCTGGTACGCTATCTGTGCAGGCGGCCGGCTTCGTGCTGTTCGCCCTTTCGTTCGTCGGCTTCGCCATCATGCTGGTCATGGCTTCGCAGGAGCGTAAAGGCGGCGCGGGCGCGGGCTTTACGGCAACTGCGTCCCGGTTCGCGCGAGAGGTCGCATGCTTCGCCGTGGCGTGCATCGCCTATGCAGGCTCGGCTTTCGTGGCGCTCGGCGCGATCGTCGCGTTCGGTAAGGGCGAGCCGACGCCTGCACGCTTGTTCAAGCTGGTCGCGGTTTTGGCTGTCTGCGTCGGTGTTGTCGTGTCGTATCGTCTCTATCGCAAGAAACATCCTGCTTCGTACGACATGCTCGGCGGCGCTGGCATCGCAGCCCTGTTCGTGCTGCTTGTGATCGGCAGTTTGGCCATCGGCGTCATTCAGTCCAAAGATGCCTTGATCGACCTGATGCGCGGTCCGCAGACCGAGCTATGCTGGCTTGCCGAGGTTGAGGAGGACCGCGCGACCGGCCGCTACGGAGGGTTCAGCCAGAACACGCTCGAAATGACGTTCAAGACCCTCGACGATCGGGCGATCCATATCAGCGTCGCCGAAAACGACCGCTCCGGTCTTGCCGACATCGTCGAGGCCGAAGGCGTGGTGTGGCTGACGTATTTCCCCGAAAGCGGCGTGTTCTTGTCCGCCGAGCCGGGCATGGATGACTACCTCGCCGCAGACGAAGAATAGCCTCGATGCTCGTTCGTCGCCATTGCGCCGTTCGCGCTTGGTCTCCGTGTTCATGTATGTGGAGCGCATCAAGAAACAGCACGATCTGCAGACGTATCGCGAGGTTTTGGCATTCAGCCGCGGCGAGCATGTCGAGCGCGACACCATCGAAGGCAGGCGCGAGCGCACCATGCGCCCGTGGATCAAGGGCGTGCGCACGAGCGTACGGATTCTCGTCGGCGCGGCGGTCGGCGGCGCGAGCGGCTTCGGACTGTGTATGCTTGCCATGTTGCTGGCATAGCTGTCGCTTTTCCGGGCCGACCCCGTCGGTTGATTCGACGGGTTCGGCCCTTCTCGCTGTTTCCTGGGCGTTCTTGCGGTGAATGGGATCGTAGCGGGGGCTTTGCGGGTTTTGAACAAAAGCGGTCCTTCGATGCCGGAAAAACGGGGTTTTGCCACTGTTGTGGCGCCGATTATCGCGATGGCTGGATTGCGAACTGGGGAAATGCTCTCGCGAATCGGAACGTGCGTCGTGCTATGCCGCTTCATCGTCTGATTTTGTGGCAGAACTCGGAAAAAATGACCTAGGGGCATCCGTTTCGTGATGAATCGCCGCCGGCACGTCGGCAACTTGGTTCGGTCAAGCATGCCGACGGTCTGCCTGGTCAAGCATGCGGCCTGTCTGACCGAACATCCCGACGTCCCGCCCGGTCAGGCAGGTCGCGCCGCCACGCTCGCGGCAGCGCTACGGCTGTTACCGAGGGTTGAGCTCGGGCATGTGCTCTTCGCGCATTTCGGTTTCGATTTCGCGGTCGGTCGCGCTTTTGCGGCTCGGCAGGGCGATGTCCATATCGAAATCGACGGGCTTGGTGACAAGGCTCACGAGTGGAACGATGGCCATCGAAAGCACCATGGCGATTGCGCCGCAGTTGATGGGGCTTGCGATCAGCGGTGTTCCGACGAAGCTGGCGATCATGTTACCGCAGGTCAGACCAACGCCCACGATGAAACTCGCCCAAACGGCCGCCTTGCTGACGCGTTTGCTATACAGTCCCCAGAAAAACGGGCCCAGAAACGCGCCCGCCAGTGCGCCCCAGCTGATCGACATGAGCTGCGCGATGAACGTGATCGAGCTGTTGTATTGCACGAGCGCGATGACGGCGGAAATGACGACGAACACCACGAGCAGCCCGCGCATCCAGATAAGTTGCTTCTTCTCGCTCATGTCCTTCACCACGTTGTCTTTCAAAAGGTCGAGCGTCAAGGTGGAAGACGACGTGAGCACGAGCGAGCTCAGCGTGCTCATAGAGGCGGAAAGCACGAGCACGATCACGAGTCCCACGAGGATATCGGGCAATCCGGAAAGCATGGTGGGGATGATGGAGTCGTATACGGGAGCGCCGTCCGCGAAGGTAACCTGGTCGCCGTACAGACGGCCGAACCCGCCGAGGAAGTAGCTTCCTCCCGCCACCACGGCAGCGAAGACGGTGGAGATGATGGCGCCCTGCTTGATGGCGGGGCCGCTTTTGATGGCATAGAACTTCTGCACCATCTGCGGCAGGCCCCACGTGCCCAGGCTCGTGAGCACGATGACGCCGATCAGATTGGGAAGGTCGGGGCCGAACATGCTGACGAATGCGCCTTCGAGCGCGCTGTTTTCGGCGGGAATCTGCGAAAGCGACACGATAGCCTCGCTGAAGCCTCCATTGCCCGCAAGCACCGCGGCGATCACGGCAACGATGCCGAACAGCATCACGATGCCCTGGACGAAATCGTTCAACACGGTGGCCATGTAGCCGCCGATTACCACGTAGACGCAGGTGATAAGCGCCATACCGATGATACATACTTCGTACGGCAGGCCGAACGCCATGCCGAACAGGCGTGAAAGCCCGTTGTAAACGCTTGCGGTGTAGGGGATGAGAAACACGAAGATGATCGCCGCCGCCGCAATGCGCAGCCCTTTGCTTGCGTAGCGTTTGCCGAAGAATTCAGGCATGGTGGAGGCCTGCAGGCGCTGCGTCATCTCGCGCGTGCGCGGTCCGAGCACCCACCAGGCAAGAAGACTTCCCAGGATGGCGTTGCCGATGCCGATCCATGCGGCGGCAAGGCCGTATTTCCAACCGAATTGCCCGGCGTATCCGACGAAGATCACGGCGCTGAAATACGAGGTTCCGAAGGCGAAGGCGGAAAGCCAGGGTCCGACGCTGCGGCCTCCCAGAATGAATCCGGAAACGCTTCCTGCGTGCTTGCGGCACAGAATGCCGACTCCGATGGCGGTGGCGGCGAAGATGGCCACCATGAGTGCTTTGACGAGCATGGGCTGTTCCTATCGATGCGGGCGATTTCCCCTCAAGGGGTGTCGCCGGGGTCAGTGCGGGCCGCAGAGGAAAAGACGGTATGCGGCCGAGGCGTCTTGCACCGATGCGGCTTTCGTGCCGAGGGTGCATTCGCCCTGGAGGCGCACACGGCAAGCGCGGTCATGCGAGAGAGGAGCGTGGCCGCGCCGAATCCGTGTGCTAAAGATATCGATAGGAATATGCGTGGGAAGCGATGCCGAAACGGCGATGCCCGCAATTGATGCGGGCATCAAATGGGGTGAGTTCGAACATGAAGGGGAAACGATCATCGACGCCGCAGGCGGCCGGGGAGACCGTGATATGTGCGGTTCGATTACGCATGGCTGACTCCTTCGATGTTGCGAAAACCACTATAGCCACGCCCGTTTTTCAGGTCAATGCTTTATCAGAATAAAGTATTCAAATTGTACATATGCACAAAAATATCTCGCACAGAATCCTCTTGCCGCCGATTCCGTACCACCTGCATTCGATGGCTGCAGTGCTTCGGGGGTATCGGAGCGCACGGAGATGGGAAACGGGCTTCTTCCGTGAAATGGGAGAAAAATGCAACCATTAATTCGTCAATATGTCGTTATTTCTCGTCATATTCAATAAAACCGGGGATAAACGCGAATAGAGAGGAAAACGTGTGCCACGGATGCGCTCATCGTTCGAAGCTCATGTCGGAACGGACTCGTCGTGCGGAGGCATGGGAATACCGTCGTTTCACCCTGAAGGGCGGTGGCGATGTCGGTCATTCTTGGACGGTTGTCCAAATAAAAACGCTCCAATCGGCCGATAAAGACATCTTGCGGAAGGCCGCGCGTTTTCGCGGCGCCGCCCCTTTACAATGAAAGTCCTCGGCGGGAAGCCCCTTCGGGAATTTCCGCCGCGCGAACGAAGGAAGAAGGGGGATTTCTATGCACTTCGATCGAAGCGCCGATGTGGTCATCGTCGGTGCGGGACCGTCGGGAATATTCACCGCCCTCGGGCTGTTGGAGCAAGGCTCGGCGGCGCGGATCGTCATGGTGGAGAAGGGCCTTTCCGTGCGGGAGCGGTTCTGCCCGAAGGCGAAAGCGGGGCGCTGCGTCGGTTGCGAGCCGTGCCGCATCACGACGGGATTCTCGGGGGCGGGCGCGTTTTCCGACGGCAAGCTGTCGCTGTCCTACGAAGTGGGCGGCGATCTGCCCGAGCTTATCGGCGCCGATTTGGCGCAGCGCACCATCGAGCGCGTCGATGGGGTATATCTCCGTTTCGGCGCGGACACGCACGTCGAGGGCCTCGGCGCGCCCGATGAGGTGAAGGAAATCCGCCGTCGTGCAATCCAGGCGGGATTGAAGCTCGTCGATTGCCCCATCCGCCATCTGGGCACCGAAAAGGCCCAGGAAATCTATGCCCTGATAGAAGACCATCTGCGCGCCTGCGGGGTCGAACTGCTGTTTCGTACGGAGTGCCTCGACGTGGCGATGGAAGGCGATGTCTGCCGCGGCGTCATCTTGAAAGGCGCCGACGGATGCGAGCAGACCGTCGCCGCCGATCGCGTGGTGGTGGCCACGGGCAGGCGCGGCGCCGATTGGCTCGAGCGCCTGTGCGTCGACCACGGAATCGAGCACGCTCCCGGACCCGTGGATGTGGGCGTGCGCGTGGAGATGCGCAATGAAATCATGGAGCGCGTGAACAACGTGCTCTACGAAAGCAAGCTGATCGGATATCCCAATCCGTTTCGCAACAAGGTGCGCACGTTCTGTCAGAATCCGGGCGGCTTCGTGAGCCAGGAGAACTACGACGGCGGACTTGCGGTGGTCAACGGCCATTCCTATAAAGAGCGCAAATCGGACAACACGAACCTCGCCATTCTGTGTTCGCATAATTTCCGCGAACCGTTCGACCAGCCGATCGCCTACGCGCAAAAGATCGGAACCGTGGCGAATATGCTCGGCGCAGGGCATATCCTGGTGCAGCGATTCGGCGATATTCTGGACGGCAAGCGCACGTGGCAAGACGAGCTCGATCGCTCCAACGTGCGTCCGACCTTGCCCGATGCGGTGGCGGGCGATATCACGAGCGCGTTGCCGTATCGCACGATGACCTCGATCATGAACTTCATGCTTGCCGTGGATTCCGCCATTCCCGGCTTCGCGGCGGGCGAGACGCTCCTTTATGCGCCCGAGCTGAAGTTCTACAGCAATCGTGTGAAGATGAATGCGGGCTTCGATACCAATATAGAGAACCTGCATTGCCTGGGCGACTCGAGCGGGTGGACGCGCGGTCTCATGATGGCGTCGGTCATGGGATATCTGATGGGAGAGCGCTTGGCGCGCGAATCCTAGGGCATACGCAGGCGGCATGCGCGGCCTGCCTGCGTACACGGTGCTTGGCGGCGTTTCGCAACGGGCGCATGCGACGGTGATCCGGGAGGATTGCATGTACGATGCCGCATGCCGCCCGATGCGCCCGGGGCGCTGCTGCCTGCCTGCCGACTCTTTTATGTCAGAAAAATTTTCGATTCCTTGCAAGGAATCGCCGCTTTCGAACGTGTTATCGGTGAAGACGAAAGAAAGGCGCTCTTCGAAGTTCCGGACCGCTTGAACGGCGCGGGTTTTCGAGGAGCCTCGTTCGAGGAGGGTTTCCATGAAGAAGACGAGCATGGGCAATGCATCGCAGGCGGCGTATGCGTACAAGGCATCGACGGGAAAGAAGGCGGCGGCGATCGTTTCTGCGGCGGTGTTGACCGCGGCGCTGTGCGTTCCCGCGATCGCCTTCGCCCAGGGCGCGCATCGTGGATCGGGCGCCTGCATGCGCGCCTGCATTGCGGCGGCGAATCAGGGATTTTCCGACATCGGGCTGCCTGCGCGCAACGTCTGCTGCCAGGCCGCGAAGTGTACGGGATTCGTGGATGCCGACGCCGACGCCGACGGCGCCTGCGACAACTTCGCAACGATGCATCAGCGCGGAAAAGGGGCGGGTCTGCGGGCTTGCGGCGGCTTCGTCGATGAAGACGGCGACGGCGTCTGCGATACGTGCGGCCGTGCCGCGGGTGCGTGCTATCGCGATGAAAACGGCGATGGGGCTTGCGACGGGTATGGAGACGCTAACGACGACGGCGTGTGCGATGCGGCGGGTTCGGGCGACGGTTGCGGCGCCGGGAGCGGCGCAGGTCTCGGCTATAGGGATGCCGATGGCGACGGCATCTGCGACAACGCTGCAAGCGGGGGCGCCGGCAACGGAGCGGGATACACCGATTCCGACGGCGACGGCGTGTGCGATAATGCCGGCAACGGCGGCGGTTGCGGCGTCGGACATCACGGTGCGAACGGCGCCGGGCATGGATACCGCAACGCTGCGGCGTAGCGACACTCGATAGAAAGGCGATGCGGTGCGCGATGCGCAAGACATAGAGCATGCGATCGACCGCTTCGGCGACGCCGTATGGCGGGCATGCTTGACGTATGTGCCTGCGCACGATGCCGAGGATGCCTTCCAGAACACCTTCGCCAAATACGCCCGCCACGACGCGGCGTTCAATGGGGAGGAACACGCCAAGGCCTGGCTTTTGCGCGTGGCCATCAACGATTGCAAGGACATGCTGCGTTCCCGTGCGCGTTCCCACGCGTCGCTCGATGCCGAAATCGATCGATGGGGCGATGCGTTCGCGCCTGCGGCGAACGACTGCGCATCCGAGGTGCGCGAGGTGCTCGACGCCGTCGACCGCTTGAGCGACCCGCCGAAAACGCCGCTGTATCTTTTCGCGTGCGAAGGATATTCCGTTCCCGAGATAGCGCGCATGATGGAGGTGCCTGAGGGCACGGTGTATTCCTGGATCTCGCGCGGCAGAAAACAGCTGAAGGAGGCCTTGTCATGAGCGATGTCGACGAGCGCATACGCGAGGCCTATCGGGCATTGCGCGTTCCCGATGCCGTGAAGTCTGCCACCTGCGCCCATATCGAGGCGATGCGGCTTTCAGAATGCGCACCGTCTTCGGTGCGGGCCGATGCGTGCAAGGTCTCAGGCGTATGCGCGGAAAATGGAAAAGACGTCGATTCCGAGGGCGTTTCGCATGGCGGAGCCGCCTCCTCTCTCGATGGTGCGCAGGTCTTGCGCGCCGTTTCCGCACCGGAGGATCCCGTTCGTTCGGTCGCCGGCGATTCGCAGGGCGGCCCCGTTTCGAGCGGCCCCGTCCGTCGCATGCGGCATCCCTGGTTTGCGGCAAAACGCCGTGTCGTCGCCGTTGCCGCAGCTTGTGCGGCCGTCGCGGCGGTGGGCGCGGGCGGATACGCCTACGCGATGGCGCCCGTGGCCCATGTGGGCATTGATGTGAATCCTTCGTTCGAATTGTCGATCAATCGCTTCGATCGCGTGGTGGAAGCGCGTGCGGTCGACGAGGAGGCGGCGGCGCTGCTGGCGGGTGTCGATATCGAGGGCATGCCGTGCGATGAGGCGATGGAGTCGCTTGCGCTGGCATGCGGCGCCTACACGGGGGAAGGGGCTTCGATCGAAGTGGGCGTGGCGTGCGACGACGAGGCGCGTTGCCGGGCGATAGAGTCGAGCGCCCTGCGTTGTTTCGAGGGCGACGGCTCTCCGGTCCATTGCGGAAGGCTGAGCGATGAGCAGCGGCGGGCTGCGACGAAAGCGGGCATGGGCATGGGCCGCTATCGGGTGTACGAGATGCTGGTCGATGCGGGCGTGCCCCTCTCGCAAGAGGATGCGGCTTCGATGCCGATGGCGCAGCTGCGCGCGCTCGCCGAAGAGCAGGGCGTCGATACGAACGATTCCGCCTGCGCGGGGCACGGCGAGGCATGTCCCGCGCAGGGCGACGGCGGGCAATGCGACCACCGTCGCGGCGACGGCGCAGGTCATGGAGAGTATCGCGGAGAGAACGCCGGTCAAGGAGCTCGTCGCGAGGCGCAATGAGGAAACGAAAAAGGGTGCGAGGCATTCTCCTCGCACCCTTCGTCATTGAAGCGGATATGTTCGTCCGTGCGCTCCTATTCGTTCCAGACGCGCACGCGGCCTTTCTCATCCCAGGCTGCTTCGTAGCCCATGCGCTCGAGGCGCTCGAGCGCCGCTTCTTCCTGACCGGCGGGAACGTCGATGTTGTCCAGATACACCGAGCGGAATTTCGGATTGTCGATGTAGAGTTCCTGCTTGAAGGGATTGCGCTTCTTGGAGGCGATCGTGTACGCCTGGTAGACGAACACGCCGATATTGAAGACGAGCGCGATGACCGAAATCGTCATATGGGCGGCGGGGCTGTTCGTGGAGTGAACCACGAAGGCGGGGTGCAGATAGAACCAAGGAATGGTCATGGTGATGATCATGTTCACGGCAAGCGTACGCACGCGATGCTGCGCGTAGGCGCCGCGCTTGGTGAGGAATGCGGGAATCGTGCAGGCGGCCAGTAGGATCAATCCGCAATACATCGAGCGGTCAGACACGCTGTTATAGGTGTAGGCGAAATTCCACAGGTCGTAGCCGATGATCCAGAACCACAGCATGTCGGGCCAGACGAAGTCTTTCTTCTTGCCGCGGCTGACGATGATGCCGAAGAATCCGCAAATGCACAATGCGTTCAGGATGCCCGCGATGCCGTTGATCACGTTCCACGGACCGCCCACGACCATGTAACCGTCGACGATGCCGTTGACGCCCGTAAGCTGGAAGTCGCGGATACAGGCCTCAAGAATATTGATGGCGAAGATGATCGGCGGAATGCAGACGATGTATTTCTTCTGAAACGCGGGGAAATACACGATCAGCCAACCGAGAATGGCGCCCGCGAGGCACGAGTACGTCTTGACCCATTGGAACCACGTGCCTGCGCCCGTGCCTTCCACGGCGGTGTGGGGCCAGACGAAAATGGTGAGCACGACGGGCAATGCGATGAAGATGGCGCCGCCGACCCATTTGTTGATGCGCGAAAGCTCGTTCATTCCGATGAGGAATGCCAGATAGAGCACCACGCTGATGCAGGCGGTGATTGAAAGCGGCTCGTAGAAGAACATGCCGCACCTCCTCTGTTATCTGCGAATACGGCATGTCGATGATAGCAAGATAGAAATTGTATGTTTTTACATATATACCTTGACATGGTGAATATCGATCAAGTCCGTTGGGGCATCGACGGGCGGGGAGACTGTTTGCCGATCGTGCGGTTCGGGTGCCCGCATTCGCCACGTTCTTTTCGCGCCTTCGCAGCATGCGCGCCGTTGTCGGCAGGTGCCCCTGTCCGGCTTTCCGCTGAAAGAATCGGTAACAATTGTGTGACGGGGAAAGCGTCCTTCCTTCGCGCCCGCTTCTCCTATTAGAATCACATTCCTGTACAAATGTTGATTATTTCTAAGGAGGAGCATGTGGGCAACGTCTTGCGCGTGTTCTGGCGCGATGTGAAGCGCATCGCGAAAGTGCCGCCGGCATGGCTCGTCGTGCTGTTTCTGGTGGTTCTTCCGTCGCTGTACACCTGGTTCAATGTCGCGGGATTTTGGAATCCGTACGAGAACACGGGTGCCATGCGCGTATGCGTGGTGAACGAAGATGCCGGAGCGAGCGACGAGATGCTCGGCGATATCAAGCTAGGCGATCAGGTGGTCGACGAGCTGAAGGGCAACGACCAGCTGGGCTGGCAATTCATGAGCCGCGACGAGGCCATGGAGGAGGTCGAATCGGGCCGTGCCTATGCGGCGTTCGTCATTCCCGAGGATTTCAGCGCCGACGTGACCACGTTGCTCTCGGGCGATTTCGAGCAGCCGCAACTCGAATATTACGTGAACGAGAAGGCAGGTCCGGTGGCGCCGAAGATTACCGACACCGGCGCCACGACGCTCGATACCACGATCAACGACACGTTCGTGTCCACGGCAAGCTCGGCCGTGGCGTCCGCTATCGACGAGACGCTCGGAAAGGCGCAGGTCGACCTGGACGATACGCGCAACGGGGTCGCCTTGCGCCTCGAACAGGCGCAAGGCGATATCGCGGACGCGCGCACGTCGCTTTCCGATTTGGCCGCCGCGGCCGATGCGGCCGTCGGCAAGGCGGATGCCGCCAAAGACGCGCTCGATGATGCGAAGGCGCAGATCGTGCTGCTTTCGACTGGCCTTAGCCAGGCGTCCGAGCTCGCTGCCGACGCCAATACGGGCATCGTGGCGTTTTCCGGGTCGATGGGAAGCGTGCTCGACCATGGGTCGGTCCTGCTTTCGCAGGCCTCTTCGAAGGCGGATGCGGCGATCGGACAAACGGCGGGAAGCATCGTGGCGGCAACGGGGAGTGTCGACGCGGCCTTGAACGGCGCCCAGGCGGTCGTTGACGAAAATGCCCGTCTCATCGCGCTTTTGCGCGGCATCGAGCAGGGAATTCCCGACGACGGACCCGGCAAAGGCGCGCTCGATGCGGCCATTTCGTCGCGTGAAGAGCGCAACGCCGAGGCCCAAGGGGTGCTCGACGGCTTGGGAGAGCTTTCGCGCGGCACCGCCGATGCGGCCGCATCGGTTGCAGGCGCCGCCGATGCGACGGATGAAGCCGTGCAGCAGACGCTCGGCAGCATTGACGGCTACCGACAGACGCTCGGCGACGAGGTCATCCCGAAGGCGAGCGACGGTCTGGCCCGCGTCGTCACGGCCACGACCGGATTCGGGTCGGCGGTGTCGAATCAGACGCTTTTGGTCGATCAGGGAATCGGCGTGATCGACCAGCTGCAGACCACGCTTTCGCTTTCTGTCGACGCGCTGTCCCAGATCGATTCTCTGCTCGCCGATCTACAAACCGATTTCGAGACGGTGAAAACCGATGTCGCCGCGCTGGGCTCGTCGAGCGCGCTGGGAAGCTTGATCGACGAGGGGAATCTGAACCCCGACAAGGTGGCCGATTTCATGATGTCGCCCACACAGGTCGAAACCGTCGAGCTGTATCCGCTCAATTCCTACGGATCGGCCATGGCTCCGCTGTTCATCAACCTCACGCTGTGGATCGGCGTGTTCATGCTCATGGTGATCATGCGCATCGAGGTGGATGACGAGGGCATCGAAAATCTCACGATCGCCCAGCGTTTCTTGGGACGCGGCCTGCTTTTGGCGGTGATGGTGACGCTTCAGGCGATCGTGTGCTGCGCCGGCTGCCTGGTCATAGGCGTTCAGGCCGTCAACGTGCCCGCCTTCTTCCTGACGGCGGTCATCTGCTCGCTCGCCTATCTGGCCATCCAATATTCCTTGTCGACCGCATTGCAGCATGTGGGCAAGGCCATCTGCGTGATCTTGGTGTTCGTCCAGATTCCCGGCGCCACGGGTCTGTATCCCATCGAAATGACGCCGAGCTTCTTCCAGGCGGTCTACCCGCTGTTCCCGTTCACCTACGGCATCAACGCGATTCGCGAAACCACCTGCGGCTTTTACGACGGCGCCTGGCTGCATGCCATGGGCGTGCTCGTGGCGTTCGCCGCTGTCTTCTTGCTGATCGGCGTGTTGGTGCGTCCGTATTTGACGAACCTGAACAGGCTTTTCGCTCGCCAGATCGAGGAAAGCGACATCATCAACGGCGAGGCGGTGCAGCTTCCCGAGCGCCGTTATCGCATGGCGCAGCTCATCCGCGTGCTTTCCGACCGCGAGGAGTACCGCAGCGCCATCGCCGCACGCGCGGGGCGCTTCATGCGGCTGTATCCGAAATTCAAGCGCGGCGCCGTGGTGGCGGGCATCCTGATTCCCGCGGTCGTCACGCTCGTGTTCGCCATCACGGCCACCGAGAAGGTGGTCATGCTCACGGCGTGGGTCGTCTTGCTCGTCGGCATCGTGGCGTTTCTCATCGTGGTGGAATACGTGCGCGACAGCCTGAATCGCCAGGTGAAGCTCGAGGCGATGAGCGACGAGGAGGTGCGCACGCTGTATGCTCGCCGCAATGCGGTGGCGTCTTCTTGCGCCCGTGCCGCATCGGTTCCTACGGCGGAGCGTGCCGGGCAGGCGGGATGGTGCTGTCGCGCCGATGAGGCGCCGAATGCATGCGGCGATAACGAATGCGACGGGAAATCGTGCGAGGAAGGAGGCCGCCGATGAAGACCATATGGCGTCTTTTCACGGGCGATCTGAAACGGATCGCGCACAACACGGTTACGGCGATCATCGTGTTCGGCCTGGTGGCCATTCCCTCGCTGTTTTCTTGGTACAACCTCATAGCTTGCTGGAACGTGTTCGACAACACGGGCAATCTCACGGTGGCCGTCGCCAATTCCGACGCGGGCTACGAAAGCGACCTCGTGCCGATCGAAATCAACGTCGGCGAAAAGGTGGTGGCGGCTCTCAGGGCGAATGACCAGCTGAAATGGACGTTTACCGACGAAGAGGACGCCATCGACGGCGCGCGTTCGGGGCGCTATTACGCCGCCGTGGTCATTCCCGAGAGCTTCAGCCGTGACATGATGACGTTTTATTCCGACGACGTCGAGCATGCGAAGATCGCCTATTACGCCAATGAGAAGAAAAACGCGATTGCGCCCAAGGTGACCGACCAGGGAGCCGACGGCGTTTCCTCCCAGGTCAACCAGGTGTTCGCCGAAACGCTTTCCGAGGTGGCGCTCGGTCTTGCCACGGCTCTTGCCGACTATGCCGACGAAGCCGACCTGAGCGGGCGCGTTGCCGAACTGGCGGGTCATATCGATGATGCCGGCACGCGCATGGACAAGGCGGCCTCGGTGCTGGGCATGTATTCTTCGGTGCTCGCATCGGCGCAGGGGCTGATCGAGGACTCGGGCGCTTTGCTCGGACAGGTGCGCACGTCTGCGGACGAGGTCGCCGCATCGGTGGACGACATCAAGGCTGCGGCGGGCGATGTGGGCGCCGCCATGGGCGATTCGTCGTCGGCGCTTTCGACGGCTTTGCAGCAAAGCGCGCAGAGCTACGGCGCCGTGGCCGACTCGATGGATGCGGCCTTCGACTCGGCTTCGTCGCTTGCGGCGACGTCGTCTTCGCAGCTGCGCGCGGCGGGCGATAAGGCGGCGGGCCAGGCGGACGGCTATCGTGCTCTCGTGGGAGAGCTCGAAGCGGCGAAGCCTTCTTTGCCCGAAGGCGTGCAGTCGGCGATCGATTCGGTCATCGGCCGTCTGAGCGCCTCGATCGCATTGCAGGAGCAGCTGCGTGATTCGCTCTATGCCGCCGCCGATGAAATCGATGCAGGCAGCGCCGATACGCAGGCGAAACGCGAAGAGATACAGGCGCTCGCCGCGCAGGCGAAAGACAGCCTCGCCGACGCGAAGGCCGATTACGACACGCAGCTGAAACCCGATTTGGATGCGTTGGCTCAAACGGTGTCGGATGCAAGTTCCTCGCTTTCTTCCACGGCGTCCATGCTCGACGCCGCAGGCGCCGATCTTGTCGGGGCTGCCGATTCGGTCGCGGCAGGCGTGGGGGATGCGAAAGGCAAGCTCGATGCCGCTGCGGGCGATTTGTCCTCGTCGGCGCAGCGCCTGCACGATGCGAGCGCCGACATCGCCGCCGCGCTTGCCACGGCCGACGTCGAGGCGCTCAAGGCGGCCATCGGCTCGGACCCCGCCGCGCTTGCCAAGGCCGTATCGGCGCCGGTGCAGCTCGACCGCCATGCTGTGTATCCGGTGGATAACTTCGGTTCGGCCATGACCCCGCTGTACACGACGCTCGCGCTGTGGATCGGCGCGCTGCTCGTCATGGTCACATTGAAGACCACGCCGTCGGCGCGCACGCTCGAAGAGCTGGGCAATCCGCCGGCATGGCAGCAGTTCATCGGGCGCTTCGGCGTGGTGGCGCTCATATCGCTTTTGCAGAGCACCACCATGAGCGTGGGCAACATGGTATTTCTGGGCGTGCAGACGGCGAATCCGCTGCTGTACCTGCTGTGCTATTGGATAGCGGGGCTGGTGTTCGCGTTCATCATCTACACGCTGGTGGTGTCGTTCGCCAATTTCGGCAAGGCGTTGTCGGTGTTTTTGCTGATCGCCCAAGTATCGGGCGGCGGGGGAAGCTACCCGCTGCAGTCGCTGCCCGATTTCGTGCAGACTCTCAGCCCGTATCTGCCCATCACGCATGCGGTCAATGCCATGCGCGCCGCCATGTTCGGTGTGTATAACGGCGATTTCTGGACCGAGATGGGCATTCTTCTCCTGTTCACGGTGCCTTTCATCGTTTTGGGATTGGTGCTGCGAACGCCGCTGATCAAGGTGGTGTCGAAGTTCGTCGAAAAGGTCGAAAGCACGAAGGTGATGTAGCGTCGGCGCACGCCAACATGCATATGCGGCACGTTGCGCGGCGCGATGCCGCGCTGCGGGCCGGCCCAAGGGCCGCTTCGCGCCATGCGGCGCGGTCCTTGCGTGCCCGCCTTGCGCAAAAAAAAAGCGTCCGGGACGGCGGCGGCCGGCAAGGCATCGGGGGCGCGGATTGTTTCGGCGCGTATCGGCACGATGCCGTTATTGCCTGCGGCGTACTAAAGAGGAGTTTTCAGCACGCTGAAGACAGAAAACGCCTCTTTAGTACGTCTCCTCGTTGCGCGTCCGTGTTTTGCGCGATTCAGCACGTTTTTGACCTGGTGTTTTCCTTTGCTGCAAGCCCGTCGCCTTGTTTCGTCGCGCGCCTACCCGTGCTAAAGAGGCATTTTTGGGATTTCGGTGACCGAAAACGCCTCTTTAGTGCGGATGGCGGCCGCTGGCTGCTGATTCGATTTCGCATGGATGCAGGTTCGGGGTCGGCTTCATGCGTACATAAGCGGCTGCGTTCGCCGAAGGCGCCACGAGTTGCGCACGCAATGGGTCGACGGCCTGAAGACAAGCGCCCCGACGCGGCAAGACGTCGGGGCGCAGGGTCGTTGCCTATGGGTGGAACGCGAAGGGAGCATCGCATGATGCTCCCCGGAGGGGCTATTCTTCGGCGATTCCGTCTTGGGACATGATTCCTCCCGCCGCCATATAGCCGCCGACGAAAGCGAGTCCCAAATCGGCATACATGCCGGTGAGTGGCTTTCCTGCGGGGTTGCCATCTCCCGAGGACCCTCCTGCAGTATGCCATCCTGCATACAATCCTTTGATAGGCTGGCCTTCGGTATTGACGACTTGCATTTGGGGGGTTACGCGAAGACATTTTTTCGAAACTAAAACAAGACCTCCGAGCTTCGCACCATAGTACGGGGGCGTGTCGATGGGGATAAGCCATTCGGGGGGATACTTGTACACATTCGCGTAGTCTTCTCCCGCTTCGCATGCTGCATTCCATCTTTCGACATGCGAAACGAGTATGCCGCTTTCGAGTCCGAGTTCGCTTTCCAATTCTTCGATGGTCTCGCATTTCTTGATAGCTCCGCCATCTATCATCATTTGGAATCCCGTATGCCAGTCGCGAAGCCATTCGGGGACGCGATCGATGTAGGGGTCGTCGGGGGCGACGATTTTAGCTTTACGGCAAATGACCTGACCGAAATAATTGTCGGTTACAAGTTTGTCGAATTTGGAGTCGAAGCAGCAGAATGTCACGCCGCCCGGTTGGCTCATTTCGGCCGCTGCCGTTTCGCAGAGTCCCTCGGATGTGGGGGTCGCATCGTTTGAATAGGGATAGCTGTGTCCCGAGGTCGATATATAAGGGACGCGATTTCCGTCTCTATTGATGCGGAGCCATGGTTGGCGAAGGGCCTGATTGCCATCTTTGTTGATATGGCATTCCATCTCGGTGTCGAATTCGTCGTATTCTCGCCACCAGACGCCTCCATCGAATGCTCCCGTTGAATCGTATCCGGAGAGGTCGGCGCCGACGCCCTGACCCATGCGGATACATTCTCCCGTTCCGTTTGGCGGTGTTGCGATGCAGGCGATGCCTTGAAGTGCCGTTGCTGAGTATTTCGCCATCATGGCGCGGTTGACTTCCATTCCTCCGGCGGTCAAGACGACGCCGCGCGATGCTTTGATGAATCGTTGCTCTTCGTTTTCGGTTGCCTTCACGCCGACGACGGTTTCTCCATCGTAAACAAGGGATGCAACAGGGCAGTTTACGCGAATATCTACTCCTGAGTCTCGTGCGGTTTTCTCGAGTTCTTGGAACGGAATCATGTTGACATTGATGCCGTTTGTCGGAGTTGACATGCCTTCCCATTCAAGCAGCCCGCACCCCGAAGGAGAGGGATTCATGGGAACCCACTTCGCTCCCGCTTTTTCATTCATCCAATCGATGCATTTCGGACCTTCTTGCGCCATGGCGCGTAGAAGTTCGGGATCGCCTGTCATTTGCTGGCAGCTCATGACGAATTCGACGATGTTATTGATGTCGTAAGGGTAGGTCGGATAGGCCCATTGCGCTGCCTCGGCTTGTTTATGGCCTCCGAAGTTGGAGAAGACCGATGAATGCTTCGAATTTCCTCCTGTCTCGGGATTCCGTTCGAGCATGACGACATCGTATCCTGCTTGGGCGAGCCTTATAGAAGCATTCATGCCTCCTGCTCCGGATCCGACGACGATTATTTCACGTTCTTCGTCCCATGAGTCGGGCACGTTTTCCGGGGGAATCGGCTTCGCCGCCTCTTCGAAGGCGTCTTGTGCGGGATTCGTGTCGGGAGCGCTTTTCTCCTGTTTCTGCGGGGCGCATCCCGTTATGCTCATTGCCGCTCCGAGCCCTCCTGCCAATACGGCGCCTTTGAGAAAGTTTCTTCTGTCGAGCTTCATGGCATTCCCCTCCTGCCGTTATGCTTGCGGTCTCGTCGGACTCATCCTCGAGAAACCACCTGCTGAGGCCCGAATGGTTTTCGGGCTTTACGGTCATGGTAAGACGGATTCCGGATCGTCTTGTGCAGGATGATTTTTCGCGACGAAGGATATTTTCAATCGCGGAAGAATATCTTTCGGCTTGTTCGGTCGGTGCTTCGATGAGTATCCTGGAAAGTGCATTTCAGCTGAGCTGAATGCGGGGTCGAATTGCAGGAGGCGGTATGGACATTCGCCATTTGGAAGAATTCCTTGCTTTATCCCGGAACCTTAATTACACCGTTGCCGCTCAAGAAGCGCATGTGGCGCGCCCGACGCTTTCTGAGCACATCGCTGAGCTTGAGGCGGAGTTGGGTTGCCTTCTTTTCGCTAAGCATGATGGACGATTGGCTCTTACGCCGATAGGGAAGAAGTTCGTAAGAACCGCAGAGTCTCTGGTCGAGCAGGTCTCGGAAATCGTCTCCGAATACAGAAGTCTTCAAGGGAATTTCTTGCCAGTGCGGATAGCTGCAACGAATCTCCCCTGGTTGGAAAGCCTTATCCATCGGGCCAAGGGGATACTTGCTTCAGGCAATCCTCGAAAAATCGTCGAGGTGATTTCGACGGCAGGCGCTGCTAGTACGGTGGGCGCCTTGTTCGATGGAAGTAACGACATCGTCGTGTCGGGTTGCAAGAGCTGGGATGCCGCGGAGGCTCCCCCTATGCCGCAGGGGATATCGGGCTTCAGGTTGCAAGCGGAGCCGATTATGCTTTTGGTGACGGAAGGCAACCCTCTCTTTTCCAAGTCCGAACCTTGCGCGAGGGATCTCGATGGTTCGACCATTCTTCTTCCGCCTGACATATACGACGGATATATGCGTGATGGCGTGGTCGATCGTTTTCGAGAGTACGGCGCCGACGTGTCGTTGCGTTCGCTGACGTTTGGCGATCACTTCGAGTATTTCTCGCATGGCTTCGATAAGGAATGCGGCGTCGTCCCAACGACGCTTGTTCCTCGTTTCGGAATAGATCGTCGTCGGGAATGCCGTGCGTTCGAGCTTGTCGACCTGAAGCTTTCGACTGTTTTTTACGTTATGTATCGTGACGAATTCACCGAGGACGAAACGGCCCGCCTTTTTGTGGGCGCTTTGAGGAAAGGCGCTTCGGAGGGCGTTTAGGACCGTGCCTATTCCGCGGCGAGCTTGCGGCAACGGCGGTTTTCTGCGGCGATTCCGTGTGCGGTGCGCGCGAATTCCGCCAGGTAACGTGCGAACACGTATCCCACCATCGCGCAGGCGAGCGCGATTTCGACACCCACGAGGGCATGCAGGGCGGCAGGGTAGGCGATGCCCGATGCCGCCAGCATGGAAAGCGTGCGGTCGAGCGCGGTGGCGCTGATGACGAACGGGAAGGTCATGGCGGCATAGCTCGGATAGAACTTCAGGCGCAAGAAATAGGGCAAGCGCGCGAGCACGACGACAAGCAGCAGCTGGGCGAGCACCGCAAGCACGCAGGCGAACACGGGGTGCGGACTCGGCGCGGCGGCGAGATATCCCGCAAGCGAAAGGCTCATGGGGGCGGCATAGATGCAAAACAGCGGCTGGGCGCCTTCGTCGACGGGGTGCTTGACATAGCGCAGCGTCACGATGACGAGCAATACGGCGTAGGCGGCGAATCCGAACCGGAAGATGGCGAAGCCGAGCGCCTGCAATCCGAAGACGGGCGAGCCGACCGATGCCACCACGATGCCCACATAGCAGATGAAAAACGTCGGATAGACGTTGCGCAGGTCGAAGGTGCGCAGATGATGAAGGGTGAACCAGACGATGAGCGCCGCATGGGCGAGTATCGCGCACAGCCAGATCGCAAGCGCCGCCGGATAGGCGATAGGCGCCAAATAGGTGGAAAGTTGCATGATCGCCATGAGGAAGGTGGCGCTTACGCTGGCGAGGACCGGGTTTTCGAAGTCTTGGCGAATGCCCCGGAAATCGCTGATGAGGCGCGCTGTCAAAAGGGCGACGAGCGCGAAAGAGCAGATGCCGCATATCGCATATGCCGCAACGGACAGAGGTTTGAGCAGTATGCCGAGCGCCGCCAAGCCGAGTGCCACGCCTCCTGTGGGGATGGGGATTTTCTTCAGGAAGTCGCGCATGTCGTTCTCCTCGGTTCGTTTCGGCTGCGTCGCGGCCCGCTTGCATGGTCGGTCTATCGTGCCTTCGCCATGCGATGAAGTAAACTTATGATTACTAATGATTCGACTAGATTTTCTTATGGTTTCAGGAGGTCGCAGTGCTCGATTCCCGAGTGGATACGTTTCTTGCCGTGTGCCGCACGCTGAATTACACGCATGCCGCCCGCGAGCTGAACTTGACGCAATCGGCGGTGTCTCAGCACATGGCCCATCTCGAGCGCGCATACGGGGTCAAGCTCGTGGCCATCGAAGGCAAGTCCATGCGCCTGACCGAGGAGGGCATGCTGTTGCAACGGGCGTTTCAGTCGTTCTCGCATGACGAGGCGCTGCTGCGCCGCCGCATCGCGGCATGTTCGCCGAAAGACGTCGTGCATCTGAACGTGGGTACGACGCTTACGGCGGGCGAATACATCGTGGCGCCTGCCCTCGCGCGCTTTCTGCGGAAAAATCCCCGTATGCACGTTTCGGTGACGTCGCGCAGCACCGAAGAGCTTCTCGCGCTTATGGGGAAAGGCGCGATAGACTGCGCGTTTCTCGAGGGGTTCTTCGAGAAGGACGCCTACGTGTGGGACCTTTTGTGCGAACAGGAGCTTGTGGGCGTATGCGCCGCCGATCATCCGCTGGCGCATCGCACTTCGTGTCGGATGGAAGATTTGCTCGACGTTTCCTTGGTCGTGCGCGAGAGGGAATCGGGGTCGCGTGCGGTGTTCGAGCATGCCTTGCGTCGGAACAACCTGTCTATTTCGTCGTTTTCCAGCGTCATCGAGGCGTCGAGCATCGGAATCATCAAGTCCTTCGTGGAAGCGGGCTTGGGAGTGTCGTTCATCTACGAGGCGGCCGTCGCATCCGAAATCGCAGCGGGGCGCTTGGCGCGCATTCCGCTGAAAGGCGATGCGATCATGCACGACATCTCGTTCGTCCGCTTGGAATCGCCCGTGTTCGAAGAGGATTTCAAGGCGTTTTTCGACGGGGTCCGCAGCGAGTTTCTCGCGGATGGGCGTTCGGCCGCGTAACGCATGCCGCGTTCGCGTGCCTGTGGTTGCGTCGGTCGTGCGCGATCGGAGCGCTTGGGGGCAAGGCTGCGTTCGCGCGGCGGAATCGCAGGGCGGGTCGTCGCTTGCGATATGCCGTCGACGATATTCATCTTGCAAGAAGCATTTCCGCACAACGGATTCCGTCCGGCCGATTCGTCGGAAGAAAAACGCCGCCCCATCGTGCGATCGGGCGGCGTTCGATTTTCGTGGCGCCCCCGGCGGGATTCGAACCCACAACCATCGGATTAGAAGTCCGGTGCTCTATCCATTGAGCCACGGGGGCGGATGTGCTGCGCATGGCTTTGCCGACCGAATGTCTTGCATTTCGCGAGGCGTTTGCCGTTCGACGACGAGATTTCCCGCATTCGGTTTTCGCGGCGATTGCCGTGCGCGGTCATCGTGAAGGGATGCGCGTCGGCGGTCGCATGCACGCGTCCGTTCATTATAACGGAACGAAAAAAAGAAATAATTGAAAAATGCTCTTGCCAAAAGGGCGAGAGGTCTGTATATTATCCACTTGCACATTGCGTGCAACGTGGTGGGTGTGGCCTAGTTGGTTAGGGCGCCAGATTGTGGCTCTGGAGGTCGTCGGTTCGAATCCGATCACCCACCCCATTTTTTTAAATTGGCTCTTGCAAGGAAGAATATTTCCGTTACAATAGCCAAGCGCATTTCAGCAATGGAATGCAGTACCTTTACATATACTTCTTTCGGATCGTTAGCTTAGTTGGTAGAGCAGGGGACTCTTAATCCCAAGGTCCGGGGTTCGAGTCCCCGACGATCCACCAGGTATATTCAGCCGGTTCATTCCGGCTTTCTTTCGGATCGTTAGCTTAGTTGGTAGAGCAGGGGACTCTTAATCCCAAGGTCCGGGGTTCGAGTCCCCGACGATCCACCAGGAAACAATGAGGCTGAAGGCTTGGGCTTTCAGCCTCTTCTTTTTTCAGGGGTATGTCGAAGGCGGCACGCCGGACGAATCGCCCGCCGCGATTCCTTTTCGCATCCATTCGAGATGTTTTGTCGAAGATGCTTGCGACGAAGGGCTTCCTGTGGGTAAAATTGCGGTTCGTTGAAAAGCAAGGTAATGTTCTGATGGGGAGAAAGGCAGGCGAACAGTGGGCGAACTGATGCGATACAGGGGCAGGCGCTCTTTGATTACCGGCGTAAGCCTCGAACCCGGTCAGGTGTACCAGATCGTGCCGCTCGATAGGAAATACGGGCGCGACGGCTTCTGGGTCGAGGTCAGCGACGGCAAGGATAAATGCCGCTGCCCGTACCAGGACAAAGACGCCTTTCTGAATAATTGGGAGATGGCCGGCAACGGGGCGCTGTAGGCGCCCTTTTTTATGTGAAGAAACGGGGTATTCGTGGAGAAAACGAACGAAGTGAAAAAGCTCGGCATGAGCCGTATGCAGCTGCTGGTGCTCGGCGGCATGCTGTTCTCGATGTTTTTCGGCGCGGGCAATTTGATCCTGCCGCCGCTTTTGGGCTTGCAGGCGGGAACCGAAGCCGTGCCTGCGACGGCGGGCTTTCTTATCGCCGGCATCGGATTGCCGGTTCTCGGCATCATCGCGGTGGCGTTGGTCGGTGACATCCGCCAGCTTGCCGGGCGCGTGCATCCGCTGTTCGCATCCATCTTCATCGCCTTGGTCTATTTGACCATCGGCCCGTTTTTGGCCATTCCGCGCACGTCCACCACGGCGTTCGAGATGATCAAGCCGCTTGTCCCGGGTGGTGATTCTTTCGCGATCGCCGCCGTTTTCTCGGTCGTGTTTTTCGCCGTCGCGTTCTTTTTGGCTTTGCGCCCCGGCATGCTCTCCCGCATTCTGGGCAGGTTTTCCGCGCCGGCGCTGATCGTGCTGATCGCGCTCGTAGTGGGCTCGGCCCTGCTCGGCGGAACCCCCGATGCTCCCGCTCCGCACGCGCCCTATGACGGCAACGCCGCCTCCGAGGGCTTTTTGGCGGGCTATCAGACCATGGATTTGCTGGCGGCATTGTGCTTCGGCATCGTGGTGGCGTCGAACGTGAAAGAGCAAGGCGTCAACGACCCCAAGAAGGTGACGGGCGCCATCAGCGTCGCCGGCATCATCGCGGGCCTGTTGATGGCCGCCGTGTATTGCGGGCTGTCGTTCGTGGGCGTGTCCATGGCTTCCGCCATGCCCGATGCCACCAACGGCGCCGAAATCCTCGCCGCTTCGGCATATCTGCACTTCGGCGAGGTGGGATCGATTATCGTTGCCGCCATTTTCCTGCTTGCGTGCCTCAATGTGTGCACCGGTTTGATTTCGTGCTGCGCCGAGTATTTCTCCGAGGTATGCCCGCGCATTCCCCTGCCTGCCTGGGCGGGCGCGTTCGCGGTGTTCAGCTGCGCGGTGTCTTTGGTGGGGCTCGATTCCATTTTGGCGTTTTCCGCTCCGCTGCTCGGCGCGCTTTATCCGCCCGCCATCGCCATGATGGTCATGGGTCTTGCCCATACCGCCTGCGACAAGGCGCCTCGCGTGTGGCCGTGGGTCGTTTTGTCCACGGCGGCGGCGAGCGTCGTCGTGGCGTTGCGCGATGCTTTCGCTCCTGACATGTGGATCTTCCTCGACGCGCTTCCCGGCGCCGATATGGGCCTGGGATGGCTCGGCATCGCGGCGGCAGCGGCGCTTGTCGGCGTCGCCCATTCGGCGATCGAGAAGAAGCGGGCATAAGTTCGATGCCGCCCGGCGCCCGTATGTGCGTGGCTGTCGGACGGCACGCCCATATTGCCGTTTTCCGATGCTTCGTGTCGGCGTTCTGGAATCGAGGCTCCTGTGCAGCACGCGGTTATCGGATGCTTGCGAATCTGGTCGCGTCCTTCTATAGGTTATGCGACATGAGGGATTCGGTCGGGATGGGGTGCGGATAATGCGCCCTCTCGCATTCGGGGAAAGTTCGAAAAAATATTTTCAAATTTCTCTTGGCATCACCGAATGACTTGTGTATACTATCAACTCGTTGCAACGGCAACAAACAACACGGGGTGTTAGCTCAGTTGGTTAGAGCGCCGGCCTGTCACGTCGGAGGTCGCGAGTTCGAGTCTCGTACATCCCGCCATCTGAAATCGAAAGAGTCGCTTCGGCGGCTCTTTTTCGTATATCTTCCGCCACTCGCCGAAGCGCGCCGTCCTTACCGAACTTTACCTGCATTTGACATCTCTTTGACATTCTCCGAACACGGCGCTTTTAGTTTGATTTCTGCAAAATCGGCATCGCGTGTCCTGCGGGCGCATCGCTCCTTCGGACGTGCACGTTGAAAAGGGGATAGGGCATCCATGGAACTTGCGACGCTCATCGTGGTCGGACTCGTCATAGCCACGGCGCTTATCTTTGATTTTACGAACGGCTTCCACGATACCGCCAACGCCATGGCGACATCCATCGCCACGGGAGCGCTCAAGCCTAAAACCGCCGTCATCGCGGCGGGCTTGCTCAATCTGATCGGCGCGTTTCTTTCCACCGAGGTGGCCAAGACCATCTCGGGCGGCATCATCAACGAGCAGGAGGTGTTCATAGCGCCCGAATTCATTTTCGCGGGTCTTGTGGGCGCCATCATCTGGAATCTTCTCACCTGGCTGCTCGGCCTTCCCTCGAGTTCGTCGCATGCGCTTTTCGGCGGTCTTGTGGGCGCCGTCATCATCGGCGCCGGCGTCGAGGGCATCAATTTCGGCGCGGTTGCCACCAAGGTGCTCATTCCCGCCCTCATTTCGCCCATCGTGGCGGGATTGGCAGCGTTCACAGCGGTGAAGCTTATCGGGCTTATTGTGAAGAAGATGAGCGAATCGGATGTGGAACGCGGCTTCCGTCACGGCCAGACCGTCACGGCGTGCTTGGTGGCGCTTTCCCACGGCACCAATGACGCGCAAAAGACCATGGGCATCATCACGCTGACCTTGATCGCCGTGGGGCTGCAGCCTTCGGGCAGCGGACCCGAGCTGTGGGTCGTGGCGGTGTGCGGTTTCACGATCGCGCTCGGCACCTATATGGGCGGTTGGCGCGTCATCCGCACGCTGGGCAAGGGCCTGACCGAGATCTCCACGCCTCAGGGCTTTGCGGCCGAGTCCGCTTCGGCGGCCACCATCTTGGTGTCATCGCATCTGGGCTTCGCGCTTTCCACCACGCAGGTGTGCTCGGGTTCGATCATCGGATCGGGCCTTGGCAAGAAGGGAAGCGTGGTGAATTGGGGCGTGGCCGCGCGCATGCTGGCGGCATGGCTGATCACGTTCCCCGCTGCGGGCGCGGTCGGTGCGGCGGCGTGCCTGCTTGCCGGAACGGGCATCGGCGGCACGATCGCAGTCGCCGTCATCGGCGTTGCAGCGGCGGCGTTCATCTTCGCTCTTTCGAAGCGCAATCCCGTCAATGCCGGCAATGTCAACGATCGCTCGGATGTCACGATCAACGCATCCGCGCAGGGCGCATAGGAGGCTTCCATGATTCTGCAGGAAATGGCTGATTTCGTCACCGTTCTTCTTGTGACGGTGGGCGTTTCGGGGCTCGTTGCGTCGCTTTATGCATGCGGATTGCGCCTCTGGTCGGCGCAGGACTCGACTTCAAACGACGGCTCCTGTTCGCTGCGCCGCGCCGGCTCTATCGCTTGCTTCGTCGCATGCGCGTTCGTGGTTCTTTTCGCGCTGTGGCTGATGATTCCCGTATTCCATTAGGAAGTCGCGGCGACGCTCCCGTTTTCGATCGGGGCGTTTTGCGCTGGGTGCTTTCGTCGGCGGGTCGTTTTCCGGCACGTTTGGCGGCGATGCGTCGGCGAATGCGGCTGCACACGATTGCAGAAAGGCTCCGTTTCCCGTGGAGGAAACGGAGCCTTTCGTTTGCAAGGGATGTATCTTCGTCGCGGTGTGTATCCGTCCGCGTCGCGACGACGGTTTCGCCGCTCGGTGCAGGGCACGCATGCTCATCGCGACAAGGAGCGCCGGCGGAAAGGCGCCCCCCTTCGACGCGCGTGCCGTTAGCGCTGGCGATAATGCGCGAAGAAGTCCTGCAGCTTATCCATGGCCTCCGAGAGCACTTCGATGCGCGGCAGATACACGATGCGGAAGTGGTCGGGCTCATGCCAGTTGAAGCCCTGTCCGCGGGTGATGAGAATCTTCTTCTGGTGCAGCAGGTCGAGCGCGAACTGCTCGTCGTCGGTGATATTGAACTTCTTCACGTCTATTTTGGGGAAGATGTAAAACGCCGCTTTGGGCTTGACCACCGAGATGCCGTCGATGTCTTTGAGCGCGTTGTACACGAAATCGCGCTGTTCATGCACGCGTCCGCCCGGCACGACGTAATCTTTGACGCTTTGGTGTCCGCCGAGCGCCGTTTGCACGATGGATTGAGCGGGCACGTTCGAGCACAGGCGCATGTTGGAAAGCATGTTGATGCCCAGCATGAAGTCGCGCGCGCAGCGTTTCTCGCCCGACATGATCATCCATCCGACACGGAAGCCCGCGATCATGTGCGATTTCGACAGGCCCGAAAACGTCACGCAGAACAAATCGGGCGCAAGCGACGCGATTGACACGTGCTCTTCTCCGTCCATGCACAAGCGGTCGTAGATTTCGTCGGAGAAGATCATGAGCTGGTGCTTGCGGGCCACCTCCACGATTTCGCGGAGCACTTCGCGCGGATAGACCGCGCCCGTGGGATTGTTGGGATTGATGATGACGATGGCCTTGGTACGCGGGGTGATCTTGCGCTCGATGTCGGCGATATCGGGATACCAATCGGCCCGCTCGTCGCAGAGATAATGCACCGGCGTGCCGCCCGCGAGCGTGGCGCATGCGGTCCACAGCGGATAGTCGGGCGAGGGGATGAGGATCTCATCGCCCGTGTCGAGCAGCGCCTGCATACACATTTGAATGAGCTCGGAAACGCCGTTGCCCGTGTAGATGGAGTCCATGTCCACGTTGGGAATGTGCTTGATCTGGGCGTATTGCATGATCGCCTTGCGCGCGGAGAACAGACCGCGCGAATCGGAATAGCCTTCGCAATCGGGCAGCTGCATGCGCATGTCGGCGATGACCTCGTCGGGCGTGCGGAACCCGAAGGGGGCGGGGTTGCCTATATTGAGCTTGAGGATATGCTGGCCTTCGCGTTCCATGCGCGCGGCCTCGTCGACTACCGGTCCGCGCACATCGTAGAGCACGTTGTCGAGCTTGGATGATTTTTTGAATTCGCGCATCGGGATGCTCCTTCGAGGGTTCGGGGCGGGTTTCGTCGAATCGGGCATGGCGGTCGCAAGCCGCGCGCTTGCTCGAACGGCGGGTATGCAGGGGGCTTCGCCCGCCGACGGACGTCCGTCGGCGGGCGGCGCGGCGCCTGCGATAAGCCAGTCGCAATCGACGCCGAGAATGCGGGCAAGCAGCGCAGCCGCATCCCTGCGCGGCGTCGTTTTTCCTGAAACATATTGGCTGACCTGGCTTTTTCCCAGTTTTTCACCAAGCGTTTCCGCGGCGGCGATAAGGTCGGATTGCTTCATGCCGGAATCGGACATGGCTTGTTTCAAGCGTCTGGAGAAGGTATCGAGGGGCATGAAGCCTCCTTCGGATCGTGAAGATTGCGCTAGCCGATGCGGGTGCGCTCCCGACTGCGTGCGCGGCTTCCGATCGGGTTATCGGAAGCGGGGTGTGTGTCTGCGACGGGCCGGAGGATTCCGCTGTGGGTTTTATAACCGAAATTGAACCGATCCCGAACTTTCTCTCTGTCAAAGGGTTTTCAGAAAAGTTCGATAGGAAGAAGTTCAATTTGTAGGTACTCTATCACAGGGAAAATTGAACTTCTGGGCTATTCGGTTCAATTTCGTATTATTCCGCGAACGGCCGGTGCGTTCGATCGCATGTTGTTGCGGCAGTTGTCTCCCGTGCGTTCCGGCGCCTTGTTTCGCCCGTCCATGTCGGATGCGGGTCGACCGTGCGCTGCGGCGTGTCGGGGTCCGTCATGGCAGCGCTTGCGAATCCCTGCGATGGGACCGTATTCGCAACCGGCTGGCGGGTTCGGCCGATTGAAGCCCCAAGAGACGTTTTCCGATGGTTCGTTTGGCGCATGCGCACCGCTCGGTTCGCAGGGGCGGCGCGCGACGTATTTGCAGCGAATCGGCGACGAACTGCACGAAATTTCCGTTTTCCTATTCATTGGGGCGTGCCATCGGCAGCCATAGAGGGGAAAACCCCAGTTCGCATCTCCTCATTCCCGTCTTCGTACTCAATCGGGACTGTATGCGGTGCCTCCGGCGATAGGAAAAGGGAAAAATCATGCAGTTGATTGACTGTGCTTGGATTTGCTGAGACATACGGTTGCCGAAATAATAAAGGGCGCGCAGCCTGAGGCCGCACGCCCTGTGTCGTCCGCTCCGGTTGCCGTGAATGCGGCCGAGCGTTAGACCAGCTTGCCTTTGCAGTGGTCGATCATGTGCTGAAGCATCTGCGCGGTCCAGCCGTGGAAATCCTCTTTGCGCAGCACTGGCTCGCCGGCGACGATTTCGTGGTAGGAGATCTTCGCGCGTTCGTAGCGCGTGACGGCGGTTTCCTCGTCGCGCGTCAGGCAGCCTTCCGCCGCCCTGAACGCGCCCAAGCCCAGCAAAAGCTTGGGGTTGTACATGATGTGCGGCTCGTCGTTTTCGTCAAGATAAGCGACGATCGCCTTGGTCTCGCCGATTTGGTTGGCAGCCAAGCACGCCGCGCCTTCGGTCGCCAGCAGGGTGTCTACCAGATCGCGGGCGATCTGCTCGTCGGCGGGGGTCGCCTTGTCGCACGGCTGCGAGAGGATGGCGTCGTCTTTCACGAGTTCTTTAATCATGGGATGTCCTTCCCGTCAGGTTTCGAATCGTGCCGTATGGTATCACGCTTTTCCGGCACGTCCATGCTTGCGCAATGTACGCGATCCGTGCCGCGCGCCGCGTCCCAAGCGGCACGCCCGGGGCGGCGCGCGGCGCGTTTGGCAACGGTTTTCTGAAATATGTTGACATCGTGCGCTTCGTACCGTCTAATGCGCTGCGTGCAGAAAAGACTGCATGCAGGACAGGGGAACAGAGCCTGCGAACGTAATGACCGATGGGTGTCGTTAAGAAAGGTAGAACCATGGGTGACAATGTCGTATTGGCGCGCAATGTCGAAGACGCGCCGAAGTGCCCGTTGAGCTCTCAGACCGTGGCGTTCTCGCACTACAACAACATCTCCGCCCAGCTGGGCATCGATCCGGCCACCGGCAAGCTCGTCGAAGGCGGCGTGCTCGAGCAGGCCGCTCAGGCTTTCGCCAACCTCGAGGCCATCGTCGAGGGCATCGATCACGTTCTCAACGACGTGGTCCGTCTGACCGTCTTCGTCAAGGACATCCGCGATATGGACGATGTCGACGAGGTTCAGAAGATGTTCTTCCCGACCTATGCTCCCACGCGCACCGTGGTTGCCGTCGACGACCTGCCCTTCGGCGCGCTCGTGCAGATCGAGGCGCTGCTGACCAACGGCGAGGGAACCATCCCCAATGAGCCGCAGGCGGGCGATTTGCTCAAGTATGTCAACAACACCGCGAATGCCCCGATGAACGTCATGTCTTCTCAGACCGTGGCTTTCTCGCACTACAACAACATCTCCGCCCAGCTGCCGATCAACCCCGTTACCGGTCAGATCGTCGAGGGCGGCATCAAGGCCCAGACCGCTCAGTGCCTGAAGAACATCAAGGCCGTTCTGAACAGCGTCGACGTTCCGTTCGACGACATCGTGAAGATCACCGTGTTCCTGCGCGATTTGGCCGATCTTGACGCCGTGAACGAGGTTTACACCACGTTCTTCCCCGATTCCGCCATCGCGCGCGCCGTGGCCTACATGCCCGCCCGCACCGTGGTGGAGGTCGCCGATCTTCCGCTGCATGCCCTCGTGCAGGTCGAGGCCGTGGTTTCCCATGGCGACGGCACGCCTCCGCAGGCCGTCGAGGACCGTCACGGCTTGATCCTCGAAGCCAACAACACCGACGCCGCTCCGAAGTGCCCGCTGTCCACGCACACCGTGGCCTTCTCGCACTACAACAACATCTCCGCTCAGTTCGGCATCGATCCGGCCACCGGCAAGCTCGTCGAAGGCGGCGTGAAGGCCGAGGCGCTTCAGGCCCTGGCCAACATCAAAGCCATCATCGAGTGCGTCGACCATGTGATGGAAGACGCCGTCAAGGTGAACATCTACGTGAAAGACCTTGCCGACATGGACGCCGTGAACGAGGCGTACAAGGAGTTCTTCCCCGAGGGAACCCCTGCTCGTCGCGTCGTGGGCGTGAAGAACCTGCCCTTCGAGGCCGCGGTTATGATTGACGCCATTTTCGGCAACTTCGAGGGCACCCCGCCCGTGAAGTAAGGCTGCGTTCGATATGCGCCTTTGCGTCGGATGTTTTGTCCGACGTACGAAAAGACCCGAGATGTTCTCGGGTCTTTTTCATGTGCAGCCGATTCGGTGCAACGGATGGAGCGATGCGGCAGGGCCGATGTTCGTGGTCTTTCCGCATCGCGCCTGCCGCGCGAAATGCCCCCAGCGCATGTTTTGCGCCGCGCGAAGCGCTCCTCCCGGCGCATGCTGCGGCGCCGCGCGTTCGGCTGCGGCTTGTTTCGCTTCGTCGCGCCGCGTCAGCGCTGCATGCTTTCGAGCATGTCGATGGCCAGGTCGAGTCCGATGGCGATGCATTCGTCGCAGGGGCGCAGCGCTTCGCCGGTTTCGGTTCCTTTGATTTCTCCGCAGCGTGTCGAACCGACGCGGGAGCGGAACTCGTCGACCAGCTGCCTGGAAAGCTCGTAGGTGTCGGCCTTGCTCGTGGGGTCGCTATAGCCGTTGCTGCGGGCGAGCCCCGCCACCACGGCGCCTCCCGCGATGGCGCCGCATGTCTCGGTGAATCCGCCGAATCCGCCGCCAAGGCCCTCGGTCGCGCGAAACGCCGTATCGGCGTCGATGCGGACGAAAGGCGCCAGCGTGCAGGCGACGCATTGGGCGCAATTGAAGTTGCGTGCGTGAAGTTCGAGCGCGTGGGCGCGCAGGGCTTCGCGGTCGAGGCGGACGGGTGCGGCGGTTTCGGCGGCCATGGTATGTCTCCTTCGGTGTGATGGTGCATCGGACGGCTCGATTCTAACGCGTCGTCGCGGCCTTTTCCTCGCTTGTCGTTCGTTCGGTTCGTTTCCGCAGCATGCGGTTCCGTCGCCGCCTACCGACGGCGGCGCGGCTCCTCGTTCGTTCTGTGGACGACTTCGGTATTTCGGTCGAAAGTCGCTGGGGTTGCGTGAGCGTCGGGCGAATGGAGTACAATAACGGGATGCTTAATCAACAACGAGCCGAAAGGACCGTCATGAGCGAAGAATTGTATGCCGATGGCCTCGGACTTGCTCCGGGCGTCATGGAAACCATCGTGGCAATCGCCGCCAAAGAGGTCGAGGGCGTCGCGAGCGTCGGCTCTTCTACTTTCTCGGGCATTCGTTCGCGCTTCGTGTCCAATGCGGTCGCCCAGGGCATCGAGGTCAGCATGAACGAGACCGAAGGCGTCGATATCGATGTGCATATCGACGTGCGCTACGGCAGGCCCATCCCGGCTGTCGCCGCAGACGTCCGCCAGGCCGTCGCCGATGCGGTGATCACCCAGGTCGGCTTCAAGGTTTCGTCGGTCGACGTCTATGTCGACGGCATTCGTTTTACGGCGTAAAGCGCATTACGCGCGAGCACTACGAGATAGGGAAGAGATGAAACGTCACGAGCGCTCTTTGGCGCGCCGCTGCGCGCTGCAGGTTCTGTATCAGAGCGAGATTTTGAACAAGCCCGCCGACCAGGTGGTCGATGAGGGCCTGGTGCCCGCCGAGGCGGGCGTGGACGATTACGCCCGCATGCTGATCATGGGGGTGTCTTCCCATAAATCCGAACTCGACCGCACCATCGGCGAAAGCTCCCAGAATTGGGCGATCGACCGCATGCCCGTGGTCGACCGATCCGTTTTGCGCCTCGCTGCGTTCGAGATGGAATACGTGGACGACGTGCCCGTCTCGGTGTCGATCAACGAAGCGGTGGAGCTTGCGAAGGAGTTCGGCGGCGAAGACGATTCCCATCGTTTCGTCAACGGCATCTTGGGCCGCATCGCCCGCGACAGCGCGCTCGAACGTGCCGTGAACGCTCCCATCCACGGCGTTTCCGCCGCCCAGTCCGCTCCGACGGATGCATGTGCGGATGGCGAAGCCGCCGAAGCGGCCGATGCCGTTCCTGCCGACGAGGCGTCTTTGTAGCGTGGAGCGAAGCGAGCAGACGCGCTGCGATTTCGGGGAAATCCGCAACCGCCTGGACGAAATAGCGTCGCAGGTGCGCGATGACGAGCTGCCCCTCGATGCCGCTCTCGATTTGTACGATGAGGCGGTGAAGCTCGGAATGAAGGCTGCGGAACTTCTGGAGACCGTCGAAGAAGGCGGGCGCATGCAGTCCGATTCCGAACCCATGTCCGACGATGAAGAGGCGCACTGACGCCTCTTCCGCTATCGTGCCGAGCGCACGCGAACGAAGGCTGGATATATGGAAAACCGCATTCTTGACATGATATCGTCGCCCGCCGACCTCAAGCTCCTCACCGATGAGGAGCTTTCCATCCTCGCGTCTGAAATACGCGAGCAGATCCTTGCCACCACCTCGAAAAACGGCGGCCATGTGGCGCCGAGCCTCGGCGTGGTTGAGCTGACCCTCGCCTGTCACAGCCTGCTCGACTGCCCCCACGACAAGCTTCTGTTCGACGTGGGGCATCAGTCGTATGCGCATAAGCTGGTCACCGGCCGCTTGGGCATGTTCGACACCCTGCGCCAATACAAGGGCATGTCAGGCTTTCCGAAGGCCGCGGAAAGCGCTTACGACGTGCATCCTTCAGGTCATGCGTCCGATTCGGTGTCGGTGGCGCTCGGCCTTGCCATGGCGCGCGATTTGCGCGGCAGCGACGAGAAAATCGTCACGATCATCGGCGATGCAGCCTTGTCGGGCGGCATGGCGTTCGAGGCGCTCAATCATGCGGGCCAGCTTCAGACGCCCATGGTGGTCATCCTCAACGACAACGAGATGTCCATCTCGCGCAATGTGGGCGCTTTGGCGAAATATCTCGGACACAAGCGCGCTTCGCGCGAATACACCCAGGCGCGCGACGGCATCCAAAGTGCGCTTGAGGCCCAGGGAGAATGGGGTCATGGCCTGGTCGATTTCGGCCGCAACGTGAAAGATTCGATCAAGCAGATGATCATCCCCGACGAGATGATTTTCGAGAAACTCGGATTCTTGTGCACGGCGCCTGTTCCCGGCCACGACATAACGGCGCTCAAGCACACCTTGAGCGTGGTGCTCGAAGCCCAGGTGCCGGTGCTTATGCACGTGGTTACCAAGAAGGGCATGGGCTACGAGCCTGCCGAGCGCCGCCCCGACGTATTCCACGGGGTGGGGCCGTTCGACCTTGCCACGGGCGAGGTGAAAAAGGGGTCTTCGTCTGCGCCGAAATACACGAGCGTTTTCGGAAATGCGCTCGTACGCGAGGCGCAGAGCGATTCCGACATCGTGGCGATCACCGCGGCGATGAAAGACGGAACGGGATTGAATGCGTTTGCGGAGAAGTATCCGAAGCGGTTCATCGACACCGGCATCGCCGAAGAGCATGCGGTCGCATTGGCAAGCGGTCTTGCCATCGGCGGCAAGAAGCCGGTCGTGGCGATCTATTCCACGTTCATGCAGCGTGCGGTCGACCAGATGGTGATCAACAACGCGCTGCCCGATTTGGACGTGGTGTTCTGCCTCGATCGCGCCGGGTTGGTGGGCGACGACGGCCCGACGCATCACGGCGTGTTCGACATCGCCTATACGCGCATGATTCCGAACATGAAGGTCATGGCGCCATCCGACGAGGCGGAGCTCGTGCATATGCTGCACACGGCATTGTCTTTGAAGGGTCCCGTCACGCTGCGCTATCCGCGCGGCGAGGCGCGCGGCGTCGAGCTCCCTGAGACCCCGCAGGTTCTCGAGATGGGCAAATCGCGCACGACGCGCGAAGGAGATGATGCGGCCATCCTGGCGTTCGGCCGCATGGTGCAAGAAGCCGAAGGCGCCGCCGATATCCTTGCGCGCGAAGGCATCGGCGTTCGCGTCGTCGATATGCGCTGGATCAAGCCCTTCGACGAAGCTGCGGCGCGCGCGGCGGCGGAAGAATGCGGGCTGGTGGCGACGGCCGAGGAGGGCGTGATTCGCGGCGGCATCGGCGAAGGAGTGCTCGCGGCGCTCGCGGTCGACCCGCCGGCGAAGATGCCGCCTGTGTTGACGTTCGGCATTCCCGACCGCTTCGTCAGCCAAGGCAAAGTGCCGCTTCTGCATAAGGAAATCGGCATCGATGCCGAAAGCATGGCGGATCGCATTCGCGAGAAGCTCGGTGCGATGGGGAAGATGCGGGCGTAAGGGGAATCCCGATACGTCCGATTTGCGAAACGATGGACGACACGACGAGGGGGCAACGGATTTACTTCCGCCGCCCCCTTCGCGTTTGTATCGGCACGTTGCCGTACCGTGTTTTCTTTCCAGGTATTTTCTCTGGCGCCGGGGGCGAACGAAGCGTCTTTGCGTGAAATCGCGCATGAAATGCAGGAAATTTCCGTTTTCCAGCTCTCGATGGGCCATTATGCGCTGCGATTGAAGGAGGAAAAACAAACGACCTGGGCTTTTGTTTCGACCAGCGCCTTGGTCGGCGGCGAACTGAGCTGGAAAACGGAAATTTTCGGAGAATGAGGGGCGTTTCAGGAGAAATGTCGATTGCGCTCGTCGCCGTTTCCGCGAAAAGCGCCGACGAGGCGTTCGTCGGCGCTTTTTCACATGCCCTGTTCGGTTTGCGCGAGCATTTCCGTCGGGCGACCTAACGCGTTTGCCAGACTTCCTTGCCGCCGATCGTGACGCTTGTCACTTCTTCGGGATCGGCGAAAACGTCGAACACGTAGGTCTTGTGGACGCTTGTGGTACCGTTGTCGTTGGCCTGACTTGCCGAGCCGCTTTCGGTGGCGTCGATTACCGTGCCGTCGGACAGGGAAATCAGGATGGGCAGATTCATGATGCGGTCCATCTCGGCTGCATTGCGGCCGGACATCTTGCCGCTTTCCTGCTCCTGCCAATCCATGACGTCATGCGCCGTGTAATCGACCGTGATTCCGATGGGGGAGATGGCGGCCGATTCGATGTCGGCGCTCAGGTCGTTGTAGTCGACGGAGAAGCCGGAAGGCAGATCGATGGTCGTGTCGTCGTAATTCATCTCGAACTTGATATCCCACGAGCCTTCGGCGACAAGGCGACGCTCGCCCGAATCGTCGAGGGCATACAGGTTTTCAAGGTGTACGCGCGCGGTATTGCCGATGATGCTTTTTCCGCCAAAGGTGTCGGCGGACATGCTTTGCACCATTTGGACGGCATTGTCATCGGGGTCGGCGTCGTAGAAATGAATGCCGCCGCCTCCTGCCACCATCCAATCGACATGGATGCCGGACGGTCCGTCGAACATCAGGGGCAAGGTGCCGTTTTCGTTCGGCGTCACGTCGAAAGGTTTCCCGTCGTCGCGGGCGATGCTGAACACCACGACGTAATTCCAGCGGTCGCCCACCACGGCATCGGCGGTGACGGTGATGCCGTTGCAGCTGGCGGATGCGCCGATGGGGCGGCCGATCGCGTCGACGATTTCGGTAGATGCGGGCGCGCCGTTGAATATGTCGTCGATCAGGCCGTTCACGGTGGTCAGCGCCCCGGTTGCGGCGATTGCGCCCGCGCTTCCTATCAGGAGCGCGCCCGCAAGGCCTGCGGCGGCGACGAATTGCCAGCGCTTCTTGAGGTGCGGCGTGCGTCCGCCAACAGGGCGCGGACGAGCTGCGGCGGGAGCGGGAGAGGCGGCGATCGCTTCGCGCGCTTCGCTCTTCTGGCGTTCGGCGATGGCTCGTGCCAGATCGTTCGTCATATGGTCGGCGGTTTCTTCGGAAAAGGCCATGTCATCGAGGGCCTGACGATACGTTTTATTCATGATGTCCTCCAGGGAGACGCGGATCGGACGGAAGGAGGATGCGTTCGGAGCATCTTATCGTTGAAAGGTCCGGGCTGCGTTTGCAGCTATGGCCGAAGTGGCGGCGTTTTGCCGTTCGCGGAGACCGATGCGCTGCGGAGCAGCGCCGGCGTGCCGGGTGCGCCGGCGGGCGCTCGCGGCGCATGCCTTCCCGCTGCGGGGTCGTTTCCACCAGACGCGTTTTCGTTCGAGTCGGGACCGAGCTCGTTTGTCGTCTCGCCGAGCGCCGAACGTAATTTCGCACGTCCGCGGCTTAAGTGCGCGGCTGTGGCGGATGCGCTGCGGCCGGTGATGGCGGCTATTTCGGCAATGGAGTACCCTTCGTAATAATGCAGATAGATCGCTTCGCGGTATTTCTCGTCGAGTTCCATCACCGCGTCGAGAACGGCGCTTCCTTCGGGTTCCTCGGGTGCCTGATGGGCGGCGGCTTCTTCGAGCGGGGCCGACGTGTGTCGGTAAGAATTGCGCAGCGCATCTTTACAGGCGTTGGCGGTGGCGCGCACCACCCAGGCTTTTTCGTGTTCTTCGCTCTGGAACGCTTCGTGACGCTCGATGAGCTTCAGAAGGATGCTTTGGCAGATATCCTGCGCGTCATGGGTGGATTTCAAATACGTGAAGCTCAGGCGCAAAATCAGATTCGCGTAGGCATTCACGAGGCGTCGCGCCTCGGCTTCGGGGTCGCAGCGGCGTCTGTTCGCGATGGCGCGCGTGCCTGATTGCTCGTTCGTGCGCATGGCCCCTCCTTCGGTTTCGTTCGGTTCGTTTTGCAACGTTGCTCGCTTACAATACGAACGAGCGATGCGTTTCCTGACATCGCCGGAAAGAAAAAGCGAAGTTTTTTCGAAAAGGGCTGCACTCCGTTCGCTTCTCGCGGTTGCATGTCGCGCTTGCGGCGGTACGTGGATTGCGTCCGGTTCTCGACGTGATGCACGCATCGAACGAAGGCTCCGCTTACTTCATCGAAAACGATATGTCCACCATTGCAGCTATTGCGAAGAAAGGCTCGCCGTGTTGAATCGCCAGTCAAAAAAACGAAATGCACCGCATCCCGATTTTTCCCTGTCTTCGAGCGGTGGCGCTTCGTCCGTCGAGGCGCACTCGGTGGACGAAACCGTAGATGCGACGACCGTTTCGTCCGATTCCGCTGCGAAGCCTGCGCGCACGTCGAAACCGAAAAAGATGCGTCTCGACGATTTGCTGATAGAACGCGGATATTTCGACGAGCGCGGACAGGCGCTGCGTGCCGTTTTGGCTCATGAGGTGCGCGTCGACGACGTGTATCCCATGAGCGCTGCCGTGAAGGTGCGCGAGGATGCCGATATATTCGTGCGTAACAGGCGCGCGTTCGTCAGTCGCGGGGGGCATAAGCTGCAGGGGGCGCTCGACGCGTTCGGACAGGATGTCGAAGGCGCGCGCTGCATCGACGTCGGAAGCTCGACGGGCGGGTTCACCGATTGCCTATTGCAGGCGGGCGCGCAAAGTGTCGCCTGCGTCGACGTGAATTACGGCCAGCTCGCTTGGAAGCTGCGCGAGGATCGTCGCGTGGAGGTGTTCGAGCGAACCAATATCAAAACGGCCGACCCGGCAATGCTCGGCGCGCCCTTCGATATTCTGGTGGCCGATTTGTCGTTTATCGGCTTGGCGGGCTTAGCGCCCGTGTTTGCCGCGCTTTGCGCTTCTGGCAGCGTGGTTTTGGCGCTTATCAAACCGCAGTTCGAAAGCGCTCATGATGAAACCGATCGAGGCATCGTGCGCGACGAAGCGGTTCGTTTGCGCGTCGTCGAGGAGGTGAAGGCGGCGTTTTCGGCTGAAGGGTTCGAAATCGCAGGCGTGGTGGAAAGTCCCATCAAGGGTGCGCAGGGAAATATCGAATACATCGTGAAGGCGGTGTACGAAGAGCGCGCATAGGGAGGACGCGGAGATGGGCTGCGGTATCGTGTGTGTGGCGGTTCGGCTCGATTGCAGTGCGTGAATGTGTCATCTCGCGCTTTCGCGGGGCTTCCTTCCACGTCCGATGCAGATGATTCAATGTTCTATACAATGTAAAGACGGAACGCATCCCGAAGTGGGCGGCGAAGGCCGCACGGATGCGTATCGCGGTGATTCGACTCGGCGGGAAAGGCGGCGGCAATGGCAGCGGAAAACGACGTGCGGACGGCTGCGTCCGGCAAGCGACGCATGCTGACGAAGCAGCAGGTGATAGCTGCTGCATACGACATCGTGGACGCCGAAGGCGTGCAGGCATGCTCGATGCGCGCCCTGGGTTCTTCGCTCGGCGTGACGGCGATGGCGCTCTATGGCTACGTTCCTTCGCACGAGGCGTTGCTCAACGAGGTGGCGGCATGTTTTTTGGACGGGATCGATGCGGAGCCCATTCCGGGGGAGCCGTGGGACGATGCGTTCTTGCGCATCATGCATGCCAAGCGCAGGGCATGCTTGCAGCACCCTCATCTCGCGCATCTTCTGAGCGAGCCGTGCGTATCCGCGGGACTCGAACCGTATGCGATGCGGTTGCGCGCGCTTTATATCGAGCAAGGTATGCCCGAAGACATTGCCGTTCAGTTGGTCGGCATCGCCGACGCGTTTTTCACGGGATTCTGCCTTCGCTCGCTTCAATGCGCAGACGGCGATGCCGAACCCGAGCTTCGAAACGAATCTGCGGTCGCGGGGCGGTCATCGCGTTTCGCCGTCGAATCACGTGTTCCGGGGATGCTGACCGGCAAGCGAGGCGATTCGACGCGTGTCGCGCAGCCCGGCGGGCATCGACACCGTTCGATTCGCGAAAGCTATTCCGAACAGTCCTTCGAAGCGGGCTTGCTCGTGATTGTCGAAGGCGTGCGCGCCGGTGCTGCGCCCGACCCCTGCGACTGGCGTACTCCGATAGGTCGTTAGATATTTCGCACTTGCGAAATCCGCCGTTCGCATTCCTGTCCAAAAATGGCCCGCATCAATGCGGGTCATTTTTTTTGTCATGCATTGCGATGTGCGACGCGGTTGATGCGCGGTTTTGGGTCGCGCTTCTATTCTCGTATTAGAACATATTAAAACTATAAAACTATGTTACTATGACAATATGATATTAGGTCAATTGACCTAATGAGACGGCGATCGGGCGGCTTCGTTGCCATGGGTAAGGGAGATACGGTGCGCGGAATGCCTGTTCGTTCGCTTTGCAAGGAGATGTCGGATGAAGAGGGGGAATCATGGGAGAAATCTCGAGGCGTAATTTCCTGAAAGGCGCAACCGCCCTTGGTGCCGTCGCCGCTCTTGGCGGCGCGGCAAGCACGCTCGAGCCTCGGACCGCTTTCGCGGAAGGCGAGGAGGGCGAAGTTGTCGTCAGGCACAATTGGTGCCAAATGTGCGGTCCTGCTCGTACGCATTGTTCCACGTTGTGCTATGTAAAAGACGGACGATTCGTGAACGTCGAAGGCAATCCCGATGCGGGAAACAACTACGGACGCGGTTCGCGCTCTTTGTGCGGCAAGGCCAATGCCGCTATGCAGGTTCCGTATTCTCCCCAGCGCATCATGTACCCCATGAAGCGTACGGGAGAAAAAGGAGAAGGCAAATTCGAGCGCATTACTTGGGAGCAGGCCATTCAGGAAATTGCCGACAAGCTTAAAGAGCAGAAAGAACAGTACGGAGCTGAATCCCTGGGTATTTTGTCCCCTCAGTTCTATGCTGTGCTCGGCACGCTCGGTCGCCGCTTTCTCAACGTGCATGGTTCGCCGAATTATATGCATAGTGCTATTTGCAACTCGCAACGTATGTTCAGTCGCTTGGTCACTCTGGGCGGACCAGCTCACGCGAAAGCTACGGATACCGCTCCGGGTCAGCTCGATAAAACCAACCTGCTGGTGGTGTGGGGCTATAATTCCGAGAATTCTGCCATCAATCAAGGCAATCCCAACGCGCGTCTCAATCAAATTGAGCGTGGCATGAAGGTCATCGACATTCGACCCATGCGTGATGCTTTGGCCAATCGCGCCACCGAATGGGTTCCCGTTCGTCCCGGCAGCGACTGCGCCTTGGCTCTCGCCATTTTGAATTACATCATCGAACATGATCTGTACGACCACGAATTCGTCGAGAATTGGTGTGAAGGTTTCGACGAGCTTGCCGATCACGTGAAGCAATATACGGTCGATTGGGCTGCCGATATTACGGGCGTTCCCGCTGAGCAAATCACGCGCATCTCCGAGATGATGGGCACCATCAAACCAATGGGTATCAACGTCGGCAACGGTATCGGCGACCAGCAAAACGACGGTCATGCTACCGTTGCGGCCGTATGCCTGATCGAGGCCATTACGGGCAATCTCGGCATTGCCGGCGGCGGCGGTGCGGGTCTGATTCCGCCCAAGCCGCTCATTTCCACCAAGGGCATCGATATTCTTACCGACCGTCTTCCCGAAAGCGAAGAGGATAAGGAAAACGGCTGGATGGCAGGCGTATCCAAGCTGGTTGCCCCCGAGACTCCGCGCTGGTTCCAAACCATGGTGACCCAAGAATCGGGTCCTACGTCGGCCTACTACAAATCCATCATGTCCATTCTTTCCGAGGATCCGTATCCCTTGCGCTGCATCATCGGGCAATCGTCGAATCCGCTTTCGGCGACGCGTAGCCCGAAGAAGGTCGAAGAGGCGCTGAAGAAGCTCGATTATTACGTCGTCATGGATACGTGCTGGAATTCGTCGTGCAACTACGCCGATATCGTTTTGCCGGCATCTACGAATTACGAAACGAGCCACCAGTTCGGTACGAAGAATTCCGCCGCGGGCACGTTCATCGCCATCAATCAGGGCGTTATCGACCCCGTGGGAGAATCCCATTCCGACTGGCAGTTCTATCTCGATCTTGCGGTGGCAATGGGTTATGGCGACGACTTCTGGAATGGCGACATGGACGCATGCCTGAATGAGCAGTTGGACGGTTCGGGAATCAGCCTCGAGGACTTGCGCGCAGCCGATCACGGCATTTTCGTTGAGCGTACCGACGGGGCTAAGCCGACCGAGCCCGTGTATCAGGATTACGAGAATATGTTTGCCACTTTGCCGAACGGCAAAGTTCAGTGCTACAACTCGTGGATCGGCGGCAAGCCCAATAGTACCGATACGGGCGTGCTCGATCCTCTTCCTACGTATGTCGGACCTGTCGCCAGCAAAGACAAGACGCCCGACCTTGTGGAGGAGTATCCGCTTACCATCACCGACGTTCATGCGTATCGTCTGTGCAATCACAGCTACTACGTCGATTTGCCATATACGCGCGAACTGCAGCCGTATCCGTGGGTGAAAATCAATCCCGCCACGGCAAAGCAGTACGGAATCGAGGATGGCGATTGGGTCAAGATCGAATCGCCTTACGGATGCATTCATATGACTGCTCGTTATTTTGAGGGTATTGCGCCTGATGTGCTCATGACTCGCCGTGGCTGGTGGCAGTCGTGCGAAGAGCTCGAGCTTCCCGGGTATGGATTCCTTGACGGGGGTTCTGAGGTGAACAATCTCTATCCTGCCGATATCGAAGATTTCGATCCGTTCCATTCGGCTATGAGCAAGCAAACGCTCGTTAAGATCAGCAAGCTCGAAGGGGGTAATGAATAATGGCTAAGCAATACGGCTTCTATGTCGATACCGCTCGTTGTGTTGATTGCTGGGCGTGCGAAATCGCGTGCAAGCAGTGGAATGGAATCAAGGCCGGCGGTATCGCCCGTCGTAAGGTCCATGAGGTAACGGAGGGTACGTTTCCTGATGTCAAACGTACGTTCGTTTCTATGTCGTGCATGCATTGTGCCGAGCCTGCCTGTGCAGCGGTGTGTCCTGCGGGCGCCATTACGAAGCGCGACGAAGACGGCATTGTAGTCGTGGACAAAGAGAAGTGCATCGGTTGTCACTACTGCTTCTTCGCTTGCCCGTTCGGCGTGCCTCAGTACGACGAGAATGGAATGGACAAGTGCGATTGCTGCATCGGTAACGGTGTGACCCCGGGCGACACTCCTCATTGCGTGGCAACGTGTCCCACGCAAGCACTGCATTTCGGAACCATGGAAGAGCTGGCCGAAAAGGTTGGCGACAAAAAGGTGAAACAGATGGTGTCGAGCGACGGCACCCCCTCGTTCATTGCATCGTAGATTCGCATGACGGCAGGGCGCGTCTCCTGCCGTCTGGTTCGATATTCCATGGAAGGAGGTGGCCATATGGTCGAATTGCAATCGACATGGACATGGCTGCCAGCGATATACCTGTTTTTGGGCGGTGTTTCTGCTGGATCCATGCTGGTTGTCGCTCTGTTGAAACTTGCCGGTCGAGGCCGCTTCAAAACTACCGTCTCGATTGGGGCGTGGGTGGCGACTATTGCACTCGCATGCGGCTTGTTGGCATTGGTTGCCGAGGTTGAAAAACCGTTGCAAGCCATGGTTTTGTTTAAAAGCTTTGTCAACCCCACGTCGTGGATGACTGTCGGCGCATGGGTGCTGTTCGCGTCCATCATCGTGTTCGGTTTGTTCGCGCTCGTTTCCACATCTGCCGTCACGTCGCGTGTTGCGTTTCTTGGCAAATCGAAAGATGCGCTAAGCCGTGCGCTTGCCGTTGCAGCTGTGCCGCTGGCCGTGGTTGTGGCGGTTTATACGGGCATTCTGCTTTCGGCGGCGCCGAGCATTCCTTTGTGGGGAACGTGGCTTTTGCCAGTCCTGTTTACTGTATCGGCGTTTGATACAGGCGTCGCGGCGGTCGCCGTCATCATCGCCGTATGCGACAAAGAGGCTGTGGCTTCGAAAGTCACCACGATACTTGAGGTGGCAACGGCGTGTCTGATCGTTGTCGAGGGCATCGTGCTTTCAGTGTTTCTCGGCTCGATGTCGAAGGGAACGGTCAGCGAATCGCTTGCGGCCGGTATCATCGTCGACGGTGAACTGAGCATGGCATTCTGGACGCTTGTCGTGGCGTTCGGTCTCGTCGTTCCCTTTGTCGCCGCGCTGGCTCAGCTTATTATGGCGCGTAAAAACCGCCATTCCACGTGGCTGGTCGTCGGGGCTGCAGCATGCGTTCTGATGGGCGGATTCGTGCTGCGTTACGTAGTTCTGGCGGCGGGCATACATGGGGTCATCGTAAGCCCCGATGCCCTTCAGGCGGCATCCGGCGTCATCATGATGATTCCTTAAAGGAGGTTTGATCGGTGGAAATCGGGTTCAAAGACCGAATGGAGGCCCGTGGCATCTTCTATTCGTTTTTCTCGAGGGCGTATCGCGAGGAGATCGATGCGGCATTCATCGAGGAGCTTCGAGCGGCGTGTTCGCCCGAAGATGACTTGCTCGCCCCATTCGCACAAGCCTTGCATTCGGACGATGTTGAGGCGCTGCGTCGCGACCTCGCGGGCGATTATGCTCGTTGCCTTTTGGGTATGCATGCCGATCCCGTGTCGCCTTTCGAATCGGTGTGGGTAAGCGGGTTGCATCTTATGATGCAGGAACCGCGCGATGAAGTGGTTGCCTTGTATCGCTCCGAAGGGGTCGACAAGGCGCAGACCTTCCATATGCCCGAAGACCATATTGCGGTCGAATTGGAATTCGCGGCGCTTCTGTGTCGTCGTGCCATCGAGGCGTTCGATGAGAATGATCCGGTGGCGCTTGAAGAGAATATCGCTAAGCAGAAAGCGTTCGTTCATGGGCATTTGGCAGCGTGGGTGCCCGATTTCTGCCGGAAACTGAGAGTTAGGAGTACGACGGAGTTCTATCGTGCTTTAGCCGATGCGACCGAGGCGTTCATTGCGGCAGATGCCGAGGAGGTCGACCGTTTGTAGCGTTGCATATCGGGGTGCTTTCCCTCCCCGTAGCGCCGAGGTTGCTTTATGCGCCCTCGGCGCTTTCTTTTTCAGGAATCGAGCGAGTTGTCGCGCCGGGAAGAATGCTTCGTCGCTATGATGGATTCTCTGAGCAGATACGGAGTGAAGGTGGAATTCGAGAAAGCACATAATGAATCGCGTTTGCGCATCTCTATCGATGACGAGAGCGGCATTCCTATTTGGCTGCAATTGCGCAATCGTCTGATATATCTGATCGTATCGGGAGCAATCGCGCCGAATGAGAAGCTACCTACAGTTCGTGAGATGGCGGTAGAGCTCGGCATTAATTACAACACGGTGAGCAAGGTCTACCAGGACATCGAACGAGACGGCTATATCGTTTCCAAGCGAGGGAAAGGCACGTTCGTTTCCGATGCGTCAACGCAGGAAAAAGAAGCTCTCGAAGGAGGAATCGAATATCTTGTAGATGATTTCATCCGACAATGCAGGGAGTTCGGTGTTCCTCGGCAGGAAATAGCAGGGCTTGTCGAGAAGCGTTTGGGGGAATCGGGGCTGTTCGACCGATAGGCCCGACATCTGCCGATTCGCTCATATGCGGTATGCGGAGGGGGTTCGCGTATGTTTAAGAAAAAGAAAGAAGAGTATCCATCGGTCGATGGCGTTCGTCGTGTGGCGGCCACCGAGCTCGAGGTGAACAACGCTTCACGCGATGGCGTATATGCATTTTCGATTGCGGTGTTCCTGCTCTCGTTTGTGGTTGCTTTCGCGTTGACGTGGGCGTGGTTTTCGCCTGTAACCGTGGCGATATCACTCGCTGTTGCGTTTCTGTGCGTTTCGAGCGTTCGCATGGTTCCTCAATGGGAGCGTGCGGTGGTGTTGCGTTTCGGTCGGTTCAATCGGGTGAAGGAGCCTGGTGTCTTTTTCTGTATACCTTTTGTCGAGTCGGTGGCGATTCATATCGACCATCGCGTAATGACTTCCTCCTTTTCGGCCGAGGCGGCCTTGACGGCCGACTTAGTGCCGATCGATGTGGACGCTGTTCTGTTCTGGATGGTATGGGATGCGAAAAAGGCTTGTCTCGAGGTGGAGAATTATCCGAAGGCGGTGTTGTGGTCGGCGCAAACCGCCATGCGCGACGCCATCGGTCAGTTGAATCTCGCCGACATTTCAGTACGTCGCAAGCAAATCGACCACGAACTCGAAGCGGCTTTGTCGGAAAAGTGCGAGGCATGGGGCGTTACCGTACTTTCGGTGGAAATTCGCGACATCATGATTCCTCGCGAACTTCAGGACGCGCTTTCGAAGGAGGCCCAGGCGGAGCGTGAGAAAAATGCACGCGTCATTTTGGCGGAGATTGAAAAAGATATCTCCGAGATGTACGTCGAAGCGGCCGAAACGTACGAAAAAAGCGATAAAGCCATGCAGCTGCGCGCTATGAACCTTGCATACGAAGGCGCGAAAGACGGAAAGGGCATTTTGCTGGTGCCGAGTGCGCTTTCGGAAGGATTCGATGTGGGGAAGCTGTTCAGGCAATAGCATCAGACGCCATGTGTTCGAGTGATGGAGGATTCATGCCTGAAGAACGTTTGACGGAAGACCTGCTTGCCCGCCTTCGTGCCGCAGCGAGTCCGCAGGAATATCTCGACGACGACGTCACGATGGAACGTTCGCTCCAGTCGTATCTTGGCGAGCTTCTTGCCGAAAAGGATTGACGAAGGCGGCGGTAATACGGGAGTCGGGCGTGCATCAGACGGTCGTATACGATATTTTCTCAGGAAAATGCCGATGTCCCGGGCGAGACAAAATGATTATGATCGCGTTCGGGTTGGGCTGCACATTCGAGGAAACGCAACGCGTGCTTCGTTTGGCGGGCGTGTCGGAACTCTGGGCGAAGGTGCGTCGCGATGCCATCATAGTCTGGTGCATCGACCACGGCATGACGCGTGCGGCATGCGACGACGAGCTGTGGAGCTTCAACGAAAGGACGCTTTTGGGCACCGGTCCGCTGCGTTGACGCGTCATATTCTGCCGATTTCGGATATCCTTGTCGAATGTGGCTCTCTGTTGAGAACCAGTTTCGTCGGTCGCGCGTTTTCAATATTCAGTTGAGCACTGATGAAGCGCTATGGCGTCTTGCCTACAATTTCGTCCGATATTCGTCCGGGCATGCTTTCGCGTGCAGCGGACGCATCAGAAAAGGTGGTTTTTCGTACCTATGCCGCGAACGAGGATGGTTGGATTGAACGAAGAGCAGGTCATGCATGCGTTGGAGATCGACGATTCCTATCGTGTCGAGCGGGTGCTCGCCGAGGGTCGCACCGGCGTGACGCAGCTTGTGACCATCAAAGACTCCGGCCCGTTCGTGCGAAAGAAGATTCCGACAGAGCTTGCGAATCGCGCAGTGTGGGCGGTGCTGCCCAGTTGCAAATCGCCCCGTCTGCCGCGGGTTGCGGCGACATACGAGATGCCCGATTGCTTCGTTTCTGTATGCGACTATATTCCGGGCGACACGCTCGAGCACGTCATGGCGTCGCGGGGGCGCCTGTCGCAGTCCGAAGCGGTGCAGATTCTGCAAGATGTATGCGAAGCGGTTTCCAGCCTTCATAATCACGGCATCGTCCACTGCGATGTGAACCCGTCGAATGTCATCATTGCAGCCGACGGGGCGCATCTCATCGATTTGGGCATCGCCCAGGCGATGGGCCAGGAACCTTCGCGCGATGTCGCGGTTTTGGGCACCTGGGGATTCGCGGCGCCCGAGCAATACGGTTTCGCGTCCGTGGATGCGCGAAGCGATGTGTATTCGATGGCGCAGATGCTGGGATATATGCTGACGGGTGTGGTCCCCGATCCGGGCAGCGTCGATTTTGCGCAGGCGCTTGCCGATGCGACGGTCGTTTCGCCTGCCCTTGCCGATGCGGTGCGCCGCGGAAGCGCTTTCGAACCGAGCGCGCGCTATCAAACGGCGACTGAATTTTCCGAAGCGGTTGCGGCGGCATGCGCCGGCAAAGGCGATGCCTCGAAGGGGCGCGAACGGGATGTTTCCGCGGCATCTTCCTTCGCTTCTGCCGACGCGCAGCGAAAGCATTACGAATATTTGCGACAAAAGGCGCAGGAGTCGGCGCAGGGATATTTCGCCGCTCAGGAAAAACGGGAGGAACGCGAGAGTCGCGTCAGCGCGGCGATCAGAATAGGCATTCTTTCCATCACGATCATTTCCGCCGTTGCGGGCGTTGCCATGTTGGCCGTGGGCAATTTCTCCCGTTCGATGGAGCGTTATCAAGCCGCCCTTTCGCAGGCGGAGCAAGAGAAGGAAGGCGAAGCGATCGACGACGGCGTTTTGTCGGATGCCGAAAAAGAAAAGATCGCTTCCGATGCCGCGCTGGCGGGCGTTCAGGAGGGCTTCGATGCGGCGAAGGATTCGTGGGCGACGGGGATAGCGTCGCAAAGCGAGGTGGACGCCGCTTTCGAGGCGCTGACGCTTGAGGAGTCCGGTTGGTCGGTTGCTCCGTCTGGATACGTGCACTACGCGTTCGTCTTGAGCAATGCCGAAGACGGCTTCAAGGTGGAATTTCCCACGGTGAAAATCGTCGGTCGCGATGCCTCTGGCGGCGTCTTGTTTTCTCAAGAGCAAGTTCTTAACATTATCATGCCTGGTCAAACGATTTATTTCGGCGCTCAGGCAGGCAACGGAACAGCGCCTGATTCCGTCGAGTTCACGGTGGTTCGACCGCATGATTTCGCCGTATCGAAAAACGCGACGGAGCTTCCGGCGTTCGAGGTGGGCAATGTGGCGGCGGTGTCGGACGGTTTCGGTGGAGAGAATTTTACGGGCGAAGTGACGTATCTCGGCGGAAGTTCTCCGGATGCGTCGATGGGTCAGATCGCCGTGACGGTTGTTTTGCGCAATGGCGCGGGGAAAATCGTCTACGGGTCGACGGGCCATGTCGGTTATCCCGCCGAAGGGGAATCGACGACCTTCGAGGTTGTGGGCGGAAAGCTTCCCGAGTATGCAACGGTGGAGGCATACGCCCAGCCGTGGTAGCGCACGCATTTTCGCCCTTTTCTTCCCAAAATTCAGTTGGCAACTGAGGAAATCGCCGAGCGGATTCTTCAAAGTTACGTCTGTAGCGTATATGGCGTAAAAGAAGGGGATTCGTATGATGAAGAAAGCGGCAGTTGTGCTTTGCGCCTGTCTTGCAATGGCGGGTCTATCCGCGTGCGTTGGAGGAGGGGCTGCCGACCAGGCGAATACCGACGGCGGCAATTCAGGGATGGCGGCGGAATCCAAGAAGCAGGAAGAAAAGCCTCTCGACGATGGTTCGCCCGAAGGGATTATTGCTTCTATTCAAGCGGATTTCGAATCCACCATATCCGATTTGAACACCAAGCTCGAAGATGTTCACAACACTATCGGTGGCACATACGAGGGCTATCTCGAAAATCAGAAGGTTCTTGAGGACTGGTATGCCTATGCGGAAGAGCAGGTTGTGAGTCTGGGCGATAGGACACGCGAAAACGGCGTAGAGTATTTCAAATCGGTGGTGAATACTATCGACCATGAGGACGGCCGAGCTCTCGATAGGGCGTTGGACGATTATTACGACGCGGTGTATGAAGATGCATACGACGGTCTCTACGACGCTATTTACGAGGATGCTTTCGATAGTGCTTATGATACCTACTATGACGGTATTATTCTTGATGCGCAGGATTCGCTTGGTTACAGCGAAGTGAGCGATGTGCGAAGCGATGCCTATAAGGCTTACGATAGGGCTCGTTCTGGCGTATACAAAGGAATAGACCGCGCAAGGTCGGATATTTACCAGGATCGATCCGATGTCATGAGCGGCTTCTACAATAAAGAATTCGATATCGATAAAATTCTCGGATTGAACGGGTCGTCGTCGCAGGCTAGCAGCTCGTCTGAAGTGGCTGAAGCTGCTGCCGAAAGCAAGGAGCCTGCTGCGGGAGCGGATCTTTCTTCCGCGAGCGCCGTCACTCCCGAATTCAAAAATGCCATGGATAGTTATGAGGCATTTTTCGACGAGTACGTTTCATTCATGGAGAAGTACAAGGGCTCTGATGATCCTGCGGCACTCATGGCCGATTACAGTACGTATATGCAGAAATACACCGAAACGATGTCGGCTCTTGGCGAAATCGACGAATCGACGCTGTCTGAAGCCGATGCTCTTTATTACGCCGAGGTATCCGGCCGAATAGCCACGAAGACGGCAGGATTGTTCTAGAAATCGATGAGGTCGCCCACCTTGACGCCCAGTGCATGGGCGATGCGGCAGAGGATGTCGATGCCCATATCGGCGGAGCCTGATTCGATTTTCCAAAGATAGGAGCGGCTCGTTCCCGTCATAAGGGCGAAGCGACGCTGGGAAATGCCCTGATTCTCTCGGGCTGTTCTGATTGCCGATCCGAGGCGTTTCTTTTCGCGGGCGTTGTCCATCCGCCCAGTGTATGTGTGCTATGGTTCATGGAGGCTCTCTATCGAGAGCCGCAGTTCGTTGCGAAGAGAGAGAAGTTACGGTTTTATGCGTGCAAAATAGGCGCATGGTTTAGAGGGGGGACGGGCATGTCTTACGTATGCGGAATCACTCGCGGATCGGAAGTTTGTTGATGAGGAGGAATTCGAGACCAGAGGGGAAGCGGAATCCTGGGGAATCGAGTGACTCGGTGACAATGCAGTGGGTGCCGAAGTGCTTGAGGATGCCGGCGAGTTCTTCATCGATTCCGATGAATTCGATTATGAAATAGACTAGAGAAAACTTTCAGGAGATTTTGCTATGGGGTTGTTTAGGAAAACTCGAAGCGATTGTACGGTTGGAACTTTTGAGAAAAAACACGGTTTGCCAATCGGTACTATTCGCAATATAGATGGCAGGAAAACGCGTAAAGATAAGCAGATTGGAACCATCAGAAAAGAAGCAAAAAAGCGATAAGCGGGTTTTCTTGATGCGTTTCGATGCACATGTGTTTCTGGGCAGCTCTTCGTGAAGGGCCGCCTTCATTGCGCTGTGCTCTTTCATGCTTGTCGCCGATTTATCACGGCATGTGTGATTCCCGTTGTGGTTCTGGTTTTAGCGATATGGTTGACGGGCGCTATCTTGGGCGTGAATACGTCCAAGTAAATCGATGCGTTCAAAAGCCGTCCCTGGCGTGCTCCCATTCGCAATAAGCGTCGCCAGGTGGCGGAAGCTATGGGGGCCACGAAAGAGAAGAACGGTAACGAGCTTGCCTGATGACGATTGGCCATTTTGTTGCAGCAAAGGAGGAGAGATGGCGAAGATAGATGCTTTTTTGAAAGCGGCTACGGCTGCAGCCGCGGTTATCGATATTGTGCAAAAACCCGAAGTCCAGGAAAAAGTAAAGCATGTAGCCAAAAAGGCTTGGGATAACAGGGAGACGATCAAAGACGTCGCTGATGTTGCTGCGCCTGTCGTCAAGAAGGCGGTGAAGAAAGGCGTTGCGGTAGGGGCTAAAGCGGCCGACCATGCGGGTGATGCCGCCGGGAATGTCGCAAGGGCCGCGGGAAATGCTGCCGATGCAGCGGCGGGAGCTGTGAAGGCATCGGTAGAAAGGCGTGCTCAGGAAAAGGCGCTCGCGCAGGCACGTCAGGATTTACTGCAGAGCGCTACGGCCAAAATGAGCGCGGGCGATTTCGAAGATACATGGGCGACAAGCCTGGATGGTGGCACTGCGGCTCCATTGAAGAGCCCGGGGTATTTCATTATCGCCACCTATAAAGGTAAACCGGCTAATGATAGGCTTTACGATTATAGGGATGTATTCGTTTCCCGGTCGGATGACATGGGCGCGAGCATCCATCGTCATTTGAGCGGCGAAGGAAACCCCGATGTGTATGCCGATATGAAATACGAGCAGAAAATGCTTGTCTTCGCATTTCCCGATTTCGATTTCGAGGACGACGATAATGAGACGCTTTGCCGGTTTATTACTGCTTTGCGCGCCGATGCTTCCTACAATGCTCGCGCAGCGAGGG
>JAUNDR010000045.1 GCA_030525985.1 Slackia sp. | reverse complement strand
GAACAAGCCGCCCGATGAAAAGCATCCCTACGGGCACGGACGCTTCGAGTATCTCTCGGGGCTGGCGGTGGCCGTGCTCATCCTGGTCATCGGCGTGGAGCTCATCCGTTCGTCGTTCGGGAAGATCGTCGCGCCCGAACCCGTGCAGTTCAGCGGCGCCCTTGTCGCGGTGCTCGTTCTTTCCATCGTCGTGAAGCTGTGGATGGCGGCGTTCAACAGGAGCCTCGGAACGCGCATCTCGTCCGCCACGCTTCTTGCCACCGCCGCCGACTCGCGCAACGACGTCATCGCCACCGCCGCCGTGCTCGTCTGCACGCTTCTCGGCGAATTCGGGGGCGTGAACGTAGACGGCTGGGCGGGCCTGGCCGTAGGCGCATTCATCGTATACAGCGGCATCGACCTGATACGCGACACGATCGATCCCCTGCTCGGCAAAGCGCCCGATCCCGCCTTCGTGCAGCATATCTACGATAAGATCACCGGCTATCCGGGCGTGATCGACACCCACGACCTGATCGTGCACGACTATGGCCCCGGCCGCCGATTCGCGAGCGCCCATGTGGAAATGGCGGCGGAAATGGACCCGCTCGAAAGCCACGACGTGATCGACAACATCGAAGACGCCTTCCGCACGCAGGAAAATCTCCTGCTGGTGCTGCACTACGACCCCATCGTGACCTCCGATGCCGCCGTGGGGGACCTGCGCTCATGGATCGCGACGAACATCCGCCGCATCGACGAACGGCTCACCATCCATGACCTGCGCATCGTGCCCGGCCCCACGCACACCAACGTGATCTTCGACGTGCTTCGCCCTGCGGGCCTTGCCCTCGGCAACGACGAGCTGGCCGAGCGCATTTCCACCATCGTGCGCGAGCATAAGCCCGACGCCGTCTGCAAGATAACCGTCGACGACAGCTACGCCTCGCCGAAATAGCGGCGTGCGAGCACGGACGCGCAGCAGGTCGAACCCGATGCGGCGCGGGCGTTCGACGGGGAATCCGTGAAATACGACGCAACAGCATGTCATCACGCTACAGTCATTGCGAAACAGGAGCGATATCCGACGGGAGGCTGCCATGGCGACATACGAGCACGACGATTTCCCCTACGAACCGCACAACCGCACATACGACTTGCGAAATGCATGGGACATCGCCATCGGGTTGCAAGAAACCGACGGATTGCAGCCCTCGCCGTACCTGCGCTCGCTCGCCGAAGACACCGTCTCGGGAACGATGACGCTCGATGCGGCGGGCATTGCGCTTCGCACGTATTACCAAGAACGGGAATCGGCCGCCGCGCCGACCGGCAATCGCGAAAAAGAAGCCGACCTCGTCAGCCACCGCATCACGGAACTGCTGATGCATAGGGCGTTCGCACTGACGCCGTCGGCCCTCTTCTATATCCACCGGTTCCTCTTCCAGGATTTCGACGACGCTTTTTACGCTCCCGGCCGAATCAAAACGGAACAACTGGTCAAGAAAGAGGCGATTCTCAATGGAGACAGCGTGCTTTACGGCGCGCCCGAATTCGCGAATAACGCCCTTGCGATGTTTTTCGAACGCGAGATGACGCACGCCTACGGATTCGATATGACGGGCGACGATTTGGAGAACTTCTGCGCCTTCATCGCGCATATCTGGCAGGTCCATCCCTTCGAAGAGGGAAATACGCGCACGATCGCCGTATTCGGCGCGCTTTACCTCGACTATCTGGGGTTCGATATCGACAACGACCCCTTCACCGAGCATGCGCGCTATTTCAGAAACGCCCTCGTGCGCGCGAACTACCGCAATGCGAAGGCGAAGATAGCGCCGACGCTGCGCTATCTCGTTCGCTTTTTCGAAAACACGCTCCATGACGCGAAGCATCGACTCGAATCGAAGGACCTCGCCTGCCTCGAACTTTTCGAGCATCCCGAACTGCTGCGCAATATCCCTCCGGCAGAAGCGCTCAGCCTTCAGCGCTGAAACGCGAAAAGGAAACGCCTCGGCAAAGCGAGTCCGAGAACGCGCAGCCCGGGCATTTCCGCCATCGTGTGCGAACACAAGCCCGACGCCGTCTGCAAGATAACCGTCGACGACAGCTACGCCTCACCGAAATAGCGGCGCAGATACCATGCGACCGTTGTTCGCAGGCCGTCGGCGAAAGGCATCTCGGGGCGCCATCCCAACTCGGCTGCCGCTTTCTCGCCGTTCATGGCATAGCGGCGGTCGTGTCCGGGACGGTCGGCGACATGCTCGATTCCAAGCGCAAGGCGGCCTGCCGACGCATCGCGCAACGCCGCTCGCAACGCATCGATGAGCTGCAGGTTCGCCATCGCGCAGCCGCCGGCGAGGTTGTATGCCTCGCCGGCTCGTCCGTACCGCATCGCCGCCAGAATGCCGCGGCAGCAGTCTTTCACGTAAAGCCAATCGCGCACGTTCGCGCCGCTGCCGTAAAGCGGAAACGGCTCGCCTGAAAGCGCGCATGCGATGGCTTTCGGAATAAGCTTCTCTTCGTGCTGATGCGGCCCATAGTTGTTGGAACATCGCACGACGACTGCGGGCAGACCGTATGTTTCCCCATACGAGCGCACGAACATCTCTGCCGACGCCTTCGAAGCCGCATACGGCGAGCGCGGACGAAGCGACGCATCCTCGCAAAACGCATCGACGTCCCACGGACAAGGCGCGCACGCGGACGATGTACTTGCACGCGACGCCGTCGGTCGAACCGGCTCGAGCGGAAGATCGCCGTACACCTCGTCGGTCGATACGTGCACGAACATGCAGCCGTCGCGAAAACCGCCGCCGCGTTCCCAATGCGACCGCGCCGCCTCCAAAAGCGCCACGGTCGCGCCCACGTTGGTTTCCTGGAACAGCAACGGGTGCGCGATCGAGCGGTCGACGTGCGATTCGGCGGCGAAATGGATGACGACATCGGGGGCGAACCGAGAGAACACCCCGGCCATCGCGGAGGCATCGCGCGCATCCGCCCGCACGAACGCATACCGCCCGTCGCCCTCGACGCCCGCAAGGTTGCACGGATCGGCCGCATACGTCAGAAGGTCAACGTTCACGACGAACGCATCGTCGCATTCGTCCAGCAAAAGCCGAATGAAATTCGACCCGATGAACCCCGCGCCGCCCGTCACCAAAAATGTCTGCACAAAACCACCCTATCCGCGCGATGCGATTCGGCGATCGCGCCTCGAAGCGCCAGCCGACGCCCCGCCCTCGCACGCCCGACCGACCCGAATCGTTCTTTCTCGAAGATATACAATACAGCAACCACGTCGAACGGAGGAAATCATGCGCACCGCCGCCTTCCCACGCAACGAACGCCGCCATTGCACGCGCAATGCGACCGCGGCCCTCCTCTCATGCACGCTCGCCCTTTCGGGCTTCGCGCTGCCCGCCCGCGCCGCATGCGCCGACGACGCAAGCCGCGCGGAAGGACCGCAGTCCGCCGCGCCGCGCGTCGAAACCGTCCCGCATGGCGAAACCCCCGCCGACGGCCTGCTGATTTTCGCCGAAGCGGATGCCGGCATCGATACCCTTTCGGCCGATGGCGCTGCGAACGATGCCTTGACGCTCGGCCTCGACGCCGCAGGCATCGAGGAGCAATCGCGCTTCGTCGTGGCCGAAGACGAGGTGGCTGTGACGGCGCAGCCTGCCGACGGGCAAAGCCTTGACGAAGCGCTGTCGGCCGCCGCATCCATCGACGGCGTCACGGCGGTGCAGCCTAACTACGTTTACGAACTCATCGATGCAGTCGAAGAGCCCGAAGCGGGCGCATCGAACACCGCAGAGGGCGCCGAGCTGCTCGCTCGCCTCGCCGCGAACGATCCCTTCGCACGCATCTCCGACCCGAACGAACGCAATAATCAATACTGGCTTTACCAGGCGAATTTCGACGACGCCTGGAACCGCACGACGACCGACGGCGATGCGGCCATCGCCGTATTCGATACCGGGGTCATGGCGGCCCACGAAGACCTCGGCGCCAATGTCTTGACCGAATACGCCTGGGACTCCTACGAAAACGCGCCCCTGTACGCCGACGGACAGAATGCGTTCAACGGCTTTCACGGCACGGCGGTCGCAGGAGCCGCCGCCGCGGTGGCGAACAACGGATTCGGCATGGCGGGCGCCTCGTTCAATGCGAAGATCGTCCCCGTCAAAGTATGCGACGACAACGCCGCCAAGCCGAAAACCACCTCGGCATCGCTTATCCGGGCATACGAACACCTCTTCACGCTGGCAAAAAGCACCGATGCGAACGTGCGCGTCGTGAACATGAGCCTGGGCTCGTACAGCAAATCGATGCTCGATAAAGACGAAACGCTCGACAAGGGCCTCGAAGAGCAGATCGAACGCGCGAAAAACGAATACGGCATCGTCACCGTATGCGCAGGCGGCAACGGCAATCAGGTCGATACACCGAACACGAAGCGCCTCTACCCCGCCGACCTCGACGCCTGCGTGTCGGTCACCGCGCTCGAGCCTGACGGCACGAACATCGTCTGGTCCGATTACAACGAATACAAAGACATCGGCGCACCCGGCCGCGCCATCACGGCGCCGCTCGCAAGCGACGCGGGCGGCACGGCCGCGTTCACGCGGGCTTCGGGAAGCTCGCTTTCCGCGCCGATCGTCTCCGCCGCCTTCGCGCTTATGTTCGCAGCCGAGCCGAACGCCACCGTGGATGAAGCGACCGCAGCGCTCTACGCCGCGGCATGCCCGATCGACGACCCCGAGAACGACCGCTCCGGCAGCGGCAGCCACGGCTCCCTCGATGCCGACGCCGCGCTGGAATACCTCGAAGCGCACCATAGCCCCTTCGCCGACGTCTCCGCAGTCGACTGTTTCTACGCCCCCATCTCCTACGTGCACGAACGCGGCGTCATGAACGGCCATCACGGCATATTCGAGCCCGAAAAGCCGCTCACCCGCGCCCAGGCGGCGCAGGTGTTCTACAACTACCTCGGAAACGGAGCCGGCGCGCATCCCGCCGAGCTTTCCGACGTGGACCAGAGCCAGTGGTATGCCCCGTCTGTCAACTGGGCCGTCGAGACGGGCGTGATGAAAGGCCTGAGCGGCACGGGCACGTTCGGCGTCGACGACCCGCTTTCGCGCGAGCAGCTCGCCATCATCATCGCGCGCATCGCGGACGCCGACCTCGCCGCCGCCGACCGCAGCGCCTTCGACGCGCTGCCCGACCATGGAGACACCCATCCGTGGGCGCTCGAGGAAATGATTTGGGCGACCGATATCGGCATCATCAACGGCAAGGTCACGCCCGAAGGCGCGTTCCTCGTTCCGCTGGAAACCGTCACGCGCGCCCAGATGGCCCAGGTGATGATGAATGCGCTCGAAAGCGGGTTGATGGAGCGCGCCGACGCGCTCGAAGCGCTTTCGGTCTATAATCCCGTTCGATAGAACGTGCGCCGCATCTTCCGACACACGCTCATCGGATTTTCGGCAATGCAAATCCGCGACGTGCCCGAGGCATCGCCGCTTACCCTGAGGATGGTCCCATGCAGCCCCTGTCTTCCGAACCCGCGAACACCGCGCAGACCGATGCGTCGACGGACGCGACCGCGATTATCGACCACGCCGAAAACCGCGGTTCTGCACGTGTCAGCGTGGTCGTGCCGGTCCACAACGCCATGCCGCACCTTGCCGCATGCATCGATTCCATCCTTGCCCAAACCTCCCCCGTCGCCGAAATCATCTGCATCGACGATGGTTCCACCGACGATTCGGGCGCATACCTCGACGCGGTCGCCAAATCGAACCCGCGCGTTTTCGTGGAGCACCGGCAATGCGCAGGCGTCAGCGCGGCGCGCAATCGCGGCATGGAGCGCGCGAAGGGCGATTACGTCCTGTTCGTCGACGCCGACGATTTCATCGCGCCCGACCTTGTGGAAAAAGCGCTTCGGACCGCCGCGAAGCACGAGGCCGAAATGACCGTTTTCGGATTCGACGAGTACTACGGCGAAACCGACGTATACGTGCCGCGCGAAATATGCCCCGACGAAAAACTCTACGACAAGGCGTTCTCGCTTGCCGACATGGAGCTTCCCTCCCCCTACCTGATCACCCCGAACGTTTGGCGCATCCTGCTGAAAAAAGACTTCATCGACCGATGCGGGCTCGCTTTCCACGAAGACCTGCGCACCTCGGAAGACCTCGCCTTCATCTACGAGGCCCTGTTCCTCGCAAAACGCATCGCGCTTCTGCCCGACCGCCTCTATCACTATCGCCGCGATGGAGGCGAAACCCTGACGCGCAAAACGCGCGGATGCGCAGGCATCGACGCCCTCGAGCACGTCAGGTCGTTCGCCGCGCAGCACGGCGTGCTCGAGCGCAACATGTTCCATTTCTGCAACATCGTGCTCGACGTGGCGGAATACGCGACATCGACCGCCTACGACCTCGACGAATTCTCGATGCTGCATCGCTCGTTCACCGACCGCCTGCTCGTCATCGTCCAGAAAAACGAAGAGCTCATCCACCAGCGCTATCGTCCCTTCTACGACAACGTCCTGAAAGGCGAACAGCCTTACCTGTTCTTCCTCTATCGGCGCGAACAGCAGCGCTCCGAGCAGGCACGCGCCTACGACGCCCACCGGGTACGCGAGGCGGAAGAACGCGCCGAAGCCGCGGAGCGCACCACGCGCGACGTCGAAAAATGGGCACGCGGCCGCATCGATGAGCTGGAGGAATCGCTTGCCGCAAGCCGCGCCGAGACGCAAGAAGCGCGACAGGAGGTAATCGACGTGCGCGCGTCGAAGAGCTACCGCATCGGCAATTTCTTCATGCGCGGACCCGCCGCCGTCAAACGCGCCCTGAAAGGCAAGACCGAATAACCCGAAAGGTTCACCGTGTTCGCAAGAGTCCTCATCATTGCCGCCTGCAAACCCGACGAAACCGATTGGCATGCACGGCTTGCCTACGCATGCGCCGCCCAAGGCCATGCCGTGCGCCTCTGGCGCCCGCCCGACGAGCTTGCCGAAGCGGCGTTTTCCGCCGTTTGCAAGGCATTTCATCCTACAGTGGCGCTTTGGACCGCCGAAGCTTGGAGCCGATGGCGCGACGAAATAGGCGCCGCCGTCGCCGCATCGTGCGCCAGCGGCGTCATCGCCCTGCGTCCCACGGAGGCAGCGCATGCCGACGGCGATTTCATCCTGGCGGTCGGCACGCGCTGCAAGCAAGCCGTCGAGCGCGCCATCGCCGAAACCGCACCTGCGCCGTCCGTCATCGGCATGCCCGCCTCCGTCGATTCCGATTACCTGCGCGCCAAGATTTCCGATCCCGAGGCGAAACGCGATTCCCTATCGTTCGACCAGGAATGCACGCCCGAACGCGAAGCGCTGATGGATGCCGCGAAACGCGCCGCAGGCGGACTGCGCTCTCTCGCATTCCATCCCTCATGGCAGGATTGCTTCGACGTCGCGCAGCCAGGAGAAAACCGGGCGTTTTTCCGTCGCACGACGCGTTTCGCCATCGTCGATGCCGAACAAAACGACACCCCATCCGAAGCGCATATCGCGATGCGCATAGCGGAAGGCGCCGTCGTGCTTTACCGGCAAGAGGAGGCGTCCCTTGAAGCCGACGATCCGTCGGAACACGATGCGCGCGCGCTTTTCGCCGAGGCTTTCTACCGCGATGCCGACGACCTCGACCGCCTCATAGAGCGCCTTGCGAACGACGACGATGAAACCGAGAAGCTGCGCACCCGCCAACGCGACGCCCTCATGACGCTGCCTCCTCTCGAGCGTGCGATCGACGACGCCCTCACCGCGATCGACGACGCCCTCGATGCGCGATCGGAAGACGCGCGGATGCAGCGACCGCGCGTGCTTTCCCGGGAAAATCGCTCGACCAAGGTGGTCATGTACGGTTGGTTCGGCGCGCGCAATTTCGGCGACGACCTGCTGCTCACCTCCACCGTATCGCGCATCGAAAAACGCTACCCCGACGCATCGTTCCACGTTATCGGCGCGAATACCGGTGTCATCGAAAACGAATACGGGTATCAGGCGACCACGCCCGACCGCAAATACGAGGTGCGCGCCTTCCTCGAACAAGCGTCCGCCATGGTGCTGTGCGGCGGATTGCTCTTCGACGACCCGCTCGGGCGAACCGCCGGAGAGATGGAATTCTGTCTCGACCCCTGGATCGAACCCACAGGCCAGGCGGCCGTCTGCCTGCTCGCCCGCAGCCTGGGCGTGCCTTCCGTGTATCTGGGATTCGGCGCCGGTCCCATCGACAATCGGCCGACGCGGATCGCGGTGAATCTCATCGCCCGCTCGGGCGCGCGCTTCCTGCCGCGCGACGAGCATACGCGCGAGCTGCTCATGGCATGCGACGTGCCCGAAAGCCAGATCGACGTGCGTGCCGATCTGGTGCTCGGAGCCCGTGCATACGTCGAAGGCAAAGCCGTGGCGGGCGGACCCGCGCAGCAAACCGACGGATTCTTCGTCGTGTCGCTGCGCCGCTGGCATCGCAACCCCGTCGACTTCGCACAGCGCATCGCGCGCGCAATCGACACGATCGCGCAAGAAACCGGACTCGCCGCCGTCATGCTGCCGTTCGACCAGGACGACGTCGAACTGCATCGTGAGGTCGTGGCACATATGAAGCACCCCGCCGTCGCCCGCCTGATCGAGCAGCGCCCCGCCGAAGCCGAGCTGCTGCGCATAGTCACGCAATCGAAATTCGCCTTCGCCATGCGCCTGCACTGCTCCATCCTGCACCATATCCTGGACAAGCCGGCGGTCGGCCTGAACTACAACGACAAAATCGAGGCGCATTTCCGCCGCTTCGACCAAGCAGATATGTTGCTCGAACTCGATGCGGGCCACGACGCCATGGTGCGCGCCCTGCGCGCGGCGGCAACTTGGGACGAAGCCGACAAGCAAGCATTGCAGCAGCGCCGTCGCGATGCGGCAGCGCTTGTCGACAGCGCGTTCGAGGAATTGTTCGCGACGATCGACGCGCCCCGCCGCCGCCCCACGGGCGAGCTCGTCTACTTCCCGCGCTCGGCATCCCATATCGAATGCACGTTGCGCAAGGACATTGCGCGCGCATGGCGTCACGCCGAAGAGGCCGATGCGAAACGCGCTGCGCTCGAGGAGGAAAACGCCGCCCTGCGTGCCGAGATCGCAGCGGTACGCGCATCGAAAAGCTATCGTTTCGGCAACGCGTTCATGCGTATCCCGCATGCCGCGGTTTCACGCCTCGGCGCGCGCAAGAGCCGATAACGCCGCAAATGCCGGAACCGGAAGCCTCCATTCGTGCAGAATCCTCCATCATCTGCATGAATGGAGGCTTCTGGCGTAAAATACGTGCTTTGAACCGAATCCCCGTCATTTACGAGAAAGCGCTTTCATGGCTGCATTTGTTTCCAAGCTTCTGACTTTCGGCAACGACAAGTTCCTCAAGCCCTACCTCGGCCTTGTCGACGCCATCAACGCCGCCGAACCGGCCCTGCAGGAAAAAACCGACGAAGAGCTGCGGTCGATTGCGGACGCGCTGCGCGAACGCGCCGTCGCGGGCGAGCCGCAGAAGAACCTCATCGTCGAATCGTTCTCGCTCATCCGCGAGGCAAGCCGCCGCACCACGGGGCTGCGCCATTACGACGTGCAGCTCATCGGCGGCCTGGCGCTCAACGGCGGCTGCATCGCCGAGATGAAAACGGGCGAAGGCAAAACCCTCGTCTCCACCGCCGCGTGCTTCCTCAACGCGCTCGACGGCAGCAACACGCACGTCGTCACGGTGAATGACTACCTGGCGAAACGCGACGCCGAATACACCGGTCGCATCTACCGCTTCCTCGGCATGGACACAGGCGTCATTCTGAACGAGATGCCACCGATGCGCAGGCGTGCATCCTACGCCGCCAATGTGACCTACGGCACCAACTCCGAATTCGGATTCGACTACCTTCGCGACAACATGGTGTCTTCCGCGGCCGACCGCGTGCAGCGCGGCCATACGTTCGCCGTCGTCGACGAGGTGGACTCCATCCTGATCGACGAGGCGCGCACGCCGCTGATCATCTCGGGCCTCGGCGCAGCCGCGGCCGACGACTACCTGCGCTTCGCGAAAATCATGCCTCTGCTCAAGGCGGACGAAGACTATATATATGATGAGAAGAAGCGCACGATCTATGCCACCGAGCGCGGATTGGACAAGGTCGAACGCGAGCTCGGCTTCGAGGTGTACGCCGATATCTCGGGGCGTCTCGCCAACCACCTGAAGCAAGCGCTCAAGGCGCAATTCACCATGAAGCGCGATATCGACTACGTGGTCGCAAACGGCGAAGTGAAGATCGTCGACGAGTTCACGGGCCGCATCATGGAGGGCCGTCGCTGGTCGGAAGGCCTCCATCAGGCCGTCGAGGCCAAGGAAGGCGTCGAAATCAAACCCGAATCGCAGACGCTTGCCACCATTACGCTGCAGAACTACTTCCGCCTGTACGAGAAGCTTTCGGGCATGACCGGCACGGCGCTCACCGAAGACAGCGAGTTCCGCCAGATCTACAACCTGCCCGTCATCCCCATCCCCACGAACAAGCCCGTCATCCGCAAGGACCAGGACGATTACATCTTCCGCACCGAGAAGGCGAAGTTCTCGGCCGTCGCCCGTGAAGTGGAGACGCGCCATGCCAAAGGCCAGCCCGTGCTGGTGGGCACCACGTCGATCGACGCCTCGGAGCGCCTGAGCGCCATTCTGGACAAACGCGGCATCGAACACGAGGTGCTCAACGCGAAAAATCCCGAGCGCGAGGCGAGCATCGTGGCGCAGGCAGGCCGCGTAGGAGCGGTGACCATCGCCACCAACATGGCAGGCCGCGGCACCGACATCCTGCTCGGCGGGTCGGAGGAGCAGCTCAAGCGCGAGTGGCTGCTGAAACTGGGCGCCGATCCTGAAAACCCGGTGGAATGGCAGGTGGAATCGGCCCAGCAATACGCCGACCACACCATCAAAAGCGAGGGCTATGCCGTGCGCGTGCTCGGCGGTCTTTACGTGATCGGTACCGAACGCCACGAATCGCGCCGCATCGACAACCAGTTGCGCGGTCGCTCCGGCCGCCAGGGGGATCCGGGCGAATCGCGCTTCTTCCTCTCGTTGGAAGACAACCTGCTGCGCCGCTTCGGAGGCGACAGGCTCAAGGCCGTCTCCGCCATGATGGAAAAACAGGGTTCCGACGACATCCCGTTGCAAGACTCCCTGGTCACCAAGGTTATCGACACTGCGCAGCACCAGGTCGAATCCATCCACTTCGACTCGCGCAAACAGGTGCTGCAATACGACGACGTCATGAATCTGCAGCGTAAAGCCATCTATAAAGAGCGCAATGCGATCCTCGACGGCAAAGACGTCTGCGATTTGCTGCCCGACATCATCGACGCCACGCTCGAGCGGGCGGTGGAGCCCGCATGCCCGGCGGCGCTGCCGATCGACGACTGGGATACGGACGACTTGAATGCTTGGACGGCCGACATCGCAGGCCGCAGCGATTTCGACATCGCCGACCACCTTGGCGAAGACCCTGAAAACGACGAGGTCTACGAGGCGCTTTCCGACCTGTTCGCAGAAATCGTGCAGGAAAAGCGCGATGCGCTCGGCGAAGAGAAGTTCCGCTCGCTGTGCAACCAAATCATGCTTCACATCATCGACGTGAGCTGGGTGGCACACCTGCAAGAGATGGATTATCTGAAAGCGGGCATCGGCCTGCGCTCGTACGGCCATCGCGACCCGCTGGTCGAGTACAAAGACGAAGCCCATGCCGCCTTCGCCGAGCTGACCGCGTCGATTTACGAAGACCTGCTGCGCACGGTGTTGCGCCTGCCCATCGAAGCCGACGAAGCCTCCATGACCATCGCGGAAGAGGACAATCCGTTCAACCCCGACCGCATGGTCTATAGCAACGGCGAAACGCCCGCCGTTTTGGACAACGATTCCGACATCGACGCCCACAATCCGTTCGGCAGGGCGTAGGTTCGAGAAAACACCCGAATCCGAAAACCCGCCTCACTCGAAGCACGAAAGCCCGTCGCAGCATGATGTTGCGGCGGGTTTTCCTTCGCAACCGAAAAGCTTCGTGGCACGATAAGCGCACAGAGGCAGCAAGATTTCGGCAGATTTCGGAACGCGAAGCGCGCCGCCCCGACCTCCCCCTGCCCTATCGGCGCTTCGGCACGCGCTCCGAAGCGGCGACGCAGAACCACATCTGCAAAGGCAACGCCGCCATGATGGGCAGCATGTAGCGGAGGTACCCGTTCACCGGCGACACGCAGCATATAAGCAGCAGCACGAGACTCGGAACCAGCACGAACAACGTTCTCCAGCGCATTGTGCGGATGACGTAGCCTGCGGCGATAAGCAAAAGCCACGTGTAGATGCCGCAGTGCCCGGTCAGACCCAGCAGAGGAACGTTCTGCCATCCGTTGCAAAACGCGATGACCGCCCCGCGCGCATTTTCGTCGAAAACATACGAAACGTCGAAATCGTCTTCGATGCCGGGAATGGATCCGTAGTTGTACAAACGATAATCCCAGGTGTTGTGCGTCCAACTTTCATCGGCATAGAAGTAACCGTAGCAGCCGTTCAGGAAGGCATCGACGTAAATGCTGGGATGCCGTATGCCCATAGATGCCCACGCCGCGAGATAATCCCCCAGCGCTTCGTCGTTTCCCGTATAGGTCGCCTTCACCGCATCGCTGCGCGATCCGTAATACAGATCGGGAAGCGCATTGTAATCGAGCACCGCAGCGATCGCCTCGCGCTCCGCATCGCTCACATCGTCGGGCGCCTCTTTGATGAAGCGCGCCGTCTGTTGGAACAACGCGCCCAGGGTTTCCTGCTTGCCGCTCGGGATGATGTCCATCGCGGGATAGACCACGCGGGAAACCAGGACGAACACGACAAGCGGAGCAAGACACGCGCCCGTAACCTTCATGCGCACATGGCGCGGCATCGAGGCGATGACGAACGGCATGGTGAGGACCACCACATACGCGCCGTTGTGGCGCGAAAGACACAGCGCAATGCCCACGAGCACCAACATGACGAGAAGACGCGGTCGAACGTCGCCGCTTCGACGCGCATGCATCCAATGCTCGGCAAGCAGCAGCACGTACAGGCAGAACAACGACGCGAACAGGGTGTCTTTCAGGAACGCCTGGGCGTATGTCCCCCACGCAGGAGCTATGGCGAAAAAGGCAAGCGCGACCGCAAGAACGGGCGTCGAAGCGCCCATGCGGCGCATGCACGAAACCGAAGCGGCCAAGGCAATCGCCTGCACGATCGATTGCGCGCCCACCCACAGAGCGACGCCCAGATTATCGGACCCGAGCATGCGGCCGATGTCGAACACGCACCCCATCAGGGCGGTCATGACCCATGGATGGTGATCGGTCGCAGGAGCGAATCCGTGCCACATATCCATCTGGAAAATGCCGTCATACGTAAACGAGCCGGGAGCGAACACGATCAGGTACGGAAGCCACGCGAGCAGCAACATGAGCGCCGTCGCCCAAAACGGAAGGAACCGCGCAAGCGAACCCGCCTTCACGCGTTCGGCAGCACGCCCCGCCGCGGCATCCGCCCACGAAAACGCAAGAGCGAGCGCGCAATACAAGCACGACGTGTAAAAAACCATCGCCGCAAGAGCCAAAGCGGCCTCGGCCGGAACGTCGAATATCGCGCGGAACGTTCCGTAATGCTCATATGAATGGCCGACTACCTGGAACAAGGCGAACAAAACAGCGAGCACGAGGGCGATGGGCTCGAAACGCAGGCGTTTGTTGCGGACGACGAGCGCAAGCGGAATAAGCGCAAGCGCGCACAGCACTATCTTGAACATAAAGCGATCCTTCTGGCGAAAACAATCGAATCGGCAAGGCGACCGACAAGCAAAGGCATTATAAGCCACCTGCAATGCGGCGACGCAGCTTGCGCACAGACCGCAGAAAAGACGGAATACCCGTTTCGAACAGGTATGCAAGCCCGAAATGGGCGCTCCTTTCACCTCTATGAAAGGAGACAAAACATGACGGCTTACGTCAATGAAGATCAGAAGAAGGAGGGC